>JAJXWQ010000020.1 GCA_021781555.1 bacterium
TCCGATCTGCCGCATGCTCCTCGATGCGGCGTACTTTCCGGATTACTACTTCCACGAGAACGACACCCGCGTGCAGGAGTCGGCCGAGTGGGCTAACCGGTTCAACCTGCTTTCACCGATGTGCTACGAGTTCTACCTCGACGACTACCCGGCGCCTTACGGCACCTACACCATCTGGCGGGCCCTGCGCATCGCCGACGACACGGTGGCCCAGCTTCCGGCTGCCCGGCGCCCCCTGCTCATGCCCTCCTTCACGGCAGAGGCTCCAGGCACGCCCATGGTGTCGCCCTACCACCACCAGACGCTGCGTGCCCAGGTCGCCTTCCTCAAGGGGCTCCTGTTCGACCGGACCTTCCCCGAGGTCGGCGGGGTGGCGTATTTCTCGTACGGATGGATCTTTCCGGCGTTCGAAGCCGTGCGCAAGGCAACGGGCTAGCGTGCTCCCGGTTTGAAGGGATCGGGCCCGAGGAGTCCAAAGGGGCCCGGTTGCGCAGCGCAGCGACCGCGCAGAGGGACCCGTTCAAGCTGCAAAGGATATCCGGGCCGCCTACCTGTGCGAGATGGCGCCCTGCGGCCCGGGCCACGGGGAGAGCTGCGCGCCTGGGTAGTAGTGTGCCAGGATCTGCGGGAAGCCAAAGCCCCACGTCGCCATCTGCCACGCGCCCCACTGGCTCATCCCGACTCCATGGCCCCAACCGCGGCCGACGAAATCCCAGCCGTCGCCTGCGGGTTCGAGCGAAAAGAGCGTGCTCTGGAGGCCGAGCGCCAGCCGGAAGACCTGGCCCGGCACCTCGCGGCAGCCGGCCCGGCCTTCGATCGCGATCCACGCGGCCCGGCCCGAGACGCTGCGCGAGGCGATCGCCACGCTGTCGATCGTCCCGGCTCCGAGCCCCGCAGCCGCGAGGCGCTGCGCGAGGGCCTGGCTGGACATGTGCGTGCGCCAGCTCCAGTGGGGCGAGGCCCAGTCGAAGTCCGCCACGGGCTTGAGGTAGGGGTACCCTACCACACGGCCATCGGCCAGTTTGTGGCCGAATCCCCAGACCGATGCGGCATCCTCCGTGTAGCCACCGGCCGCCGCACAGTAATACGCGTTGATGGGCGCACCCGCGTAGGTCAGGATCTCGCCGGCAGTGCGCGCCACCGCCTCGTCCGACGCGGTCGCCTCGACGTCGAGCCCCCCGTAGGCCTGGCTCAGAACGGAGCCGGCGAGATCATAGCCGCGGGCGGCGAAGTCCCCGAGGTGGGCGATCGTGTAGGTCCGCGCCGCTACGGCCTGGGCCTCGAGCGCGGCCAGGGGCCAGGAGGACGGCATCTCGGCGGGCACGACTCCGCGCAGATACTGCTCGAGGGGCAGGCGGTCGATGGCCGTCACCTCGACCGATCCCGCAGCCTCACCGGCGGGCGCGGGGCCCACGCGAAGCTCGAGAGAACCCCGGTACCAGTGCCGTCCCGCATAGACCGGCCCGGGGCCGATGATCCGTGCCGGCGCCGTCACCTCTACCCACTGACCGGAAGGCCCCTCGAACCGGAGGGCCTTGCCGTCGGCCCTGGCTACCCAGCGGTCGCGCGGCTCCAGGGGGATGGCCAGGCCGTTCGCGCCCACGATGCGAGCGGCTCGGGCAGTACCCACTGCCAGGGCGGGGGCCGCGTCCGCCACACCGATGCGAACCCAGAGTATGGCGGCCAGCAGAGCAGACATGGGCCTGATTATAAGGGGGTATAAGGAGAGCGTGGGACGCCCGGGGAGCTAGCCCTCGGGGCCGGATCTTCGCGAGGAGCGAAAGCTTGCAAGCTGCCAGGCCGTTGCACGAGGAAGACGGGACTTATCCCCGCTGGATCTGGGGCGTCTTCTACTATCATCCGGGCGATTCGCGCCTGCTGATTCCCATCCGGGGGGGGCGCGATCATATCTTCAACTACGCCAAGCCCCTGGCAGGTCTTTTGACCGCTGGATCGATCGTCCTGCCTTTGCTGGGCGGGGCCCTGATGATCGGGGGATTCCTCCGGTACTTCGATCTCGTGGCGAGTCACCTCGGCGAGATCGCCCTCCCCTCGCTCATCGTCCTGGCTTGCGTCGTCACCATCCTGGCGGACATCTTCATCCGCGACGACGTTCCGGTCGACGCGGGAGCCGTCGAACCGCCCTGGGCTGCAAGAATTCGTAACAGGCGTGCGAGACATTCGGCTTGACGAGGCAGTGAGGAGGGGGTTAGGATGGACTCTCTGTTGCGCGGAACGCCGCGCTTTTTCAATCCCTGGTGTTTCTGTACCTTGAAAACTGCATAGGAAGCGCGTCGCGATCTTTTATCCAGATCGCGACATAAGAGGAATCTGTAGATCTGCTCATTCGTGAGCGGATGTAACAGAGGTCCAAGGGCCGAGCTCATCTGGAGGAGTCCGAAGCTCCGTTGAAGGATGAGATCGAAAGAAAGAGCCAATGTGGTTAAGCTACAAAGGGCTTTCGGTGGATACCTTGGCGCCAGCAGCCGAAGAAGGACGTGGGAGGCCACGATAGTTCGCGAGGAGTCGCCTACAGACGTTGATCCGCGAGAATCCGAATGGGGAAACCCCTCGGGAGTCATGTCCCGAGACGGCAAAGTGAATCCATAGCTTTGTCGAGGCAAGCCGGGGAACTGAAACATCTTAGTACCCGGAGGAAAGGAAAGTAAGAACGACTCCCCAAGTAGTGGCGAGCGAACGGGGAAGAGCCTAAACCGCTTGTGCGTGATAGCCTGCCGGCGTTGTGCAAGTGGGGTCGTGGGGCCGGTGACCTGATGCGGCGGCATCAGGCGGCAGTCAAAAAGTCGCAATTTAGCTGAATCGTCTGGAAAGTCGAGCCATAGCGGGTGATAGCCCCGTAGGCGACAGGTTGCGATCTGCCGATCCGGTACCCGAGTAGCCCGGTACACGTGAAATTCCGGGTGAATCAGCGGGGACCACCCCGTAAGGCTAAGTACTGTCTGGCGACCGATAGTGAACTAGTACCGCGAGGGAAAGGTGAAAAGAACCCCGGGAGGGGAGTGAAATAGAACGTGAAACCGAGAGCCTACAAGCAGTTGGAGGGTCATTGATGGCCTGACAGCGTGCCTGTTGAAGAATGAGCCCGCGAGTTACCGTTGCAAGCGAGGTTAAGGGGTAATCCCCGGAGCCGCAGGGAAACCGAGTCCTAGCAGGGCGAATAGTTTGCAGCGGTAGGCCCGAACCCGAGTGACCTAGCCATGTCCAGGATGAAGCGTGGGTGAAACTGCGTGGAGGTCCGAACCCACCGGTGTTGAAAAACCGGGGGATGAGGTGTGGTTAGCGGAGAAATTCCAATCGAACTCGGAGCTAGCTGGTTCTCCCCGAAATGGCTTTAGGGTCAGCGTCGGGTGCTGACCGCCGCAGGTAGAGCACTGGTTGGGTGCGGGGGGCAAATCGTCCTACCAAACTCAGTCAAACTCCGAATGGCGGCGGGTGGAGCCCGGCAGTGAGACGGCGAGAGATAAGTTCCGTCGTCAAGAGGGAAACAGCCCAGACCATCGACTAAGGTCCCCAAGTCGTAGTTAAGTGACTAAGGAGGTGGGGTCGCAGCGACAACCAGGAGGTTGGCTTAGAAGCAGCCATCCTTGAAAGAAAGCGTAATAGCTCACTGGTCAAGCGATCCTGCGCCGAAAATACACGGGGCTAAAACTACGCACCGACGTCGTGGAGTATGCCTTTCAGGCAGACTGGTAGGGGAGCGTTCCGCAGTAGGAAGAAGCATCACCGTAAGGAGGTGTGGACGAGGCGGAAGTGAGGATGTGGGCATAAGTAGCGAAAACATTGGTGAGAATCTAATGCGCCGGAAATCCAAGGTTTCCTGGGGAAGGTTCGTCCGCCCAGGGTTAGCCGGTCCTAAGGTGAGGGCGAGAGCCGTAGCCGATGGAGAACAGGTTGATATTCCTGTGCCACTGCAGCTCGTTACGAGCGAAGGGGGGACGCAGGAGGTTAGGTACGCGAGCGACTGGAAGTGCTCGTCCAAGCGTGTAGGTTGGCTTTGATAGGAAAATCCGCAGAGCTATAGCCGAGGCGTGACGGGGAGCCCCCACGGGGGCGAAGGTGCTGATACCACACTGCCGAGAAAAGCCTCTAGCCAGAGTTGTGGTGACCGTACCGCATAACCGACACAGGTGGGTTGGTAGAGTATACCAAGGCGCGCGAGATAACCCTCGTTAAGGAACTCGGCAAAATTGCCCCGTAACTTCGGAAGAAGGGGTGCCCTCGATCCTGGGGAGTCCTTGCGACTCGAAGGGAATGAGGGCCGCAGTGAAAGGGCTCAAGCGACTGTTTAACAAAAACACAGGTCTCTGCGAAGCCGCAAGGCGACGTATAGGGGCTGACTCCTGCCCAGTGCCGGAAGGTTAAGAGGGGGCGTGCAAGCGCCGAATCGAAGCCCCGGTGAACGGCGGCCGTAACTATAACGGTCCTAAGGTAGCGAAATTCCTTGTCGGGTAAGTTCCGACCCGCACGAATGGAGTAACGACTTGAGCGCTGTCTCGACGAGGGGCTCGGCGAAATTGGATCATCTGTGAAGATACGGATTACCCGTACCAGGACAGAAAGACCCCATGGAGCTTTACTGTAGCTTGCCATTGAATCTGGGTCTCGCTTGTGCAGGATAGGTGGGAGACTGTGAACTCGGGCCGCTAGGTTCGAGGGAGTCACCGGTGAGATACCACTCTGGCGAGATCTAGGTCCTAACGGCGACCCGTAATCCGGGCGCCGGACCGTGGCAGGTAGGCAGTTTGACTGGGGCGGTCGCCTCCTAAAGTGTAACGGAGGCGCCCAAAGGTTCCCTCAGGCTGGTTGGAAATCAGCCGGTGAGTGTAAAGGCACAAGGGAGCTTGACTGCGAGACTTACAAGTCGAGCAGGGACGAAAGTCGGGCTTAGTGATCCGACGCGTGGGCGTGGAACCCGCGTCGCTCAACGGACAAAAGTTACCCTGGGGATAACAGGCTGATCTCCCCCAAGAGTCCACATCGACGGGGAGGTTTGGCACCTCGATGTCGGCTCGTCGCAACCTGGGGCGGTAGTACGTCCCAAGGGTTGGGCTGTTCGCCCATTAAAGCGGTACGTGAGCTGGGTTCAGAACGTCGTGAGACAGTTCGGTCCATATCCGGTACGGGCGCAGGGGATTTGAGAGGAGCCGTCCTTAGTACGAGAGGACCGGGACGGACGGACCGCCGGTGTACCGGTTATCCCGCCAGGGGTAAACGCCGGGTAGCCGTGTCCGGAGCGGATAAGCGCTGAAAGCATCTAAGTGCGAAGCCCACCTCGAGATGAGATCCCCCACTGGGTCAACCAGGTAAGACCCCCAGAAGAACACTGGGTTGATAGGCGGTCGGTGGAAGGGTGGTAACACCTGTAGCCAAACCGTACTAATCGGTCGAGGGCTTAACCTCGGCTCTTTGCGCCGTCACACGGACGGTAATGCGCAGGCCGCGAGGCCGAACGCAGAGCGGACGTGATTGACAACTTGGACCAATCCTCGAGTTTCCTATGCAGTCTTCAGGGTGCCAGGCACCCTTACAGATTTCCGGTGGCAAGGCGACGTGGTCCCACCCGTTCCCATCCCGAACACGGCCGTGAAACGCGTCAGCAGCAACGATACCTGGCGGGCGACTGCCCGGGAAAATAGCCCGCTGCCGGGAAATATCAAGGGGCCCTCTGGAGCAATCCAGAGGGCCCTTTCTGCTTGTGTCCTTGCGAGAGGCTATCAGTGCTCGGCCTTGTCGACGACCCAGCCCACGCCGAAGCCCACGGCTGCAGCGGTACCGATGATCGCCAGGGCGGCACCGCCGGTGATGGCCATGGCTCCTGCGAGTGCGGCGCCGCTCAGCTCCGCGGCAGCCATGCCGCCGCCCGTCATGACCACCGGGACTGCCGCGGCGACACCCACGGCGGCACCCACCCCGGTTGCGATCTTCTCGGGGCGCGAGAACATGGCCTTGTCGGACGACATCTTGGGCTTGCCTTCAGCGCCTTGCGCGGCAGGGCGCGGCGCCTGGCCCTGAACTGATCCTGCCGCATGGCTCGAAATCTTCATCCGTTCCCTCCTCTGGCCGTTCCGGCCCGACTCGCTATCCCTATCTTGGGCGTATATCGGGGAAGGGAGGGGGATCTTTCTTAGATCCGGGATAAGAAACGGAGAAGACTAGAGTGCTCCCGGTTCGAATGGATCGAGCCCGATGAGTCAAACGGGGCCCGGTTGCGCAGCGAAGCGAGCGCGCAGAGGGACCCGTTCAAACTGCAAAAGGCCTAAGGGCCTGGCCAGGATGCCTTCGCCGTGCGCTCAGCTCGCGGCGAGGCCGCTCTGGCGGCTCAGGCTCAGCTGATCGGTGCCGAGGACTCCGGAGGTCTGCGATGCGGAGGCCCCGCCAAAAAAGGGCGAGTTGGGATCGAGCGTGGGATCGTAGTCGGGCGACAGCGGATTCGTCGGATCGTCCGTCGTGCTGTTGCTGTTGCCACCGCCGCCGTGGTGGTGGTGCGCCTTGTGCGCTCCGTGCCCCAGGTGGGCGGCGTCGAGGCGGCTCGTGGCGCTCGCGCTGGCCGAACGGATGTTCATGGTCATCGATCCTCACCGTGCACTGGCCGTTCCCGCTCGGCTGTTGCTATTGTAGCCGGCCCGCTCTCCGACATTCTTGGGGCGGCATTAAATCTTCGTCTGGAATCGGTTCGACCAAGCGGGCCGCTCGGGCGCTTCCGTTCGTGGCGGGCCGCTGGCCGCAGGGGCCGCCGAGCCCGGATCGGGGGGCTGTCCGGGCGGCCGTCAGTCCGGCAGATCTTCGTCGATCTCGGGCCCGCTGGCGTGCATGTGTTGTAGCTGGAGGGCCGGGGGGAGATCGTAGACCAGCTGGACGTTGAAGGCCTGGTGGACGAAGTCGAGCTGGATGCTCTTGAGGAGATCCTGGAAGGTTTCGAAGGCCTCGCGCTTGTATTCGCGAAGCGGATCCTTCTGGCCGTAGGCCCGCAGGCCGATGCCCTCCCGCAGGGCGTCCATGTCGTGCAGGTGGTCGATCCAGCGCTGGTCGATGATGCGCAGGAGCAGGTAACGCTCGAGCTGGCGCATGGTGTCGGCGCCGACCGCACCTTCCTTGACGTCGTAGGCCATCGTGACCTGCTCGAAGAGGTAGACCTTGAGATCCTCGACGCCGCGGCCGCGAAGCTCCTCCATGGTGAGGTTGCGGGCCAGGAGCTGCGAAAGGCCGCCGACCGCCTGGCGCAGGCCGGCGATGTCCCACTCGTCGTGGTGCAGGCCAGGATTGACGTACTGGTCGGTAAGGGCGTCCGTCGTGCGGCGCATCATCTCCTGGACGTTCGAGCGGAGATCGGCGCCCTCGAGAACCTTGCGGCGCTCGGCATAGATGATCTCGCGCTGCTTGTTCATGACGTCGTCGTACTCAAGGACGTTCTTGCGGATGTTGAAGTGGTACAGCTCGACCTTGCGCTGAGCGTTCTCGATCGCCCGCGTCACCAGGCCGTGCTCGATCGCCTCGTCGTCCGGGACCTTGAGGCGCTCCATCATCCGGGCGATGCGATCGCCGCCGAACAGGCGCATCAGGTCGTCGTCGAGGGCCAGGTAGAAGCGCGTGGATCCGGGATCGCCCTGACGCCCCGAGCGGCCCCGGAGCTGGTTGTCGATGCGCCGCGACTCGTGGCGTTCGGTGCCGACGATGTGCAGGCCGCCGCGCTCCACCACCTTGGTGCGCTCGTCGTTGCAGATGGCGTAGGCCTCCTGGCGGGCCTTCTCGAACACCTCTGCGGGGGCGTCTTCGGGGCCGCGGAAGCCGCGCTGTTGCAGCAGGTCGAGGGCCAGGCTCTCGGGGTTGCCCCCGAGGATGATGTCGGTCCCGCGGCCGGCCATGTTGGTGGCGATGGTGACGGCCTTGTAGCGCCCTGCCTGGGCCACGATGCGGGCCTCTTGCTCGTGGAACTTGGCGTTGAGGACCGTGTGCGGCACCCCGCGGCGCTTGAGGACCGCCGAGAGCAGCTCGGACTTCTCGATGCTGACCGTGCCGACCAGCGTGGGGCGGCCGTCCTCGTGGAGCGACTCGATCTCGTCGGCGACCTTCTCGAACTTGATCTCGGTCGTCTTGTACACGACATCGGGCTGGTCGCGCCGGACCATGGGACGGTTGGTCGGGATCACCGTGACCTCGAGGTCGTAGATCTTGCCGAACTCGGCCTCCTCGGTGGCCGCCGTGCCCGTCATTCCGGACAGCTTGTCGTACATGCGGAAGAAGTTCTGGAACGTGATCGTCGCCAGGGTCTGGGTCTCGTCCTGGATCTTGACCGCCTCCTTGGCCTCGACGGACTGGTGCAGGCCATCGGACCAGCGCCGGCCCGGCATGAGGCGGCCGGTGAACTCGTCGACGATCACGACCTCGTCGATTCCGGTCTCGGGGTTGACCTTGACGACGTACTCGACGTCCCTGCGATAGAGTTCCTTGGCCTTCAAGGAGTTGGTGAGGTCATGCGCGAGCGAAGGATTGCTCGCGTCGTAGAGCTCGTGGATCCCGAGCAATTTCTCGGCGTGCTCGATGCCATCCTCGGTCAAGGAGATGTTTTTTTGCTTCTCGTCGACGGTGTAGTCGACGTCGCGCACGAGCTTGGGGGCTATCTGCGCAAGCTTGAGGTACTGCTCCTGCTTCTGCTCGATCTGCCCGCTGATGATGAGCGGAGTGCGCGCCTCGTCGATCAGGATCGAGTCCACCTCGTCGACGATGGCGTAATGAAGCTCGCGCTGGACGCAGTCCTCCAGGGAGGTGGCCATGTTATCGCGGAGGTAGTCGAAGCCAAACTCGTTGTTGGTCCCGTACGTGATGTCGGATCCATAGGCGACCCGGCGTTGCGCGGAGTTGAGATGGTGCTGGATGAGGCCGACCTGCAGGCCCAGCGAGCGGTGGATCATGCCCATCCATTCCGCGTCGCGCTTGGCCAGGTAGTCGTTGACGGTGACGACGTGGACGCCCTTGCCCTCGAGGGCGTTGAGGTAGCTCGGAAGCGTGGCCACCAGGGTCTTGCCCTCGCCGGTGCGCATCTCGGCGATCTCGCCCCGGTGGAGGAAGATCCCGCCGATGATCTGGACGTCGAAGTGGCGCATGCCCAGCACGCGTCTGCCGGCCTCGCGGACGGTGGCGAAAGCCTCGGGTAGCAAGGCATCGAGCCGTTCGCCGTTGGCCAGGCGCTCCTTGAAGATCGGCGTCATGCCCCGGAGTTCATCGTCGGTCTTGGCCTGGAACTCGGATTCCAGCTGGTTGACCCGGACCACGAGCGGACGGATGGTGCGGATCTTGCGCTCGTTGGCGTCGCCCAAAACCTTGGTAATCAATTGGAGCATGCGATCGTCCTGTCGAACGTGCTCTTGGCACGGCGCTCTGTACTAGCAAAGAAATCGGATCATTCTACCATGCCGCCTCCGGCCGGATGGGGGCCCCGCGGCAGGCCAGGGGGCCGTGGCACGAGCTTCCTTGATCCCCGGGGGGGACCCTTGTAGAATGGGCATTCTTGCTTTTACCTGGAGAGCCCCGAGATGAAAGAAAAAATCCACCCCAAGTACACCAAGGTGATGGCTACCTGCGTCTGTGGCAACACCTTCGAGACCGGCAGCACCCGCGGTGCCATCAAGGTCGAGATCTGCTCGGCGTGCCACCCCTTCTTCACCGGCACGCAGAAGATCGTGGACACGGAAGGCCGCGTCGAGCGCTTCCTCAAGAAGTACCAGAACGTCGGCGCCAGGACCAAGACCAAGGCCAAGGCATAGGAACAGGCGGCCCGCGTCGCCTTGACCGTGACCGGCGAGGCTCCCGCGCTGGTTGGCTTGTCGGCCGGCCGGGTGGTCGTGCTGCCGCCGCTTGCGCCGGAATCGCAGGCCTACGCGCTGGCGCGCTATAGCCGCTCTCCGGATACGATCTCGGATTCCCTCCGCTGGGTGCACGAGCACTCGGCGGAGCGTTTTCTCGACAAGTTCTACTTCGAGTACGGCCATGCCTCCATCGCGGACCTCGGCCACGTGGCCATCTGCCTGGAGGGCGTCTCCGAGCTGGCTGCGGCCGAGGTTCTGCACGAGAGCCTGATGGACGCGCAGCAGAAGTCCACGCGGTATCAGGACTTTTCGAGCGTGCCGCTGCTGTTCCCGGTCGACTCCGCTGGGGGCGATTCCCGGGCCCGTGCCGAGGTGCGGGATCTGTTCTCCCGGGCGTCGGCAGCCCTGCTCGCGGCATACCGGGACGTCCATTGCGCCGAGCTGGCGGCCTTGATGCGCCAGCACCCGCGGCCCGACGGCATGGAGCCCGATCGCTACGAGCGCACGCTGGCGGCACGGGCCTTCGACGTCGCCCGCTACCTGCTGCCGGTCGCAACGACCACCAACCTCGGGGTGGTGATGAGCATCCGCACCCTGGAGCGCACGATCGGCCGCCTGGCGGTGTCGCCCCACGTCGAGCTACGCCTTTTGGCCGAGCGCCTGGCCGAGGCTTGCCGGGCCCCGGCGGATCCCACCTGGGCCGAGCTGACGGGTTCCGGAAGCGACCCCCGGCCGCTCGTTCCGACGCTGGCGCGTCACGTCAATCCCCATGCATACGCTGCGGACGTGCGCGAGCGGGCCCGCGCCGCACTGGAGGCTGTTCCGTCGAGCGCTGCCGGCGCGCTCGCTCTCGGGAGCACCGGAATCCCCCGGGTGCCAAGCTGGCGCGAATCCGCCGGAGCCGCAGGACAGGTCGAGCTGGTTTCCCTTCAGCCCCTCGAGACCGAGATCCTGGCTACCTTGTTCTATCGGGACGCCAGGCTGCCCTACCGCCATTGGGCGGAGGTCGTAGGGGGCATGGCCATCCCGCAGCGCCAGGACCTCCTGGCCGGCATCCTGGGCGATGCCGGTCCCCATGACGAGCCGCCGGGCGAGCTGCGGGCGGGCTATCGCTTCGTGTTCGACATCGAGATGGACTGGGGTGGGTTCCGGGACCTGCATCGCCATCGCCGCTGCCAGCAGGTGGTCCAGCGCTTCGACCTGGAGGCGGGCTTGCAGTTGCCGCCGGTCGTGGCGAGTGCCAGCACGAGCTCCCGCATCGAGGCCGCGCACGAGGCCGCCGTCAGCGCGGCCCGCAAGGTCGCCGCGATCGCCGGCGAGGATGTCGCCGTGTACCTCCTGCCTTTCGCCCACCGGATCCGTGCTCTGTTCAAGATGGATTTCGCCGAGCTTCAGTACGTGACGCGGCTGCGGAGCGGCAAGAAGGGCCATGACTCCTACCGGGCGATCGCCTGGGCGATGGCCCAGGCCGCCCGCAATGCAGAGCCGGGCCTCGCGGCTTTCGTCGTCGCCACTTCGCCCGACGAGCGCGACCCGCTGATCCGGTAGCGGCGTCCAGCGGCCCATCGCTTTCCGGGGTCAGGACCAGGGCGAGCCTGGCAACGGCAGGTCCGACGAGAGCAGGGGCGCGACCCTGAACTGCTATAATCTGCAAGCTGGCATGTCAATCGAGAAGCGCACTTCCGTCGATCAGCTCATCCCCGGGATGGTGCTCGCCGAGCCCGTCTTTCACCCGATGAGCATGCAGATGATCTGGAACAGCGGCACGACGCTGACCCCCAAGCACATCGCGCTCCTGCAGAAGATGAACCTCGGCGGCATCCGGGTGATGGAGTTCGTGCCGGCGAGCCCGCAGTCCGCGGCCCTGGCTACGGCCATCGCGCCCGCCGTCCCGCGAGACCAGCGCGAGCCGGCCGAGGTGCCGCGCCCGCGCCCCGAGCCGACCGCGCCCCGGCCATACACTCAGCCGCCCTCGGTGGCACCCCCGCAGGCCGCGTTTCGAGTCCCCAGCCCGCCCGCTCGCTTCGCTCCCGCGAGCGGTGCGCCCCTGGCTCCCCGCCAGCCCGTTCCGGTGCGGCGGCCCTCGTGGGAGCGGCTGCCCGAGCCGCTCAAGCAGCCGCAGCGCATTCGCGAGGAGGTCCTCGAGCGCAACTGCAACATCGTTCGTCACGTCACCGAGTCGGTGCGGCATTCCTCGCGGATCGACTTCAACCAGGTGGATCTGTCCGTCCAGACCACGATCAAGCAGATCGTCCAGCACAAGGAGCTACTCGAGAACCTCATCGATCTGCGTGTGTACGACGAGTACACCTATGCGCACTCGGCCAACGTGATGAGCCTCGCGCTCGTCGTGGGCACCGCGCTGAACTACCCCGTCGAGCGTCTCCGCGTGCTCGGGGTCGGGGCGCTTCTCCACGATATCGGCAAGACCCTCGTCCCCGAGGAGATCCTCAACAAGCCCGAGAAGCTCAGCGAGGAAGAGTTCCGGATCATGGCCACGCATCCGGCGAACGGAATCATGATCCTGTCCAACTATCCCTGGGCGACCAACGATATCCGCAACTGCGCCTTCCAGCACCACGAGAAGTTCGGCGGCCAGGGCTATCCCATGGGGTTGAAGGGCCCCCAGATCGCCGAGCTGGCGCAGGTCGTGTCCATCGTGGACTTCTACGACGCACTCATCTCGGATCGCGTCTACAAGAAGGGTTTGCCGCCCAACGTCGTCTATCAGGCCATCATGAACGGCGTCAACCAGCATTTCGACGCCAGGATCGTGCAGGCCTTCCTCAAGTTCATCGTCCCCTACCCGGTCAATTCCCAGGTATTGCTCTCCACGGGCCAGAGCGCGCGGGTCATGCGGGTCAACCGGAAGGCCCTGCTGTCGCCGGTGGTCGTGGTCGAGGGGCAGGGCGAGCTCGATCTGGCCCGGCATCCCGAGATCGCGATCACGACCATCGAGCGGGTGGCCCGGGAGCATCCTACCTTCTTCAATGCGCCCGCCGGCAAGGGCGCTCCCCGGGGCCGGGGGCTGCCGGAGCGGTGATCGGACGCTGGCGGTCCGGCGCGTGAAGGCCTCCACGCGGCTGCCGCGCTTCTTCCTCGAGAGCCCGCGGGGCCTCGGGGTGGGGGAGCTCGTGGCGATCGAAGGGCCCGCGTGCCACCAGATTGGCCGGGTCCTGCGCTTGAGATCTGGCCAGCGCGTGGTCTTGCTCGACGGTAGCGGGGGCGCCGGCGAGGCTGAGCTGGTCTCGGTCGGATCGGAGCGAGCCCTCGCCCGGGTCCTCCAGGCGGCGCCCTGTGCCCCGGAGCCCGCCATCTCGGTGACCCTCCTGGCGGCCGTGCTCAAGGGCGAGCGGCAGGACTGGTTGGTGCAGAAGGCGGTCGAGCTTGGGGTGGCTCGCGTCGTGCCGCTGCTGACCGAGCGCGGGGTCGCGACCGCAAACGGAGCCAAGCCCGAGCGCTGGCGGCGGATCGCCCGCGAGGCCGCAGAACAGTGCGAGCGCGCCGTGGTGCCCGAGGTCGCGGATCCGGTTTCCCTCAAAGTGGTCTCCTGGACCGGTGCCAAGGCGCTGGCTTGCACCGAGCGCGAGGGCAGGCCCTTGCCGGCCTTGCTGGCGGATGGCGATCGCGAGCTCGCCCTGCTGGTCGGTCCCGAGGGTGGGTGGACCGAAGCCGAGCATGAGTGGCTGGCTGATCGAGGGGCGATCGACGCCAGCCTCGGCCCCCGCATCCTCAGGGCCGAGACGGCGGCGCTCGCCGCGCTTTCCACGGTGATGTCCCATCTGAGCTGGCGGCTCGAGACGGCGAGCCGATAGAGCCTGCCAGCGGCCCGGCTGCTGGCTTGGCGCGCGTCGTGCTAACGGGATCTTATTCGCATCTTTGGATGAACTTGAACCGTTCACAACCAAGTTCCGGGGAGCTTCTTCTCATAACCAAGAGGCTACAGGTCGAGTCGAGGAGGTTCTGCAAAGTATGAGAAAGCTGATGGTCGGCGCCGTGGGCCTCGCCCTTCTGGCAGGCTGCGGTACGGCATCGATGCCCGGCATCGAACAGGCGCAGACCCTGAAGTTTGCGAGCGCGGCGGTCACGCAGAACCTCGTGGCGCAGTATGGCCGGGGCTTGGGCTGGATTTCCCGGGGCTCGGCTCCGATCGTCGATGACCTCGATCAGGTCAGCCTCCCCGCGTTCAACGTGCAGGACGCCTCGGCCTCGCTGCCAACTCACGTGGATCTGCGGCCGCTCATGAGCCCGATCGCCGACCAGGGCGACCTGGGTTCCTGCACCGCCTTCGCCACGGTCAAGGGGATCGGCGAGTTCCGCGAGCTGCAGCACCTCCGTATGGGAGGGGCTTCCTCCAGTGCCTTCGTTCCGCTCTCGGCGGGCTACCTGTACTTCGAGGAGCGCGAGTTCATGGGCACCACCAGCCAGGACTCGGGTGGCCACGTATTCCTGGCCATGGAAGATCTCGCGGGCGGCGTCCCGCCCGAGGCCGCCTATCCCTACCCGTCGCCCGCCCAGCAGCGCGATCCATGGTTCATGAAGTACTGGCTCCAGGCCACGCCGAGTGACGCGGTCAACATTGCCTCTGAGCGTTTTGCCGGCGGCCGCCTGGAGGCGGTGACCAAGCTGTCCGAGCTCAAGCAGGAACTGGCCGCGGGCTACCCGGTGGCGTTCGGGTTCGACATCTTCCAGGAGTGGTACGAGACCGGTTCGACCCACATCCCGGTTCCGAACGTCAACGATCAGATCGTGGGCGGTCACGCCGTGGTCGCGGTCGGCTACGACGATGCGACGCAGGAGATCATCATCCGCAACTCCTGGGGCACCGGGATCGGCGACCAGGGTTACTTCTACATGCCTTACAAGTACTTCGACGCGCAGCTCGGCCTGGCCGACGACGGCTGGGCGCTCACGGACTGAACCCCGGCGTCTTGAATTTGAACGGGGCCCTTTGCGCGGTCGCTGTATTGCGCAACCGGGCCCCGTTTGACTCCTTGGGCCCGATCCATTCAATCCGGGGGCGGGTCTAGCCGAAGGTCTTGACGATCCCCTCGACGACCTTCTTGGCGTCGCCGAACAGCATCAAGGTGTTGTCCCGGTAGAACAGCTCGTTGTCCACTCCGGCGTATCCCGTGGCCATCGAGCGCTTGATGAACAGCACCGTGCGGGCCCGCTCCACGTCGAGGACCGGCATGCCGAAGATGGGCGAGGCCGGATCGGTCTTGGCGGCGGGATTGGTGACGTCGTTGGCTCCGATGACGAAGGCGACGTCTGTTTGCGCGAAGTCGCGGTTGATCTCGTCGAGTTCGAACACCTCGTCGTAGGGGATGTTGGCCTCGGCCAGCAGGACGTTCATGTGGCCAGGCATGCGGCCCGCGACCGGGTGAATGGCGTAGCGGATCTGCACGCCTTGATGCTTGAGGACGTCCGCCATCTCCCGGAGGGCGTGCTGGGCCTGGGCGACCGCCATGCCGTAGCCGGGGACGACCACGACCGACTGGGCGTTCTTGAGGATGAACGCGGCGTCCTCGGCGCTCCCTTGCTTGACCGGGCGCTGCTCGCGCTTCGTGCCGGATCCCCCGATGCCCGGCGCCGAGCCGAAGCCGCCGAAGATCACGTTGAAGATCGATCGATTCATGCCCTTGCACATCACGTAGCTGAGGATCGCGCCCGAGGAACCGACCAGCGCTCCGGTAATGATGAGAAGAGCGTTGTGGAGGGTGAAGCCGATGCCACTGGCAGCCCAGCCCGAGTACGAGTTGAGCATCGAGATCACGACCGGCATGTCGGCCCCGCCGATGGGCACGATGAGCAGGAAGCCGAGGGCCAGGGCCAGCGCGACGATGGCGAAGAAAACCGAGGCCTGGCCCGCGGCGGCGAAGATCGGCAAGAGTGCTACGATCCCCAGCGCCAGCAGGGCGTTCAGGGGGTGCTGCAGGGGAAGGTTCAGCGGCGTGCCGGAGACCAGCCCCTGGAGCTTGGCGAAGGCCACGACCGACCCTGTAAAGGTGATGGCGCCGATCGCGCTACCCAGGCCCATCTCGATGAGCGATCCGGTGAGGATATGGCCGGAGGTACCGATCCCGAAGGATTCGGGGGAAAAGAACGCAGCCGTCGCGACGCAGACGGCCGCCAGGCCGACCAGGGAATGGAAGGCCGCAACGAGCTGCGGCAGGGCCGTCATCTGGATGCGCAGGGCGATGGCGATCCCGATCGCCCCGCCGATCAGGATGCCGACCGCGATGGGACCGAAGGCCAGCATCCGGGGCTGCGCCAGGGTCGTCCCGACGGCCAGGACCATCCCGGTGATTGCGAAGACATTGCCCTTCTGCGCCGTCTCGGGATGGGACAGGCCACGCAGCGCGAGAATGAAGCAGACGGCACTGGTCAGATAGAGCAGGGCGGAGAGATCAGGGGACACGGTTGACAACTCCCAGGGTGTCCAGAGGGTTCGAAGGGGCGAGGATCCGGCGGGTCCGCATCAGGTCTTGCGCTTGCGGAACTTGCCCAGCATCCGCCAGGTCACCGCGAAACCGCCGAAGATGTTGATCGCAGCCAGGGTCACGGCCGCGAACCCGAAGCCCTGGCTGGCCGCGGCGTGGCTGGCTCCCGCCGCGAGCAGGGCCCCGACGATGATGACCGACGAGATGGCGTTCGTGACGGCCATCAGCGGGGAGTGCAGGGCGGGGGTGACCTGCCAGACGACGTAGTAGCCGATGAAGATGGCCAGCACGAAGACCGTGAGCTCCCACGTCACGGGGCTGGGGCCGAGGCCGGCGGCGACCGGGGCCAGCAGGGCGAGGGCAAGCGGGGGGATCAAGGGATTCTCCTCGGATACGGACCAGCGGTCAGTTGACGGCGCTGGGGAGGGTGGCGGCGAAGGCCGGGTGCACGACAGCGCCGTCGCGGGTGAGAAGTGTTGCGGCGAGAATCTCGTCGCCCGAATCGAGGCGCGGCTCCCCCGAGGCGGGATCGAGCAGCACCTCGAGGAAGCTCTGGAGGTTGCGCGCGTACATGCTGCTGGCGTCGACCGCGATGCGGCTGGCGACGTTCTCCCAGCCGACGATCTTCACGGCATCCCGGACGACGACCTCACCGGGCCGGGAGAGCTCGCAGTTGCCGCCGGTTTCCACCGCCAGATCGACGATCACCGAGCCCGGCTTCATGCGGGCGACCATCGCCGCCGAGATCAGGAGCGGGGCCGGCCGGCCCGGGATCAGGGCGGTGCAGATGACGATGTCCTGCTTCTGCAACGTCTCGGCGATGAGTGCCTGCTGCTTGGCCTGGTACTCGGTCGACATCTCTCTGGCGTACCCGCCCGAGGTCTCGGCCCTGGCGGTCTCGGCGTCCTCGATCATGACGAAGGTGGCGCCGAGCGACTGGACCTGCTCGCGGGCCGCGGGCCGGACATCGGTTGCGCAGACGATCGCCCCGAGCCGGCGAGCCGTCGCGATGGCCTGCAGGCCTGCGACGCCGGCCCCCATCACCATGACCCGAGCCGGGGCGATGGTTCCGGCCGCCGTCATCATCATGGGGAAAGCCCGACCGAACTCGTGGGCCGCATCCATGACCGCACGGTAGCCCGTGAGGTTGGCCTGGCTCGAGAGCACGTCCATCGTCTGGGCCCGGGTGATCCTTGGCACCAGTTCGAGTCCGAAGGCCGTGATCCCCCGTTCGGCGAGAGCGGCCAGCAGATCGCGGTTGCGGTAAGGGTCCAGCAGGCCGACCAGGATGCTGCCGGGTGCAAGCTGGGCCACCTCGTCGATGCCGTCCGCGGTCTCGCGCAGAGGTCGGCGGACCTTGAGGACCACGGCCGCTCCGCGGTACAGGTCGGCGGTATCGGATGTCACCGTGGCTCCGGCAGCCTCGTACTCTTTATCCGGGATCGCGCAGTGAATTCCCGCAGCCGCCTCGACGACGACGTCGATCCCTCGCTGGCGATACTTGCGCACGGTGTCCGGAGTGGCCGCGACGCGGAGCTCGCCCTCGAGGCGCTCGCGGGGAATGACTATCTTCATAGTCCAGTTTACCTGAGTTTCAATTCTTCATAACGAATCAGGCGTGAGTATAAAATCCGGAGGCCCGTCCTGGAAACGCGCGGCGGCGTGGCCATGCCGAGGGACCGGGTACCGGAAAAGGTCTACCGACGCGGGCGCGTCGCCAGTTCGCGGTCTGCCAGCGGCGGGAGCCGGCCGGTACCATCCCGGCGCAGCGAGTCGATCCAGGTGATCAGCGCGTCGCCCAGGGCCTCGGGGTTGTGCCGGACCGCCTCGGTCTCGTCGATGAGGGAGGCGACGATGGGCGTGACGCCCAGCTCGCGCACGCGCTCGAGGTCGAGCTCGACCGGATGCTGGCCCTGCTCCCCGTAGCGCTCGCGGAGGCGCTGCGGCGGGTCCTGGTTGACCAGCACGTAATCGAAGAGATTCCTGCCGCCGATCGCCTGGAGGGCCCGGACGTGGTCCGAGACGGTGAAATGGTCGGTTTCGCCAGGCTGGGTCATCACGTTGCAGACGTAGATCTTGGGAGCGCGGGATCGCCGTAGCTCGGCCAGGAGATCGGGGACCAGGAGATTGGTCACGATCGAGGTGTACAGGCTGCCCGGACCCAGAATGATGACCTCGGCTTCCCGCAGGGCCGCCAGCACCTCGGGCAGGGCCGGGGGAGCGTTGGGCTCGCACCAGATCCGGGCGATCGGCGCCAGCGATCTCGAGATGCGTGACTCCCCCCGGATGAGCGTGCCATCGGCAAGCTGTGCGGCGAGCTCGATCGAGGTCAGGGTAGCCGGCAGGACCTGCCCGCGGACGGCGAGGATCCGGCTGGAGGCCCGGATCGCCTGCTGTAGATCGCCGGTCAGGTCGGCAAGGGCGGTGAGGAAGAGATTGCCGAAGCTGTGCCCCTCGAGCCCGCCCTGGCGAAACCGGTAGTTGAAGAGTTCGGCCAGCAGGCGCTCCTCGCCGGCCAGGGCCACCAGGCAGTTGCGGACGTCGCCCGGCGGCAGGGCTCCGAGCTCGGCTCGCAGCCGGCCCGAAGATCCGCCATCATCGGCCATGGCCACGATCGCGGTGATGTTGTCGGTGTAGGCCTTCAGACCCCGCAGAGCCGCCGAGAGGCCCGTTCCACCGCCGATCGCGACGACCCGCACGCCGCGCCGCGACCGGCTGCGGTAGAAGGCCTCGACGAGGCGCGGCCCGTCGGATGGGTTGAGGACGCGCACGACGGCGCGGACGATCCGCCGTCCGCCCGTGATCGCGACCCAGGCACCCAGGAGGAAGAGCCCTGCGCCGCCCAGCGACAGCACCCAGTCCAGGGGCATGTGCCAGTGCCAGGCGCGATGGATGGCCAGGGCGACAAGGACGCCTCCGGCGATCTGCGCCAGCACCCCGAGGCCGCAAACGGTCACCCACCGCTTGACCCCGATGCCAGGCGTCAGCCACTTGGCCAGATCGCGCATCGGCTAGGTCCTGCACCCTCTCGCCAGGTTGCGCATGCTAACCCTCGAGCGGCTCGGGACGTATCGTGGGCAAGGTGGCGTAGTACTCCGCCTGGCGTTCGATGTCCCGGTGCAACTCCACGACCGGGTGGGAGAGCTCTCGCAGGTACTCGGCCAGATAATGCGAGATGGCGACACTGCGATGCCGGCCACCGGTGCATCCGATCGCCAGCGCGAGGTGCGTCTTGCCCTCTTGCCGGTAGTGCGGGATCAAGAACTCGACCAGATCGAGGAACCTGGCGAGGAACTCTTTGGTGACCGGATGGGTGGTCACGAACTCCTGCACCTGCGGATCCATCCCCGTGAAGGGCCGGAGCTCAGGGTCGTAGTGGGGATTGGGAAGGAAGCGGACGTCGAAGACCAGATCGGCATCCGTCGGCGCGCCGAACTTGTACCCGAAGCTCATGATCGTGATCTGCATGGATGCGTCCGCTTGCTCGGGCAAGATGAAGCTCGCGATCAGCTTCTCCTTGAACTGGCGGGCCGAAAGGTCGCTGGTATCCATCACGACCGATGCCCGGGCCCGGATCTCGGCCAGCTTCTGGCGCTCGGCGGCGATGGAGTCGAGCAGGGATCCGTGGCCCCACAGCGGATGCCGCCGACGTGTCTCCGAGAATCTCCGGAACAGTACGTCTTCGGCGGCCTCGAGGAAGAGCAGCTTGAGTGGAAGATCCCGTTGCTCCACCCGCTCGAGGACATTGAGCAGATCGTCGAAGAACTCGCCGCCTCGCGTGTCGATGACGACCGCTACCTGCGGGCAGCGAGGAAAAGCCAGTTCGAGAAACTGTGGAAGCAGCGCGGGAATGAGGTTGTCGACGCAGAAGAACCCCATGTCCTCGAAGCTGCGCAGCGCCTGTGTCTTGCCTGCCCCGGAAAGGCCGGTGATAATGAAGACCACGCTGCTGTGCGCCACGGGCATCAAGTATAGGGCCCCGGAGCTGCGGCGTCATCTCCGGCATCGTTCCCTTTGCAGTTACCCGTGATAGCCATCGACCCCATCCACTGCCACCGGGCGTTCCCGAGGTGGCCAATTTGACGCCAGGCTTGATCGCCGTCGACATCGACGGCACCCTCATCGGCGCCGATCTTCAGCTGGCGGATGCCGTCGTCTCGTCCTTCCAGCGGGCCCGCGACGCGGGCTGGCGGACCGTGATCGCCACGGGCAGGATGTTCCGGTCGGCATTGCCCTGGGCGCGGCGCCTGGGCGTGACCGAGCCGCTCATCACGTACCAGGGCGCCTGGGTGCGGGATCCGGTGTCCTTCGAGACCCTGTGGCACCGGGTCATCCCCGAGCCCCTGGCGCTGCAGGTCATCGCCGCGGTCAAGCGGCATGGTCTGCACCTCAACCTCTACCGCGAGGATGTTCTGATGGTCGAGCGCTTGACCCGGGAGGTGGGACTGTACTCGGCGCATTCGGGAATCGAGCCGATCGTGGTGCCCGACCTCGAGCCGCATGCGGGGCAGGCGACCAAGCTCGTGGCGATCGCAGCGCCGGAGATCCTGGACTCGCTCGATGCGGAGTTCAAGGCTGAGTTCGCGACGTCGATGAACGTCGTCCGCAGCAACCCGCGCTACCTCGAGTTCGCCCACTTCGAGGCCAGCAAGGGCAAGGCGCTCGCGGCTCTCTCTGGTCGGATGGGTATCGAGCCAGATCGGATCGTCGCCTTCGGCGATGCGGACAACGATGCGGACATGCTGGAGCTCGCAGGCCTTGGCGTCTGCGTGGGCGAGGCTTCAGTGCGGGCGCGGCAGGCTGCCAGGCGCCACACCGAGCCGGTTGGCCTCGGGGTGGCGGCCGTCATCGACGAGCTGCTCGCCCCGTAGTCAGATCACGACGTAGCGGCCCAGAGGCCCTCGACCATCTCGATCCGACCGGCGCGCCCGCCGCTGAGTCGACCGAAGAAGTACGAGCGGATCCGTTCGGTACCTCTGACCGCGCGCTCGGGCACCGGCACGATGTGCGTGTCGAAGCGGATGGCGCCGTCGGACGAGCGGACCTCGAGCGTCCGGAACTGGTGCGGAAACTCGATCAGGCCCGGGCCCGTGAGGACGTGGGCCAGGCCGAACGGTTGCCAACCGGCCAGATGGAAGTGCCCGCACAGCAGTGCCGCCACGTTGGGATGGGCCGACAGCGTCGCCGCGAGGCGCTTCTTGTCGGCAGCGGCGAACTTGAGAGAGTCCATCAGCGGGTATGGCGCGACCGGGGGATGATGCAGGGCGACCAGGACCACCTCGTCGCTGGCATCGGCCAGGACACGGCCAAGCCAGTCGGCCTGCCGTTGCGAGAAGAAGCCGCGCCAGCACAGGTAATGCGCGTCCTCGGTATCCGTTGTATCCAGCACCACCAGCCGCACGCCGGGATTCAGCCGGACATCGTAGAAGGGCTGTCCTGCCTGCGCGAGTCCCCAGTCCTCGAGGGATTCGATGAGCTGGAGCTTGCGCCGGTCCGCATGCTCACCTTCGACGTCATGGTTGCCCAGGGCGGCAAACCAGGGGTGGCGCAGCTCGCGCATGATGGAGTTGAAGACCGGGATCTCGGGACCCAGGCTCTCGGCGTCGTCGAACAGATCGCCGGTCACCAGCACCGCATCGAGATCGAGGTCGTTGAGGCGCGAGACCGCGTGCCGCAGGACCTCCGGGCCGGACGGATACCGGCTTTCGGGAGCCGAGGAGAAGTGGAGGTCCGTCAGGTGGGCGATCCGGACCGGTGCCGGGTCGCCCGGGCGGGCGAGCGCGGGCTCGCACGAGGCCCGCGCCGACGCGAGTTCCGTTCCCGGCTGGATCGAGGCGCGACGGGCCGACGGGCGAGCGAAAAAGCGCTTCATACCAGAAAACTACCCGCTCTCCGGAGCGGAGTAATCGGGCAAGCGCACAAGCTGCATTGAAACTTTAGAGCGGTTTCCGAAGATCCGTAGCGAGGCGATTCAAGGCGTCGCCGGCGGTTGCCCGGCGGCCTCCAGCTGCGGCCGGGCAACCCGAGCCTCCTTCGTCTCGGCGGACAAGCCACTCGGGAGCGCGGTGCACTGAAGGGCCAGGATGGTGAAGTCGTCGTACAGCGCGCGCTGCTGGCGGAAGCCGTCGATCTCCTGGCGCACGGCCGCGATGAGTTCGCCGGGCTCCCGCGTCGCGAGTTCTCCGGCCACCCCGTGCAACCGGTCCTCGCCGTAGCGCTCGTCGCCGGGGGCTCGGGCGTCGGTCACACCGTCGGAGAGCAATACGAGCGTCTCGTTCTCCGCCAGGTGCACCTCGAAGTCGCGATACTGCACCTTGGCGCGGGCGCCCAGGGGCATGCCGCGGGTCTCGAGCGCCTTGCCGGCGTGGATCGGGGCGGGATTCCCGCCATTGACCACGCGGGCGATGCCCGTGCCGGGGTCGTACACGGCGTAGGTGATTGCGATGAACATCTTGCTCGATGGGCGGTACCGGATCAGGGCTTCGTTGACGGCTTGCAGCGTCTCGATCGGAGTCCGGTACAGCGGCGCGTAGGCCCGGAACATCGTCAGGCAGACCGCTCCGAGGAACGCGGCCGGGACGCCCTTGCCAGACACGTCGCCGAGGACCAGGCCCACGGCCCCGCCCTCGAGCGGAATCACGTCGTAGAAGTCCCCGCCCATCTCGAGGGCGGCTTCGTTGAAGCCCGAGACCTTGGCCCCGGGGATCTCTGGCAGGTGCGCCGGCAGGATGCCGCGCTGGACCTCGTGGGCGATCTCGATCTCCTTGGCCATCCGCTCCTGGGCGAGGACCCGCCGGATCAGTGACAGGTTCTTCATCGCCATGGCGAGGTTGCCGCACAGGCTGCGCCAGAACACCCTGTCCGCCTCGTTGTACGGGAGGTCCGAGCGCTTCTCGCCTACCATCGCCAGGCCCAGGACCTCGTCGCCCATGTGGATGTTCTCGGACAGCGCAAAACCGCCCGAGGTCCCGCGCTCGTAGTGGTCGCCTCCCGTCATCGAGACGCCGACGAAAACGGGAGCGAAGGCCCGGGTGACGATACCGTCGAAGGCGTGGAAGAGCTCGTCGGGCACGATCGCCGCCCGCGCCCGTTCGCCGAATTCCGCCAGGAGTTGCGCGGCGTGGTATTGCTGACGCGAGAAGATGCGATCGAGCGTCCGCTGCATCCAGTTGGACAGCGGCGTGAACGCGAAGGCCACCACGGCCGCCGCCACCGCATCCGTGAGCTGCGACGATCCCTTGGGCAGGACCCACTGCAGGGCATAGCTCGAGCCGAGCATCGTGCCGAAGTAGATCGCGCCGAGGATCGTGGCCAGCAGGGCGTACTGGATCGTCCGCTTGATGACCAGGTCGATATCGAAGAGCTTGGTCTTGACGATGGCGTAGACGATCGAGGCCGGGAAGAAGACGAAGAAGAGCGTCCCGGGCAGCACGAAGCTCGTGGCGTCGTATCCGGCCAGGGTCGGTACCAGCCAGAGCAGCGTCAGCGGCAAGAAGGCCATGGCGGCTCCGTAGAGCGCCACCTTGGCTTGCTGTCCGGCCAGCGCACTCTGTGGCCGCAGGGTCGACACGATCAGACTCACGACGAGCGTCAGTGCACCGATGAGTACCCAGAGGTAGCTGGCCCCGTAGTATACGGCGAGGTAGGCATCGAGCAAGGGATTGGCCGGGGCAGCCAGGGGCCGGAACAGGAGGGCGCCCAGCGCTCCGATGAGCAAGGCGGGAACATAGGCGATCCAGAGCTTGCGCAGGGGACGGCGGCGTACCGTGAGGGGAACGGGAAACGACAGCCCGAGGTGCAGGGCCGTGCTCCCGAACAGCGCTCCGACCAGCGCCACGAAGGGAGACCACAGGCTCCTTAGATCGTAGTCCGTGTTGGACGCCATGAAGATGGCAAGAGACGCCGTGAAATACAGGTGGACACGACCCGTGGCATTGTCAGGCTTGAGCCAATATCCGGCGGCGCCGATCAACAGGAATAGCAGGCCAATCAGGGCCAGCGGGAACACGGTCTGGAACCAGTCGCTGGCCGTGAAGACCACGGTAGGGATCGATATCGATCGGGTTCCCGCGTCGCCGGTCACCCGGTACCGGATGGGGGTTCCCGTCGGCACCGACCGGACGAGCCGCCAGAGATCGGCCGAGCCGGAGGCCGCGCGACCGTTGATCGCGACGACTCGGTCCTGCTGGGCCAGGCCAGCTCGCATTCCGGGCCAGCTCGCCAGGTTGACCGAGGAAACCGTCAAGGTCGGTTCGAACCGGAATCCCGCAAAGCTCTTTCCGACGAAGGACAGCGAGGCGGCGGTGCTGATGACCAGCAACGCGAAGGCGAGTGCAATGATCGACAGCGGGACGTACCGGTGTCTGCCAGCCTTGGACGGCACCACGAGACCTCTAGATGACCACCGACGGGGAAGCTTGCCGGATCAGTGCGGAGAACTCTACTCGGCTGGCTTCGGGGAGTGGAATTTGACCCAGCAGTCCCTCGATTTCGAGGACCATGCCGTCAATCGCCAGGTCTACGAACGCCAGGGCCCCACAGGATCGGAGGAGGGTCAACAAGGGCAAAGGATCGGGGGCTTGCAGCGCTTCATGCGTAGCCGCAGGATACCGCTCCAGGGCGTAGGCGATAGGAAGCGTGGCCTTTCGGTTCCGCAGATCTCGCGACTGGGGATCCGCCAGATCCAGGAGGTCCGACCTCAGCTGGGTCATTGTGCCCCAAATTCCTCCAAGCTCACCCCACAGGTCCACGATGTCGTGATTCTGCTCGGCGGCCAGGGCGGCCATCCTCGTGTAGAGTTGCATCGAGGCCCCGGACTTCTGGCGGACCGAAGAGAGCACCTCGGTTTCGCTCATCGGCCTTTGCCAGGATGACGCAAGATCCATCGCCTGTCCGGATGTGAGCGCCAGGCCGGCCCTCCCGATTTCGTTCGCTACTGGGGCTCCGGGAGCGGAGGCGGCAAAGGCCGCCATGGCGCCGAAAAGAAATGCGTTTCCGGCATTGATGGCCTGGGGCCACATCATGCCCACAGGGAGATCGCCGTCTTGCGCGTCGTCGATCACGTCCGCGGAGAGGAAGAAGAGCCTGCACCCGTCCAGAAGAGCTTCGGCACGTTCCGACGGGACGCCGTAGCTGCGGGCGATCCGTGCCGGCACGGCGACGACCGGCCAGCGCTCCGGATCGGTCTGCCGGGCCACTCTCTCGGCCCGGCTTTCGACCAGAGAACGCAAAGGGGCTGGCGGATCCCCGAGCCAGCCCAGGCTATTTTCGACCACGGCGCTCTACATGCAGTTGTTCGCGCCGGCTTGCATATCCATCGCATTGCCGAGATTGGCAACGCCTTTGGCAAGCTGGTCCAGGTCGCTGTGGTTGTCGCTGTTGATCAGGGACTTGACGAGTTCGAGCTGGGCCGGTCCGATGCGGGAGATGTTCCCTCTCATGTTGGCGATCGTCGTCGGATCCTGTTCGGGACCGAGATGGCCGACCGTGAACCCGAAGATCTTGATGTCGATGCCGCCCCAGAGCTTGCCGGCCAGGTTGGTGATGTCCGGGTTGCTGGCCAAGGTGTTGACGACATCCTGGCCCTTGGGCGAGTTGAGGAGCTTCTGGAGCGAGGGATCGAGGTTGTCCCAGACCGACGGGTTGTGAATCAGGCCCTCGAGGTACTGGGCCCGCTCATCCTGGCTCGCGAACATCTTGATCTTGTCCCAACCACTGGGCTGCTGCATGAGCAGGTTGGCGAAGTTGGTCATCGCGGTGACGTCGCCCGAGCTCACGTCTTCTGCAGGCGCGGCCTGGTTGGCCTTGACCGTGGCGAGGAGCTTGGACGCATAGGCGGGCTGCGATAGCAGGGATTGCTCGCTCTGCGAGAGCTGGCCCCAGAGGGTAGGCCCGAGGGCCTGCTGGGCGTTGCCGTTTGCGAACTGGCTGACGAAGGAGGAGTTGCCGAGGTTGGCCATCACCGTGCTGACGACATTCCCGGCCGCGCTGCCCGCGCTGCCCGAGTTGCCGAGGCCCTGGGTCTGGCTGATCTTGGCCAGCGTCTCGGGGCGCAGGTCCGAGTTGCGCATCTCGGCCATGACCATCGGGAGGTCGACCCCATCGCTGGCGGCCATGGTCTGCACCTGGCTCGGCGTGTACTTGCCGAACTGGGCGTTGAGGTAGAGGAACTTGTCCGGTGCGGCCTTCATCAGGTCGTCGGGATGAAGCAGGTAGTTGCGGAAGGATTCGGCGTAGTCCTCGGCTGCCGAGGTCTGGGCCATCTGGGTGCCGGCATCCTGCACGAAGTTGGTGGTGTTCAGGGGCTTGTCGCCACCCCGGTCGGTCGCCACCTCCATGCCGGAGTTGTTGTAACCGTCCTGCATCGTGCCGTCGGAGTTCTTGACGAAGTGCGAGAGCTTGCCGAACTCGCGGATCATGTTGGGGTCGAAGCGGCCGCCGCCATCGGCAGCATGACCGAACTCGTGCGCGGCGACGTCGGCGAGATCGCCGGTCTTGCTGGCCTTGTCAGTGAAGGAGATTGTCAGTGGGCCACCAACTTGCTCGTTACCGCCGAAATTGGTTTGCGCAATGTTGCTGCTCCCGTCGGAAGCGACCGGCTCCCGGTTGAACGTGGTGTTGGCGAGCGCGGGGCGCGCCGAGGCCGGGAGGGCCTGGACGGCCGTGAGGAGCCCCTGGAGATCCTGTACCGACCACTGGCTGCCGCCGGTCGCGCTGAAGCTCACCCCCGGGCCGAGAAGCTGCTGGATCTGGCCCTCGAGGGCGGGCACCGTTGGACCCGAAGATGGCGGGGCGGCCGTGGCGACTGAACTTTTAAAGGCTGCGCGCACCGCCTCGGGTTCGAAGGCGAGGGCGCTCAGGCGCTGGCTCCCGGAGACCGTGGAGGTGTCGCTGACCAGCTTGGTCGTCGGGCTGGCCACCTGCTGGCTGGCCTGCTCCGGTGCGGGCTCGTGCTTTGCCCTCGCCGCCAGGTGCCGCGACCTGTCCGGGTGGAAGAAGTTCTCGACCCGGTGTTCGAACCTGCTGAACCAGCTCATACTACGTGACCCCCACGAATTCCTCTGCTTGTGCCAGGTCCTTGTCAGGAGCCGAGGGCTTGCCCTTGCAAATGCATACAGTAACTTAATACCCCGCAACCGAGCATTTGGCGAGAGAAAACAGGTTCTTGAAGACCCGGGGCGATCCTGCGGGGCGGTGATCCTGGGGGATCCAGCAGGCTAGCGGTTCCTGAAGAAGGTTTCGGGGATGAGCGGCCATTCTCCGGCCGCGGCGCGACCGGGCTGGGTCGCGATGTCGCGCATGGCTTCCGTCACGTCCTGGGCTTGTGGAACGGACGCAGCCTCGAGGGGCCAGGCCATTCCGATGCCCGGAACGTCCTTGCCCGCCAGGAGGCGGGGCGGGACCTCGAGGTCGTAGAAGAACTCTTCGGTGAGCCGGCGAATGAGGTGCTCGCCGTAGTTGGTGACCTCGGTGTCCTCGTTGATCACCAGCAAGCGTCGCGTCTTGTGGAGCGACTTGCGGAGTGTGGGCATGTCGATGGGATAGAGCGTGCGGAGATCGATCACGTCGAACGAGAGGCCCTCGCTGGCGAGCTGATCGGCGGCCTTGACGGCCAGAGGAAGGGTGCGGGCGTAAGACACCACCGTGGCGTTCGTCCCGGCGCGGCGGATGGCCGCCTGGCCGATGGGCACGAATGCGGGCTGGACGTCGGGCCAGTCCGGTTGCCAGCCGGTGGTGTCGCCGATTACCGGCTTGTTGATGCGGCGGTTGAGCTCTTTCTCGTCGGCGGGCTCGCCGGGGATCAGGTCGGGGGTCTTGGCCCGCAACAGGGCCTTGGGCTCCAGGAAGAGCACGGGATCGGGATCGGCGATCGCCGACAGCATCAGGCCGTAGGCGTCGATGGCGTTGGAGGGGCAGACGATCTTCCAGCCCGGGATGTGCGACGCGACGCTCTCGAACGAATGCGAGTGGTAGATCGATCCGTGGATGCCCGAACCCACGGGAGTCTTGACCACCAGCGGCAGGCCCCAGCTGCCGTAGCTGCTCCAGCGCATGTTGCCGGCCAGCTTGAGCAGGTCGATGGTGTTGAAGATGTAATCGCAGAACTGGATCTCGGCGACGGGCCGGCCGCCGGCCATCGCGATGCCGATGGCGGTGCCGATGATGCCCCGCTCGTCCAGCGGGCTGTTCCAGGCGCACTTGAGCCCCTGGGTCGCGGTGAACACGCCCCCCAGCGGAGGCCCGACGTCTTCGCCGAAGACGTCGGTAAGCCCGAGGTTTTCCTCGGCGTAGTGAAGGGCGAGGCGGATGCCCTGCGCCATGGTCGCCATCTTTCGAACCCTTTCCCTGTACAGGCCTCGCCCGGGTTACGTCCGCACCGGCTCGGCGAAGATGTGCTTCCAGATGTCGGTGCCGTCGGGGTATGGCTCGCGATGTATCTGGTCGTACGCGGAGCGAATTTGAGCGCGCCACCGGTCCCAGACGGCGTCGCAGTCCGCGCGGCTCACGATCCCCTCGGCGGTCAGCTGGTCCTCGAAGAGCGCGATGCAGTCGGGTTCGCCCTCGATACGGTTTGCGCCCGATGCCGAGGAGTGGCCGTAGAGGCGGCTGACGTCTGCCTGGAGGCAATAGGGTCGCCGCTCGGTCCGCACGTAGTCCATCGCCTGTGCGATGGCATCCCAGGATGCCTCGACGTCGTTGCCGTTGACCCTCGAGTTCTTGATTCCGAAGGGTGTTGCCAGGTCGTTGAGGCTGGTCGTTGACCACTGGGAGGAGGAGGCTGTCGAGATTCCCCAGCGGTTGTGCGTGACGATGATGAGGAGCGGCAGCTCGTTGCCCGGCCGGCTGGCCCAGGTCAGGCAGACGTGGAAATCCCCTTCCGCCGCGCCGGCGTCGCCACCCGTCACGATCGTGATGCCATGCCCACCGTGCCGCTTCTGCACCAGCGCCGTTCCCGGGGCCATCGTGTACTGCGTCTCGATCGTCGGACTCACGGGCACGATGTTCCACTCGGGAATCGCATAATGCTCCACGAACTGGCGCCCACCGGAGAAGGGATCCGAGGCCGTCGCGCGCATCTGTCGTAGGTGGTCGATGGGCTCTACCCCCATCGCGATGGCCGTCGGCCCGCCCCGGTAGTGCAGGTGCAGGAAGTCGTGGTCGGGCCCCTGGCCCTTGTTCACCTGGAGCCCGAGGCAGGTGCCGAAGGCCTCCTCGCCGGCACCGCCGATCCAGAAATGACCCTCACCCTTCTTGTTCATCGAGATCGCGGTCTCCTCGGTGAGCCGCGTCTTGACCATCAGGTCGTGAATCCGGCGCTTGCGCGCCGCGTCGAGAGTGGCCATCGTCGAGGTGCTCCTTCGTCTCCGGCGATCCGGGATTATTACTTATTCTAGCGCCGGGTCCAGGTCGCGTCGATAGCAAGCGATCGCTCGATCGGAAAGGTTTCGTTGGGCTCGGTCCAACCGATGATCGGCTCGGTTTGGTACGATGGGAGTTCCGAGAGTACATCAGCGTGGCCTTCACGGCCGATAGAGCTTCCGCGACCACCCAGACCATGTCCCAAACGGTTGTCGTACGAAACCGAGGCGCCAGGCCTCTGGGCGTTCGCGTCGTGGGCGGGTTGCTGTTGCTGGGCTTCGGGTCGGTGGTCGGCTTCCTGTCCGGGGCCGGCGCGGGCGCGGTCTACAATCGCCTGGTTCCCGAACGCGCCCTCATCGTCAGTCTCATCCCCAGGGTCTCGCAGCACACGTTTCGCCTGGTGACCCATCACGGGGTGCTGGCCGCCATCATCGACCCCAGGCGGGTCCGGATCGATCTGGCGCGAGGTTGGACCGTCGAGCAGACCGCCTTTCACGACCGCGATGCGCTGCTGTATTTCACGGGCCCGTTCTTCGAGGAGGAGGGCGGCTCGGGCTACGACGCCAAGATCATCGGGGACGTCTACTTCTACGGCCAGCTGACGCTGGCGGACAAGGACAGCCGCGGATTCGCAGCGCGCCGCTACTTCATGGCGATCACCAAGGGTGGCCGGCTCCATTTCGGATACGGGGCCTGGCATGATGGCTATCAGAACCGGTACGACGTCTTCGTCGGCGGCCTCGGCTATCTTTACGCCGCGGAGCCCCCACCGCCCGATTACAGCAACCCGTACTCGGGCCTCACGCAGCGAATCCACGACGTCATCCCGCGCGAGCGCCTCGTGGTGGGCAAGGATGGCGACGGGCACCTGGTCGTCATCAAGACTCCCCCCACCACGTCGCAAGGGGCGATCCACGTGGCGCGCTCCCTCGGGCTCGTGGAGGCCTACTTCCTCGACCAGGGCAACAAGGCGCGCTTCATCGCACCGGGTCAGGTCGACGATCGCCCTCGCTACAATCTCCCGTATCTGCTGCGGGTGGCTTATCGCGACAAGGCGTGGCACCCGATCTCGGGCGAGGTGGAGCAGCCGCGTTGGCCCGAGGCGGTGTACCATTCACGGCGACTCTGGCTGGAGCGGTTGCGCCGCCTCCGGCTCGAGCGCGAGCGGCGGGAGCGCCAAGCCGAGGCCGACCGGGCGCTCCCCATGGCTACCCCGGAGGCGGTTCAGCTGGCGACTCCGGCTCCGGACTCCGATCCCTTCGCCAACTGACGCGAACTTCCATCCTCCGCGTTGCGCCCGGAGCCGCTTGACCGCAACCGACGGTCTACACGCCTTGCGGGGCGCCGGCGCGCTTCTTGAGCTCCTCGATCACCGCCGGGATGACTTCCTGGAGATCTCCGACGACGGCGACGTTGGCCACCTTCATGATCGGGGCTTCGGCATCGGTGTTGATGGCGACGATCGTGCCGGACGTGCGCATGCCGACCAGGTGCTGGATGGCGCCGGAGATACCGCAGGCCACGTAAAGCTTGGGGCTCACGGTACGACCCGTCTGGCCGACCTGCTCCTTGTGGGGACGCCAGCCGGCGTCGACGACGGCACGAGAGGCGCCGACCGCCGCGCCCAGCTGGGCTGCCAGCCGCTCGATCAGCTCGAACTTGTCGGGTGTTCCGACTCCGCGGCCTCCCGAGACCACGATCTCGGCATCGGCCAGTCCGATGGCGGCCGTCTGTTCCCGGGTGATCTCGAGGGTCTCCGTGCGGGACCGGGCCCAGGACTCGTCGACCGCGATGCGCAGCAACTTGCCCTCGCGGCCGGGTTGCTCGTTCGGACGGGCAAAGGCCTTGGGGCGCACCGTGGCGAACGTGAGGGCGGTCGTGCCGACCGCCGAGCTGAGCATCGTGCCGCCGAAGATGGGGCGCGTGCATACGACCTTGCCCCCGGCGACGGCGAAATGGGTGCAGTCCGCGATGACCGAGGTCCCGAGGCGCACGGCCAGCCGGCCGGCCAGATCCTTGCCCAGGGCCGAGTGCCCGAGCAGGATGACCTGGGGATGGTGCTCGGCGGCAAAAGACGCGATGACCTTGGTCCAGGCCTCGGGAGCGAAATTAGCCAGGGCGGGGCTTTCCGCCACCGCGACCTCATCCGCGCCGCACGCGAACAGACTGCCGGCCACCGAGGCTGCCTCGTGGCCGATCACGACGGAGCCGACAGTCGTTCCGAGGGTATCGGCAAGCTGCCGGGCCGCGGTCAGTAACTCGAAGCTGATGGCCTTGATCTCTCCGCCGGAAATCTCGGCGACGGTCCAGACACCACTCATGCTTTTGCGTTCCTCTCTCGAGCGTGAATCATTTGGAAATCGGTACGGACTGCCTGCTCGGGCGGACCCTCTGCGCCAGAGGGTGCGTCCGCGATCAGATCAGCTTCTGGGCGTGGAGGTAGTCCACGAGCTGGCGGGCGATCTCGGTCGCCGGCCCTGACAGAACCTGGCTCTGCGGGCGAGCGGGAGGCTCCTGGATCGCCGCGACCTTGACCGTGGCATGCTCCAATCCCACCTCGCCGCCGGGGACGTCCGCCGCCGACCAGATCAGGATCTCCTTCTTGTTGGCCGCGGTGATGCCCTTGAAGGAGGCAAGGCGAGGCTCGAAGGGGGCCTTGGTCATCGCGACGAGGGCGGGAAGGTTGGCCCGGACGACCTCGATCGCGCCTTCGGCTTCGCGCTGGGCCTGGACCTGGTTGCCGGATAGCTGGGCATCCTTGGCGAAGGTGATCTGGGGCAGGTCGAGGAGTTCGGCCAGGGCGGGGCCCACGATGTTGCAGTCGCCATCGGTGGACCGGATGCCGCACAGCACGGCGTCCACGCCCCCGATCTTGGTGATCGCGGCGGCCAGGACCCGGGCGGTGGCGAGGGCGTCAGACCCCTCGAGCGCAGGATCGCTCACGAGCACGGCGCGGTCCGCCCCCTTGGCCAGGCACTTCTTGATGGATCCCTTGGCATCTTCGGGGCCCATGGTCAAGACCACGGTTTCGATCGAGGGATCGGCGTCCTTCCACTTGAGTGCAACTTCGAGGGCGTATTCGTCCATCGGATTGACCGTGCTCTGGGTGCCGGCGCGCTGGAGCGTCAGGTCGGACTCGAGACGACGCGGTTCGTTGGTATCGGGGACGTGTTTGACGCAGACGACGACTCTCACGGTTAACTCCTGCAAAAGGTCGCATTGGCTTGAAGCTTTTCATGCTAGCACGGACGCGACTCACGATGCGTCCGTGGTGCTTCCCGAGGCCACCTGGGTCGGCTGGCGCACCTTGGCGCTGGACGGAATCGCCCCGCTGGCACCTCTTCCGGCAAAAGGAGAGGGCCAGCGGGGCGATCCGGTCGGTGTAGTGAGGTGTCCGAGAGTCCGGCCGGGCCCTGCCCGGCCCGTCATGAGACCTGCGAAAGCCTACTGCTCTCGGAATCGCGCACCGAATGCACGGTGGACCCGGCTAGAGCACGGGTACCTCGCCCGGGAAGTACAGGAGCGGTCTGAGACCTTCTGCGACCGTCACGGGCAGGGCCGTTGGACCGCCTGCTTCCAGAGGAGCTACCGGCGGGATGAAGGGCGGGATCGCGCCCAGAGGAGCTACCGGCGGGACGACGGGCGGGATCGCGCCCAGAGGAGCTACTGGCGGGATGACGGGCGGGATCGCGCCCAGAGGAGCTACCGGCGGGACGACGGGCGGGACCCCTCCCAGAGGAGCTACCGGCGGGATGAAGGGCGGGATCGCGCCCAGAGGAGCTACCGGCGGGACAACCGGTGGCAAGCCCGGCGCGACCGGTACGCCGGTGCCGTAATAGACCAGCGGTGGCTGGCAGTAAGGCAGGAAGGCCGACGCACCGAAGTAGAAGGGACAGAACGACGGGTAGAAGAGCCCCGAGTCGTAGGCATAGGGATAGAAGAAGACGCTGGATCCGTAGGCGTACGGGAAGAAGTTCAGCGCGGTGAAGATGGAGAACGGAAAGTAGGACAAGGGGCCGATTCCGAACGGCGCGAAGCCGCCGAGGTAGGAAGGCCCCCAGGACGGGGCCAGGAAGTTGACGTGGCGATCGCCGAGCCCGGTCTCGACATCGGAGGCCGGCACGGAGATCAGCAGTTGCTTGGCCTGCTCGGGAGTGAGGGCCCGCGGCAGGGTTTGTGCCAGCAGATCGGGAGGCGGCGCGGAGTCGGCGCTCACGGGCCCGACATCCTTGCGCCGGGATAGCTGATCGAGCTGGCCCACGGCGGCCTTGAAGGTCAGCGCCCTCGCGATCTGGGCTGGGGTGGCCGGCTGGACGGTCGGGACCGCGTCGGCTTGCGGAGTGGCCGGGAGCTGTCCGGGGACTGGTCGGCCGCAGCCCAGCAGCGCCAGAGATGGCAGCCAGGCAACGCTTCTCCATGAACTCACGGATCCCTCCTTCACCTCGACACCGGCAGGGGCCCGGAACACGTCCCCAAGGCGTCGAATTTCGGCCCCCGCTTCCGGGGCCCGCCCCCTGCACTCGACACGCCGATGCTAGGCAAGACCGGGCCCCTGCACAACGCCGGATCGATCGCCGTCAAAGCCTCTGATGGCCTCGAACAATCGGGTATGGGTCCCGAGCCGAACGCCGCCGCCTGCGCGACCTGGCCCGGGCCGGCGAGAGCTGGCATCTCGGCGAGATGGCCAAAAGCGATCGCCATCTGTCTTGAAGGGGCTTCTTGTGCCGATCCAGGGCGATCGGTCGGGCAACGGTCTCGTCGAAAGCGCCAGGCGCGAGTTGGCCGGGCTGGACCAACGCCGGTTCGGTCCACAGTGGCAAGATGGGCTCGACGCTCGAAGAGAGCGCGTCACTTCTTCCAGATTCCGCCGCTCCAGAAAGTGACTGCCTTGGATATCGAACCAACGCGATACGAAGGCAGTCGCCCTTGCCGGCCCAGTCTCGGGCCGCCTTCCGCCGGTCCCCCCCCCCAGACGCGTGCGCGGACCGGATGCCCAGAGCCAGAGCCATCGGTCGGCTGCCGGATCGCACCGCGGCGCCGGGTCGGACGAGGTCCGACCGGCTCACCGATAGCAAATGGGATCTGCTGGCGGCAGGTGGTTCGAGACCGCAGTGGCCGGAAACCGGATCGCACTCCGTCTTGGCCAGGGCCTCGGGTCCCGGGTGCGTGGCGCATGGCGCCGGGTACTCGATGCCCCGGCGTGCAACCTGACGGGTGCGCCCCATACCGGTCCCTGCCCGCATCCGGGCAGGGTATTGAGTGGTGAGGTGAGGTATGAGCCGGAAGATGACGCTGCATCGCCGCGCCCTGTTTGCCGGTGCGTGCGCCCTGACCCTGGTCGCCTGTGGCCGAACCGTGCCTCAGGCGCCACCAACCGGATCTTCCCCTACTCCGGTCACGGTGCCGGTTGGCGTCGGCCCAGGCGGCAACTTGACCGCCCCCAGCGACCTACCCAGTTCGTCGGCTTCTGATCCGGTTACGCCTTCGCAGGTGGCGCTGCCGGCGATCTCGACGCCCTTCGACGTCTCCGGTCCGACGCAGATCGCCTTCACGAGCGATCTGGATTTCAGGGGGATCTCGCTGTCGTATTTCACTCCCTTCTCTCTTACGGGGATCCAGGGTCTGTTCGTCTATGACGACGCGAGCAAGGACAACTATGCGATTCCGGGCGCGGGTGTGGGAATCGAGAACCCGCAGATTTTCGATGGCGGGACCAAGGTCGTGTTCGACCGGGTCGACGGCACCATCTGGTTCTACGACCTGCTTACCGAGCTCACGGTGCAGTTCAATGACGTGAACGGAACGGGCTACTACGTGACCCGTCCATCCATCACCCAGGATGGCACGGTGATGACCTACGTCGGAGTTCCGGGCTGGGTGTGGCCTTCGGGGGTGGCTTTCATCTGGATCAACGGCGTGGTCGCCGAGCTCAGCAAGGTCAACGCCGTCGGAATGTTGCACGGCGGGATCTCGTGGATCCGCATCAGCGCCAACGGCCGGTGGGCGGTGTTCACGACCGGTGACGGGGCCTTGTTCACGTACGACGTGGTCAACACGACGGTCTACCAGGTCACCGACGCACGTGTGGTGGCCAGCGGCTATGCCACCGATCCGGACATCTCACCGGATGGTTCCCAGATCGTCTGGTCGGCGATCGAGCCTGACGGTTCGATGCGGATCTATCGTTACGACCGCGTTGCCGGCCTCGTCGACCCGATGCCGTTCGCCAACCTGGCCATGGGGGCGTCCAGCGCCTTCGACCCACGCTTTCTTGGGCCCGACGGGTCCTGGATTACCTACGAGGTGTTCACTGCAGCGAATTGGGGCGGTTTCCGCGTCCTCGGCTACGACTGGATCACCGAGGCCGTGCGGACCTTCTCGATCCTCAACAGTGTCCAGGGCGAGGGTGACCAGCGTGTGTCGAACTGAAGTGGTTCCAGCTGAAAAGGGCCCAGGCTACGAAAGCTTGCAGGACGTGCGGGAAGCGGGGGGCTGTCAGGCCTCCCGCTTCCCGCGCAGACAGCTCAGGACGAACCTGGTTGGGATGGCTCGGGGCCGGGGAGTCAAACGGGGCCCGGTTGCGCAGCGCAGCGACCGCGCAGAGGGACCCGTTCAAACTGCCCAGGAGTGATTTCGCCTAGATGGCTCGGGGCCGGGGAGTCAAACGGGGAGTGTTCGACTGCGGAATGTCTAGAACCCGCGCCAGTAGCCGATCTGGGTCTCGAAGTACGCCGGTAGCGGATTGATACCGACCGACGTCGAATACAGCGGGTAGCGGGTCTCGATCACCAGGCCGCCCGGTATCTTGACGCCGAGAATGATGTTCATCGAGTACCAGGTCGAGGGATGGGGCGAGGCAGCGTTGGAACTCGGAGCGACGTAAGTGACGCGGTTGCCCAGCGCGATGTAGGGCAATGGCCCTCTGTCGGTGGCTTGGGCCGCCGCCATCGTGATGTCGATGTCGCCCGAGTAACCCGAGAACGATGTCTTGGCGTTCGAAGACGTGGCCATCCACTCGTTGAGGGCGCTGGGATCCATCTCGGCACCGACGCGGATGCCCACGGGGGCCCAGATGGTCTGCTCGAAGGACGCACCAAGCTCGGTGTAGTAGAAGGGAACCGGGGAATTGTCGGCAGGGCTGAGCCCCAGGCCTGCCTGCACCTGCACGAACCGGGTAGGTCCGGCGGACGGCGTGGCCGGATCGGCCGTCAGGCCGACGACCGAACCACCGTCCGGCAGCGAGTTCCCCGCGCCCTGCGCCCAGGCTGGCAGCGCCCAGAGGAGGGCGCCGCCGGCAAGGGACAGGGACAGAGTGCGGTGAAGGTAGTGCATTGGGCGATCGCCGTAGGTGCGGGCAGCGGTGGCAGAGGGGGCGGGACTAGTTGTCCGAGGAGTTCAGGACCTCTCCGTAGGGGAGGTGGATCCGGAGCTCGGCCTGGCCGTCGGCGCCGTTCTTCACGTGGGTCTTGACCACGATCTTGCGGGGATCCAGGGACTCGCCCAGGGACAGGAAGAAGCCGCGCACGTAGTCCGCGACGTGCATGGCGCGGGCCCTGGCCACGCGGGCGCCGTCGGCCTTGCTGGCTGCGCTGTCGATCTCGATGGCGAAGTCGCGGCGATGGATGATCGCGTCAACCTGATCGGGGGAGGCGTCCCTCAGCTTGTTACCGAGGTCGCCCAGCGTGCTGTCGAGCGGATCTGCGCGCAGGAGGTCCGCCAGCTCGGTGTGGCCCTTCTTGAAGTGCATGGCCACATCGAAGTTGATGGTGTTGGGCAAGCTGAGCGAGAGGTTCAGCGGAGTCTTCTTGCTGGCGTCCAGCGCCTGGATCCGGGGCGGAATGGCGATCTTGGGACCGTCGCCGAGACGGCCCTCGAGGTACTTGATGCCCATCTGGAGCTGGGTGTCCTTGTAACCGGGGCGCTGATCGAGCGGGATTCCGTCCATGTGCTGCGAGGCCTTGGGGAGGGCATCGAAGGGCATCGGCTGGACGATGATGTTTGGAACGATGCCGACCTTGTTGATGTCATGGCCGCCCGCCGTGAGATACTTGTCGGTCGTGATCGCGACGCCCGCGCCGCCATCCAGGGAGTGGACGGTCTGGACGAGGCCCTTGCCAAAGGTGCGGGTGCCGATGAGGACCCCCACATGCGTGTCCTGGAGCGCTCCCGAGAGGATCTCCGATGCCGATGCGGAGCCACCGTCCACCAGGACCACCAGGGGTTTGGACTTGGGCCATACGAGCTTGGCGCGATCGCCGGGCGAGCTGTCCGGCAGCAGCTCGCGGTCGCCCTCGCGATCGACGATCTGCACGATGGGGCCGTGGTTGATGAACATCATGCCGATGTTGACCGCATTGGGCAGGAGCCCGCCCGGATTGCCACGCAGGTCGAGGATGAGCGCCTTCTTGTTGTGCATGGCCAGAAGGGCCTTGTGGATTTCCTGGTCGGCGTTCTCGTTCATGAACGACGACAGGCGGATGTAGCCGATGTCATCCGGCAGGGCCTTGGTGGTGACGTCCTTGGTGACGATCTCGCCACGGGTGATCGAGACGCTGAAAGGTTTGGTTACGCCATTCCTGCCGATCAGGAGGTCGACCTTGGTTCCCTTCCTGCCGCGGATCCGGGTCACGGCCTCCTCGATCGCCATGTCCCGCGTCGGCTTGCCGTCGACCGCCAGGATGTCGTCGCCCGCCCTGAGGCCGGCCCGGGAGGCCGGGGTATCCGGCAGCGGCGCGATGACCGTCAGGTCGTTGCCTCGCATCCCGATCTCGATGCCGATCCCGGAGAACTCGCCGTGGCGCTCGTCTTGCATGCCCTTGAAGGCCTTGGGATCCATGAAGCGCGTGTAGGGGTCATGGAGGGTTGCCAGCATGCCGCGGATGGCGCCGTACTCGAGTTTCGTGTCGCTGAGGTGCGGATCGAGGAACTCGCCCCGCACCAGATCGTAGACCTGGAGGAAAGTCGAGAAGTTGCGGGTCTGGGCCACGACCTTGAGGGGTGCGACCCCCATGCCCACGCCGAAAGAGCCGGCCATCAAGCCAACGATCAGCGCCGTCCGCCCGAAGCTCCTCGCACCACGTCCCATCAGTTAGCCTCTGTTTCTAGCAGGTAGAGCCCACGCCCCAAACCCGCATAATATACCGGCCATACCCTACCACGTACGTAAGTATCCTAACGGGTTGACCGGCTTGCCATTCCGGCGCACCTCGAAATGAAGGTGGGGGCCGGTAGCAAACCCGGTCATGCCCGAGAGGGCGATCTCCTGGCCTTGGTGCACCGCCTCTCCCTTGTGGACGAGCCATTCGGACAGGTGGGCATAGAGTGTGACGGTGCCGCCGCCATGGTTGATCATGACCACCTTGCCATAGCCGTCGTACCAGCCGGCGAAGAGCACGACCCCGGAGTCGGCAGCCACGACCCGAGAGTGCATCGGAGCCCGGAAGTCCACGCCCGTGTGCATCCTCCAGACGTGGAAGATCGGGTGGTAGCGCATGCCGAAGGGGCTGGTGATGAACGGGGCCACGCCTACCAGCGGGAAGATGAAGCGCCCGGTACCCAGGAGCGGATGGCTGGACGAATGGGCCATCACGCGGCGGATCATCGCCTCGATCTCGCGCGAGGACTGCTCGAGCTGGTCTTGCTCTTTCTCCCACAGCTGCTTCTGGGTGCGGATCTGCGCCAGGAGCTGGGACTCCTGCTGGGTGGCTGTTTCTGCGGTCTGCTTTTGTGCCTGGATGCTCTGGGTGTATTGCTCGGTCTTGGTGACGAGATGGTCGATACGGTGTTTCTTGTGCCGCATCTGGCCGAGCATCCCGGCGAGGTCCGAGAGGATCTTCTGGTCTTGGTCGGAGATGTGCTTGAAGTACTGGTAGCGGGTCAGGAACTCGACGAGGTTGGGCGACGTGAGCAGGGCGTCCCACTCGCTGGTCGTCGAGTACTTGTACATCGCGCGCAGGCGGCTCGAGGCCAGCTGGCGCTCCTCGTCGAAGCGTCCGTGGATCTCGGTCAGCTCGGCCTTGGTGTGGGCCAGCTGATGCTGGGCTCGGGTCAGGCGATAGGTCGAGTCCTCGAGCTGGACGTTCGTCTGCTCCACGGTCTGCTGGAGTTCGGTGAGCTTCTCTACGTGCACCTGCTCCTGTCGCTTGAGCTGGGCGACCCTGGACCGGGCATACGCGAGCCTCTGGTCGATCGCCTCCTGCTTGCGCCGGGCGGCTGCGACCGTCGCCTTGATGCGCAGCATGCGTGCGTGCACCAGGCGGCGCCTGTCCCTGACGATGCGGCGCCTGCGGACGACGTGGTGCGCCACCAGATGGCGCACCTTGCGCGCCGAAGCGGGCGCGGTCGGCGTGACCAAGGCCAGCGCCAGGAGCGCGGCCAGCATGACGTGGGACCAGCGGTTTTGCTTCAAGAGCTGCGAGTCTGCGAGCGGGGAGCGGTTGGGGGAGTCTGCGCCAGGGCTGCTTGGACCTGTTCTGCGACCGAAAGCGGGATGCCGCCCCGGCGAGCGAGCTCGGCTGCCGAGAGCTTTCGCATCGCGTCGACCGAGCCGATCCGGGTGAGGAGGTTGCGCTTGCGCGTGGCGCCGACGCCCGCGACGGCATCGAGAGCGCTGTCTTGCATGTGCTTGCCACGAAGCCGCCGGTGGAACGATACCGCGAAGCGGTGGGCTTCGTCACGTACCCGCTGCACCAGGAAGAGCGCAGGCGCCCCTTCGGCCAGCAGGATCGGGTCCTCGCGGCCGGGCAGGAAGATTTCCTCGAAGCGCTTGGCCAGTCCGAAGATGGGCGGGTCCGCGATGCCGAGTTCGGCCAGGGCCGTGCAGGCCGCCTTGAGCTGCCCCTTGCCCCCGTCGATGAGGATCAGATCGGGCAGATCGGCGCCATCGCGCAGGAGTCGCGCGTACCGCCGCGTCACGACCTCGTGCATGCTGGCGAAGTCGTCGTTGCGGTCATGGCTCTTGATCTTGAACGTGCGGTACTCCTTTTTGTCCGGGAGCCCACCCGTAAACACGACCATGGACGCCACGGTGTCGGTTCCCTGGACGTGCGAAATATCGAAGGCCTCGATGCGCGCGGGCGAGCTGTCCAGGCCGATCGCTTCGGCCAGCTGCGCCAGCGCCGTCTCCGGGTTCGCCGTGCGCTCCGCCTGCTCCTGGATGGCCAGGCGGTCGGCCCCCTGTAGCGCGTTTTCCTGGGCCATGTCGAGCAGCTTGCGCCGGGCGCCACGCTGGGGCACCGCGATCCGGACCTTGGTCCCTCGCTGCTGCGAGAGGTACGCCTCGAGGGTGGGAAGGTCCTCGGGCGTGACGGGCACCAGCACCGTGGGGGGGATCTCGGCATCGGCATAATGCTGGGCCAGGAAGGCCGACAGCACGGTTGCCGCCGGATCGCCTGCCGGTGCCGAGGGATCCGCTCCGCCGACTGCCTGGCCCGAGAGCACGAACTCCAGGCGGTTGACGACCTTCCCCTCCCTGACCTGGAAAAGCTGCAAGCAGAAATCCGACGGGAGCTCTACCGCCTCGCGCTCGGCCGCGGATTCCTTGCCGCCCGGCCCGTGCTCACGTGCGACCAGTCCGATGGCGTCGCAATTCTCGTCTTCCTCGCCCACCACGAGCTGGCGCTCCATCAGCCGATCGACGGCCTGGATGAGATCGCGGACCTTGGCTGCGCGCTCGAACTCGAGGTTCCCGGCTGCAAGGGCCATGTCGGCCTTCAGCTTGCGCCCGAGGTCGCGATGGCGACCCTCGAGGAAGGCGATCACGTCCTGGACCATTTCCTCGTAGCGGGTCTTGGTGACCAGGCCCTGGCACGGCGCCAGGCACCGCCCGATGTCGTAGTTGAGGCAGGGCCGATCCCGGAAAGGCGGCGTACGCTTCTTGCGAAGCGGGAACAGCCGACCGATGAGGTGTAGCGTGGCGCGCATCGCTCCGGCGTCCGGGAAGGGTCCGAAGTACCGCGCCCCGTCGGATTGCCGGCGGCGGACGACCAGGAGCCGGGGATAGTCCTCGTCGAGGCTGAGCTTGAGGAAGGGATAGGTGGAATCGTCCCGCAGGCGAACGTTGTAGTAGGGGTGATGCTTCTTGATGAGCACGTTCTCGAGGGCGAGGGCCTCGATCTCGGTGCTGGTGGTGATGGTCTCGATGCTGGCGATCCGGGAAGCCATCAAACGCACCCGGGGGGATGCCGCAGCATCGAGGTGGAAGTATGACCGCACCCGTGCCCGCAGGTTGATCGCCTTGCCGACGTACAACAGCTTGTCGGCGGCATCCCGGAAGAGGTAGCACCCGGGAGTGGTGGGGAGCTGATCCGCTCTCTGGCTTGGTCCAGACGCCATCGTGTCGTCTATTATAGAGCTATGGTGTGTCAGAACCCGAATCTCGGCTTCGCCATCGGAACCGTGACGCCCTGGACCCGGTGGTGCCGGGACCGGAGCTGGCCGATCGCGGGGCGACGGCAGCGGCGGCCGGGTCGGCCCGGCGTGCGCCACCAGCGGCAGGCCAGGCCCTGATGCTGCACTGGTCGGTCAATCTCAACCCCTACCGGCTGTCGTCGCGTCTGGATCCGGTCGAGATGGGCGATCGCCTGCCCAAGATTCTCGCGGCCATCACCGATCTCGGCGTGAAGATGGTGCGCACGGACCTGCTCTGGGACTTCCTCTACCCGGAGCCCGGTCCCGCGGATCCCGGGGCCGTCGCCTGGCTGCGCGAGTTCCTGGACCAGCTGGCTGCTCGCGGGATTGGCGTCTTCGGCATCCTCTACAACCCTCCCCGCTGGGCTCGCGAGCTCGCCCATCGCGACGAGCCACGGTTCCTCGACAGCTGGCGCGAGTACGTGGCGCTGTGCGGCGAGAAGTTCGGCGATCGCGTGGCCCTGTGGCAAGTCTGGAACGAGCCCAACAATTACTTCTCGCACGTCAAGGACGACTTCAATCTGTTCACGCACCGATCGTTGCGGCTGGCTGGCTGGGAGGCCGATCTGCCGGTCTCGGTGCGCTGGGACGCGGTCGCGGCGCTATTCTCCGGAGCCCGGGCGGAACTCGGGGACCGAGCCCGGATCGCGGTCAATGTCCTCGCCAACATGGGCAACCTGGCTCCGGTGTCGTTCCCGGACTGGATCGAGTGGGACGTTTTTCTGGAGCGCCTGATGGAGCGCCTGCACGGTCAGGTGGACGTCCTGGCGCTCGATCACTACCCCGACACCTGGACACCTGGCACGGGGCCGGTCGAGTGGGAGCCCCTCGAGGTCCTGACGCGGCTGCGACGGGATCCCCGATCGGCCTGCTACGGAAAGGCCGTGGTGATCGGGGAGATGGGCTACTCCTCTTGCCGGAATGCGAGGCTGCCGCTGGGCTTTCAGCTCTTTCCCGAGGACCACGACGAGGATCGCATGGCCGACTGGTACTCGCACGCCCTGGCACGCGTCGCCAGCCTCGCAGGACCGGAGGCCCTGCCGGACCAGGATCTCCACGTGATCAACCTCTACGAGCTGCAAGATGCCCTGCCGCAGAGCGTCAACGGCTCGGCGGATCTGGTAGACATCGAGTACCACTTTGGCCTGTTGAGACCGGATCTTTCCCGCAAACCAGCCTTTGATATCGTGCGTCGCGCGATCGCCGGTGCCGCCGCGCCGCCCGCCGAGGTGCCGAGAGCCCGCACGGGCCCGCTGCAGGTCTACCTCGAGGCCTCGCGCATGAGCCGCGGCTTGCATCGCTGGGCCGGTCCCAAGGTCGTCGCCCTCTACAAGATGATCCGCCCGCCGCTGCGGCGCGCAGATCACGCGGCGCTCGGGGTCGGTGCCCTGGTGGCCCTGGCCGCGGCCCTGCGCAAGCCCCGATCCTGAACCGCGATCCCGGCGCACCCGGCCCGGGCCGCCATCCGAAGGAGCCGTGCTGGCGCCGCGGGTTTTTCCCGGCCCGCTTCCCGGGTAAGCAGCCAGGGTGCCCAGTGCGATCTTCACCCGAGGTTTGACGCGGGATTATGGCTCGGTTCGGGCCGTCGAACCGCTCGACCTGGAGGTCGCTGCTGGCGAGTGCTTGGGATTTCTCGGCCCCAACGGCGCGGGCAAGACGACCGTCACCCGGATGCTGACGGCCCTCATCGCACCCTCCTCGGGCTCGGCGGTCGTCCTGGGCCATGACCTCGAAGCCGGTGCCCGGCATATCCGCCGGACGGTCGGCGTCCTCACCGAGCAGCCGGGCCTGTACAGGCGGCTCTCGGCCCGCGAGAACCTGCGTTTCTACGCCCGTCTCTACGGGATTTCTTCGCCCGAGGGCCGCATCGACGACTACCTCAAGCGCCTCGATCTCTGGGCGGCGCGCGATCGGCCCGCCGCCACGTACTCCAAGGGCATGGCCCAAAAGGTGGCGATCATCCGGGCCTTGCTTCACGAGCCCAAGCTCGTTTTCCTCGACGAGCCGACCTCCGGGCTGGATGTCGAGAGCGCCCTGACGGTACGGGATTTCATGCTGACGCTCAAGGGCGAGGGGCGCACGGTCTTCCTTTGCACCCACAACCTCGACGAGGCCGAGCGCGTCTGCGATCGCGTGGCGGTCTTCCGGAGGCGGATCCTGGCGCTGGGGCCCGCGGACCAGCTTCGCCTCGACCTCTCGGGCCGCCAGGTGGCGATCCGTCTCGAGCAAGAGGGCCAAGAGCCACTGGCGGCACTTTCCCGCCTGCCCTTCGTCCGGCAGGCGCGTTTCGCTGGCGGGGAGCTCGTGACGACCCTGGACGATCCGCAGGCCCAGACCGCGGATGTCGTGCGGGTCCTGGTGGAGTGCGGCGCCCGGGTTCAGGCCGTCCGGGCTGCCACGGCCTCGCTCGAGGAAGTCTACCTCAAGCTGGTGGACGGGCCGTCGCCGTGAGTTGCCGCCGCACTCCAGGCGTGAGCGTCCGGACGCCATGGGTGGGGGCCTTCGCGTCAGTGCCCGAGCGCTGCGAGGGAGGCCACTTCCCTCCCCATGGCTGCTTTCGAGTTAGGGCACGGCGGGGGATCCTCCGGTGAACGGGATCGCGGGAGCGCTGACGAGGATCGCGGCGGTCGTGGCGCGGGAATTCCTGGACCTGCGCCACAACCCGCGCCTGATCCTCTCGGTTTATGTGATTCCCCTGCTGCTGAGTGCTGTCTCGATCCCGGCATTGTCCCGGGCCATGGAGGCCATACCACGGCACCATGGGGCCCACGTGGCCGCCTCGCACCACCCTGGCAGCCGGGTCGCGGCTTCGACCGGACCGGGCCGGCTGGATGGGCCGCCACGGGCTCTCCCGCGCAGGCCGGCCGAGACCCCGAGCTCGCTCGGAGCGCAGGTGGCGATCGCGCATCGGCGACCGGGCGACGAGCGTCAGGCAACTCGGTCCTGGCGCCCTGCATCGGTGTCACGGCGCAACGTGCTGGCTCGCCTCGAAAAGGATCCGCACAAGGCACCGGCCTTCATCGTGGTCGCCGCGGTGATGAGCTACCTCTTCATGTTCGCCCTCTTCCTGCCGCTCTCGCTGGGCGCGCACGCCATCGTGGGCGAAAAGCAGGAAACGACCCTCGAACCCCTGCTCGCCACACCGCTCGAGACCTCGGAGCTCCTGGTGGGCAAGGCCTTCTTCGCCGTCGTTCCGGCCGTACTCGTCACGTGGACGATGTACGGTCTGCAGCTCTGGATGGCCAGTACCGTGCTGCCCGGCGATCTCGTGATGCAGGTGTTCGCCTCGGCGACCTGGCTGCTGGCCATCTTCGTCCTCGTGCCGCTCCTGGCGATGTTCACGACCCTCGGGTTGGTCGCCATCTCGGCGCGCGTATCCGATCCTCGGACGGCACAGCAGCTGGGCGTGCTGCTCCTTTTTCCGCTCGTGGCCGGTGGCATCGCCCTTGCCACGGGGTTGGTCGCGTTCCGGCAGCTGATCTTCGGGGCGATCGCCATCCTCGCCATCGCCTGTTTCATCCTGGTTCGCCTGGCCAGTGCCACCTTCCAGCGGGACGCCATTCTCACGCGCTGGCGCTAGACCGCTCTCGGTTCGAAGGGATCGGGCCACAGGAGTCAACCGGGGGCCAGGCCTTTTGCAGTTTGAACGGGGCCCCTCTGCGCGGTCGCTTCGCTGCGCAACCGGGCCCCGTTTGACTCATCGGGCTCGATCCATTCAAACCGGGAGCACTCTGGTTGCAAAGCGGTGCCGGACGCACGGGAACGCGGCGAGGGCCGCTTCCGCTAGGCCTGTTGTGCGTGCGGCACGACCGCGCCAAGGGATCCGTTCAAGCCGCAAGAGGTAGGGCCGAAAACGGCCCGGCGAATTTCCCGCCAGGTGTGGCTCAAGGATCGCCCGGGCGTGCCGAACTGGTCCATGTGTACGATAGACAAGAGATCAGCCGGATCCTGGTACCTGGCCGGGTCCTGACTTATGCGCTCCGCGATCCCAGGACCCATGCCAAGATGCTGGCGGCGGGGACCGTGTTGACTCCGCGGCTGATTCGGCTGCTACACGAGACCCAGCTGGCCGCGGAAGCGGCGGCATGCGTGGGCGGGAGGGTGGTCGTCTCGGGCCCGTCGGGTGAGGGATCGGACCCCAGTCTTCAGGTGGAGCAGCGCCGTCGCCTGCACGAGGCGATGGCCTCTTTGCGCACCCTGGCGATCGTCGGGGCCCTCGCTGCCGCGGCCTTCGGGTTGTTGTCGGGCAGCTTGCTGGACCTGGAGACCGCGATGGGAGCGGCGGCATTCCTGCTGATGGCCTTCGTCGCGTCCTTCGGGGTCGCGGCCCGGACCCGCGTCTTGCTTCAGGTGGTCCCGGTCCGGAGTCGTACGCCAAGAGCAGAGGCTCCGATCGTCGCGCTCGAGAGGAGCGAGACGCCGGAGCCCCAGGCGGCCTAGGCCTTTTGCAGTTTGAACGGGGCCCTCTGCGCGGTCGCTTCGCTGCGCAACCGGGCCCCGTTTGACTCATCGGGCTCGATCCATTCAAACCGGGAGCACTCTAGTACCTCTGCACAGAGGATCTGACGGATTCAGGCGGCGAGGTCGATCGACGGCTGCTTGATCGCGGGCGGGTAGGACCGTCCCAGTTTTGCCCGGG
>JAJXWQ010000021.1 GCA_021781555.1 bacterium
GTCGGGACGGGGAAGAGAGTGGTAGGATCTTGCATGTGATGGCCGGGCCTCCGGTGGGGTTGTGTTGCAACAATAGCCTACCGTTGGGCCCGGCCTTCCAACAAGCTCCGCGAATTTTCCGGGCTAGGGGTTTTCCCGCTTCTGGATGCGTTCGAGGCCATGGCTGAACTCAAAGTCTACCTGCGTTCCTTTGGATGCCAGATGAACCTCTCGGATGCCGAGCGGGCGCTGGGTCTGCTGGCGCGCCACGGCTACGAACCCACCGTTGACGAGGCCCAGGCCGACCTGCTGCTCGTCAACACCTGCGCGATCCGCGAGAAGGCCGAGGACAAGCTCTTCTCGCTGCTGGGCGAGTGGCGTCAGATCAAGCGGCAGCGCCCCGGAGTGATCCTGGCCGTGATGGGCTGCGTGGCCCAGGAGATGAAAGACGAGATCCGCCGGCGCAATCCGGCGGTCGACGTGGTCGTGGGGACGCACAACTTCCACGAGCTCGGCGACCTCATCGAGGAGGTCCGCGAGACGCGATCGCCCATCACGCGCATCGGTCGACTCCGGGACGCGCTTCCCGACGACCTGCCGACGATCCGTGACGGCAGGTACCACGCCTGGGTGCCCGTCATCTACGGTTGCTCGTACTTCTGCAGCTACTGCATCGTTCCGTTCACCCGAGGACCCTTCCAGAGCCGAGAGCCAGGGGCGATCGCGCGCGAGGTGACGGCCCTGCTGGCCGAGGGGTACCAGGAGATCACGCTCCTGGGCCAGACCGTGGATCGTTACGGGCGGGATCTGCCCGAGCCCACGACCCTGGCCGCCTTGCTGCGGCGACTGTCGCCGCTGCCGGGCCTGGCTCGCATTCGCTTCCTGACGAGCCATCCCGTGGACCTCGACCTGGAGCTGGTGCAGACCGTGGCCGAGCTTCCGAACGTGATGGAATACTTCCACTTCCCCATCCAGAGCGGATCGGACCGGATGCTCGAGCAGATGAAACGTCAGCACACGGTGGCCCAGTACCTGGACAAGGTCGCGATGATCCGGCAGCACCTGCCGGGCGCCGCCATCAGCGGCGACCTGATCGTGGGCTTCCCCGGCGAGACCGAGGAGGATTTCGAGGACACGTTGCGGATCGTGCGCGAGGTCGAGTTCGACTCCAACAACACCGCAGCGTATTCGATCCGGCCCTGGACACCGGCGGGAAAGCGTGCCGACCAGGTCCCCGAGGAGGTCAAGCGCGATCGCCTGGCTCGCCTCAACGAGACCGTGGCCGAGACGAGCTTGCGCTGCAATCGCCGGCTGGTGGGGAGCTGGCAAGAAGTCCTCGTCGAGGGCCCCTCGAGCAAGCGCCCCGGGATCTGGACCGGACGGACGCGGGGCAACCGGGAGATCTTCTTCCCGGGCGACCCGAGCCTCGAAGGCCAGATCGTCCAGGTGAAGGTCGCCTCGGCGCGCCCGTTCACGCTCCGGGGCTTCGTCGCAGGCCGGCCGGAGAGCTGGCCGACGGACCACGAGCCGCGGGTACCGCCTGTCGTCGACCTCCTGTAGCATCGGGTCAGATCAAACCGGGAGCAAGCTCTTGCAGGGTGAACGGGTCCCTCTGCGCGGTCGCTGCGCTGCGCAACCGGGCCCCGTTTGACTCCCAGGGCTCGGGAGCACTCTAGCGGACCCCGCGCGCCGCGGGGCAGGCGAGGTCGGGTGCACCTGTGGCCTCGCCACGGCCGTAGGTCGCCGCCGGACACCCTCCTCGGCAGCCGCTCCACGCCGCGCACGACGCGCACGCACCATGCGGGCGGTGCGCTCGGATCTCCTGCAGGAGCGGGTGCTTCTCCCACACTTCGATCAGGTCGTCCTGCCAGACATTGCCGAGCTTTTGCCCGATGCGACAGTACCGGATGGATCCATCCACATCCACCTCCACGAGCTCGGTGCGATCGCAATGACACATGTCGGTCGACAGGAACCACAGGCGCCGGGTGAGGCGGGGATAGAGGTTCGGCAGGTTGTGCGCGAGCGGATCGAAGAGCATGATCGGGCGCTTGTAGCGGATCGCGACGGCATGCTCGAGGAGTGCCACCAGGACCCGGTGGAAGTCGCCCTGGGTCTCGAGGCCTCCGGCCGCTTGGCCACGCGCGATCACGCGCTGAACCTTGATCCCCGCGACGCCCAGCTCGCGAGAGAGGTCGAGCAGGCGAGGGATCTCGTCGAGGTTGCGCCCTGGGATCATGACCGCGCTCAGGACGATGAGCATCCTGGCCTTGCGCAGCGCCGAGATGCCAGCCAGGGCCCGTTCCCAGGACTTCGGACCCCGGATCGCCTCGTGGGTCTGGCGCGTCGCCCCGTCGAGGCTCACCTGAACCATCTTCAGGCCCGCCTGTCGGAGCGTCCAGGCCTGTGGCAGGTCGATCCTTGTCGCATTAGTCACCAATCGCAACGTGAAATTATGTCGTCGTGCAAGTTTGATGACATCTGCAAGGTCCGGGCGGGTTGTGGGCTCGCCGCCGCCGAGCGTGAGGAAGCCCTCGCCCCGGTCGCCATGGTGCCGGCGCAGGCGGTCGAACGTGGTGAGGACCCGCTCGACGTCCTCGAGCGGCATCGGTCGGGCGCCAAGTCGGTCCTGATAGCAGTGCGAACAGGCGAGGTTGCAGACGCCCGTGACGTTGAGGTGGAAGCGCGGCTTCAACGAGCGGACAGTGCTCCGTGCAAGGACTGCGCCTTGCGCGCCAGCAGGATCTGCGCCTGCGCGACGTCGGCCTGGCTCTTGACCGGGATGAACCGATCGTCGCGGTCGATCTCGAGGGCGCCGAAGGCCAGGCGGGCCGAGAGGTCGCCCGCCAGGTGCTCGAACTGTATCACCGGGGTGTCGTCGACCCTCTTCTCCACGACGTACCACGGCAGATCGAAATCGCGATCGAGGGACCTGGCCTCGAAGCAATAGGTCGCCGTGTTGAAGACCGGAATCGCGTTCTGGTCGACCGTGGGCGGAAACGCAAAGCCCTCGACCAGCTGGAGCCGGCCATCGACCCGCGCCGGTGCCCCACCCCGATCGCCCGGCGCCTTGGCGGCGACCTCGGCTGTCATCTGGGTCCCGCTGGCAAGGTGGAATCCGACGATGGCCATGTCGGGCGTCGCCCCGAGGTTGTCGACGTTCGAGAAGAGCAAGGTGGTCCCGCCGGCGCCGAGGAATTCCGCCAGCAGACCCGCCTGGCGCATTGCGGAGGGAAAATCTCCGTGCCCGGGCGCCGCATCGTTTTCCTGGCCCCTCGGGTCGACGAAGCGCGCCCCGCTGGCCAGCAGCCGGGGGTACCGGAATTGCTGGAACAGCCGGACCCGAGCGGGATCGATGCCGAAGTACCCGTGCTCGACCAGGTGGGCGGCCACCGCGTCGTGCGTGTGGAAGCTGGTCATGATGTAGATTGGCAGGCGATCGCCACCGATCTCCCGGGCCCATTGGAGCTTCCACCCGAGAAAGCTTTGCCCCCCGAAGATGGGGTAGATCCCCTTGGGCCGGTCCCAGTTGAACCGCGTCGCCATGCCGCCCGCGAGGATCACGAGGCCGAGCTTCCCTTGTCGCAGGGCATCCGCGCCCCGGGCTTCGAGCTGGCGCCGCTCCTCGCCGCCCCGAGGCGGCAGCGTGGCGATGTCGCCGGGCGCGGGTGGCATGACCTCGGCCGTCAGGATGTTGTCCGCCGCCGACCAGGATCCGCTCCTGAACTTCTCTGCCAGGGTCTCGAACGCTGCGTCCATGGGGCCATCTTACAGCGGAAAGCCCACCGCGCGGTAATCGAGGATTCCCCTTCCAGGTGCGCCTGGAGCAGCCCCCTGGCTCTGTCGATCCAGACCCGCCGGGAGGCCCCCGGCAGGTAGGCCGCAAGATCCGATCGCGATCGCCTTTCGTAGGGTACGATCGCATGCGTCGTGCCGTAGGGCTCGAGTCCCCCGTCTGTTGGTTCCCGCTCGGAGAAGACGATGCCACAGCCCGGTTCTACCCCACTTCTGTCTTCGCAGCGCTGGCTGCTTGCGGGGCTCGCCTCGCTGGGGATTTTCGATGCGTCCTACCTGCTCATCGCGCATGCGATGGGGCAGTCCCTGGCTTGCCCGCAGACGGCCATCATCAATTGCGACGAAGTCGTCACCAGCCAGTACTCGGTGGTGATGGGTTTGCCGGTCGCCTTCTGGGGCCTGCTGGCATACCTGTCCGTGGTCGGACTGTCGCTGTGGCCCATCGTGGGGAATCGGCTCGGCCGGGCAACGGACCCTACCCCCGGGACCCCCGACGGCAATCTCTTCTTGCTGCGGGGCCTGACGACGGTGATGGCGACGATCAGCAGTTACTTGGTCTACCTGATGGTGGGGGTGATCCATGGCGTCTGCCTGTACTGCATCGGGTCGTTCTTGCTGTCGTTGACCTTGTTCGGGATCGCGAACTTCTGGCCGGCGCTGACCAAGGCGAGCGGTCGGGTCGTCATCGGCGGACTCCTCGTGGGGGTTCTGGCCCTGGCGGCTCTCGGCGCTCCCCCCAACCAATCCGCCGCGGTTCCCGGCATTCCGGGCGGCTTCCCGCCCCAGCCGGGCAGCGGTGTCGTCCCTCAGAACGGCCTCGTGCCCCTCTCCGAGCCCGTCTATCCGATCCCGACGACCTCCGGGCCGGCCGAAATGGCCCTGGCCAGGTGGCTCGCGGAGAACGGCGCCAGGATGTATGGCGGTTATCGCTGCCCGCACTGCTTCCGCGAGAAGGAGCTCTTTGGCCGGCAGGCCTTCCAGCTGATCGACTACGTCGAATGTGACCCGTCGACCTCTTCGGCCCGCGTCGCTCTCTGCAAGGCGGCAAATATCCGCGAATACCCCACCTGGGAGATCGGCGGCAAGTACTATCCAGGGGAGGCCAACCTCGAGGTCCTGGCCGCCCGATCCAACTACCCCGGCAGTCAGGCCTTTGCCCGGCACATCCTCCGCTAGCGGAGCGCGCTCGTCGGGGGCTAGCGATCCGGGGTTTGGAGTGCCAAGCGATTCGCGACGCTGGCGTGACCTGGCTTACGGCCTGGCCACGGTGATCTTCTTCGGCCTTTACACCCCGCTCGCCAAGCGCTGGCTTGCCGATATGCCGCCGCTGATGTCGACGGGTTTCCTCTACAGCTCGTCGGGTGCAACGCTCGCCCTGCTCGTCGCTGTCCGGTGGCTTGCCGGCTACCGCATCGAACCCCTGCGCCGACTCAAGCTTGGGGATGCTCGCATCTATGGCCTCGGGGTGGCGTGTGGCGTCTCGGCTTCCTGGCTCCAGCTCGACGGCCTCGGCCAGGTGTCCGGCACTGTGGGATCGCTCCTTAGCAATCTCGAGGGCGTCTTCATGGTGGGGATCGCCCTGTTCTTCGGGGAGTCCTTGCGGTTCTCCGAGGCGGTAGGCGCTGCCGCGATCCTGGGCGGGGCGGTCGTTCTGAGCCTCGGGGCCAGCGGGGGGGCCACGACGCATCTCGGGGGCGTCTTGCTGGTGGCGATCGCATACCTGGGGTGGGCCAGCGACAACATGACCACGCAGCGCCTGTCCGAGCGCGATCCCATGGCTCTCATGGCGACCAAGTGTCTGCTGGCGGGTGCGGTGAGCCTGGCGATCGCGGGGTTGGCGCACGAGCCGCTCCCCCCGATGGCACAGATCGGTCCCGCGCTGCTGCTAGGCGGAATCTGGTGGTCGGCCGCCACGGCCTGCTTCGTGCTGGGCCTGCGGGCTTTGGGTGGCGCGAAGATGGGCAGCCTGCTTTTCCTCACGCCTTTTGCCGGTGCGATCGGCTCCATCGTGGGACTCAAGGATCCGGTGACGATGGCGGTGATGGCTGCGGCAGCGCTCATGGGCATCGGCGCCTTCGCTCTGGGACACGGCCACCTCAAGGCGGAGGCCGGTGACCGGGCGGTGGCGTCCTCGATCTGAGGCTTGTGAATCTTGTAGTGTGAACGGGTCCCTCTGCGCGGTCGCTACGCTGCGCAATCGGACCTCGTTTGGCTCCTTCGGCCCCGATGGCTTCGAAGCGGGAGCGGTCTACTCGGCCCCCGACAGGCTCATGGCCCCGGCCGCGGCCAGCACGAGCGCCACGACGGTTATCACTCCGACATCGAACCCCAGGCTCCATCGGATCAGACCGGTGGCCCGGGCCAGCACCGAGAGTCGCTGGGTGCCACCGAGAGGCAGCTGGATCAGCGTCGACGAGAACACGAGACCCCGAAGGGCGTCGACGCCGTAGGTGAGCGGATCGACGCGCATCAGGATCTTCATCCAACCCGGGGCGGTGCTGAGCGGAAACATGGCCCCCGAGAGGAAGTACAGGGGCATCACCAGGAAATTCATGATCATCTGGAAGCCTTGCATCGACTTCATTCGCCCGGCGATCGCCACTCCCAGGCTGGTCACGGCGAAGCTGATGAGAAAGGCCACCACCAGGATCTTGGCCACGACGGCCGCCGTGAGCGATACTCCGACGACGGGCGCGAGCGCCAGGAGGATGATGGCCTGGATCGTGGCAGTCGTGGCTCCGCCCAGGCTCTTTCCCAGCGCCACCGCACCGCGCGAGACGGGCGCGACGAGGACCTCCTTGAGAAATCCGAACTCGCGGTCCCAGATCGTGGACGCGCCGGCGAAGATGGAGGTGAAAAGCAGGCTCATCCCGATGATGCCCGGGAACATGAACTTGAGGTAGTCGATGCCCCCCGGAGCGGTACGGAGAGTCATCGCGCTGGTGAGGCCCTTGCCCACGACCAGGAGGTAGAGCAGCGGCTGCGCAAACATGGCAACCAGCCGCGAGCGCTCGCGAATCGATACCTTGAACTCGCGCAGCCAGATGGTGTATATGGCCTGGATTGCCTGCATGGGATCTCCTTGGAAACGCCTATCGCCGGCCCTGGCTGCCCCAGCGGCGGGCCATCATGCGCATGCGGTCGAGGGGGGTCGCCTCCTCGGCGCGGATCTCACGGCCGGTGAGGTGCATGAAGACGTCGTCGAGGTTGGGCTGCTTGACGGAAATGGCCGTGATGCGACCCGGGAAGTCGGCGACGACCCGGGGCACGAACTGGGCGGCGTCTGCCATCTGGAAGTGGACCGTGCCCTCGGATGCCTGCACCGGAACGCCATAGCGCTCCGCGATGTCCCCCTGAAGCGCGGCATCGCCGGTGATGATCACGGTTTCACCGCCCAGGCTCCGCTTCAGAGCCTCCGGAGTGTCGAGCGCCTGGAGCTTGCCATGGTCGATGACCGCGATGCGATCGCAGTTCTCGGCCTCGTCCATGTAGTGAGTCGTCATGAAGACCGTGACACCCGACTCCGACCGCAGCCGACGCACATGCTCCCAGATCGCGGCTCGGGTCTGAGGGTCGAGGCCCACGGTAGGCTCGTCCAGGAACAGGACCTGGGGCTCGTGCAAGAGCCCGCGGGCGATCTCGAGCCGCCGCTTCATTCCGCCCGAGAAGATGGAGACGAGGTCCTTGCGGCGGTCCAGCAGGTCGACCATCGTCAGCACCCTGGCGATCCGGTCCTGGCGGACGGAGCGCGGGACGTGGTAGAGCATCGCGTGGAACTGCAGGTTCTCCTCGGCCGTCAGCCGGTTATCCAGGGAGGGATCCTGGAAGACCATTCCGATGGACTGCCGCACCTTGCCGGGCTGGCTCGCGACGTCGAACCCCGCCAGAGTTGCCCGCCCCGCCGTCGGCTTGAGCAAGGTCGACAGGATCTTGATGGCGGTGCTCTTGCCCGCCCCGTTGGGCCCGAGGAAGCCGAAGATCTCACCGGGTTGGACGACGAGATCGATCCCCGCCAGCGCGGTGACGTCGCCGTAGCGCTTGATCAGTCCTTGGGTCTCGATGATTGCGCTCATGGAAGCCTTCAGCTCGGGAACTGGCGCCCCGAGAAACCTGCGTTCCTCCGAGCGGGTGAAGCAAATTGTTTATCTGGGTCTAATTTTAGACTATCGGATAACTTTCTGCTGGTCAAGGGGAAGAGCCTGCTCTAGCCTGGCTTTGCCCGGAGCGGGGTCCTTGGCGGGAAAGCCATCCCACCAAGGACACCAGCTCCAAATTTGGGCGCAAGGGTCTCCGGTTGTGCCGGTGGACCCGGACCGACCGGCGAGCTAGCGGCCGGGTGGCTGCTGCTGTTTGGGGTTGGCCTTGTCTTTGTGCGTACGCTTGGCGCGCTGCCAGGGCGCCAGCTTGTATGCGCTTTCCGGATGGGTCTGCGCGGTCACAGGCGGGACCTGCTCAAGACGAGCGATCGGCGTCTCGGGACGCCGGGCTACCGGCGGTTCGGGACGAGCGATAGGCTGTTCGGGGCGCGCTACCGGCAGCTCGGGACGGCGGGCTACCGGCTGTTCGGGACGCGCTATCGGAGTTTCGGGACGGCGGGCTACCGGCTGTTCAAGACGAGCGATCGGCGTCTCGGGACGGCGGGCTACCGGTCGCTCGGGACGCGTGATCGGCAGCTCGGGACGGCGGGCTACGGGCGGTTCGGGACGGGCTATCGGAGTTTCGGGACGGCGGGCTACCGGCTGTTCGGGACGCGCTACCGGCAGCTCGGGACGAGCGATAGGCTGTTCGGGACGCGCTACCGGCAGCTCGGGACGGCGGGCTACCGGCCGTTCGGGACGAGCGATAGGCTGTTCGGGACGGCGGGCTACCGGCTGTTCGGGGCGCCCGATAGGCTGCTCCGGCCGGGCGATGGGCCGTGGCGGTGGCATGGCGGGATGCAGGTCGGGAGCGATTCTCTCGGCCTCGCGGCGTATCCTGGTGTCGATCTGCTGGCGGATCGCCCGGTTGCGCTCGATCGCCGGAGTGACCGGGACCACGAGCGGCGAGCCGTGTTGCTGGCGATCTTCGATCCGGTGTCGGATGTCGGCGGGAAGCCGGGCGAGACGGTGACGCTGGCCGACCTCGACCCGAGCGACGAGGTCCGGGGAGACGGTGACCGGCTCCACGATGCGGCTCTCGAGGTTCGTGATGTCGTTGATGACGTTCGTCGGGCCGAGATCGGGGATGGGGCTCAGGATCTCGGGCTCGATTTGCAGGGGCGCCGCGACGTCCTCGATGTCGACCGGGGAGACGAAGCCCCTCGACATCGAGATCGGCAAGATCGCGGAGTACGGTGCCAGCAAAGATGGCACGACCCGGTAGATCGGCACGAACATCCCGGCGACCAGCACCAGCGCGGGATAGACGTAAAGGCCGGCCTCCGGGTCAAAGAAGGAGAGCGGGACGAAGCGCCCCGTGACGGTCTGGTACGGAATCCAGACCCCGTCGAGGGGCAAGAAGCGACTGTCCTCCAGGACGGCGCTATCGAAACCTGGGGGAAATCCGACATAGCTTCCCGGTCCACCCGTGAAGATCGACGGCTCGAAGTCCGCGGAGAACTCGTCGGGCGCGATCGTCTGGAGCGAGGAGTCACCGTAGCTCCGGGGAATCGATGCGGGGATGCTGGTCAACAGGTCCGAGGCCAGCTGGACGGGCGGGGCCGAAGTCTCCTGCGGTGCGATGACGTTACCGGGCGAAGGGGGACCGGAGCCTCCGGGGGACACCGCGGCCTGGTGCGCGTCGGGAACGGCCGGTGATACCGGTGATATGGCGCCCGGCTGCGATGCTGACGTTCCGCAAGCTGCCAGCGTCCCCGCCAGGCAAAAAGCGGCGACTCGAGAAAGGAGCGAGCGGCTGGACACGGCTTCCTCCTTGTGTCCACGGGACGACACCCGGCGATCCCAGAGGGGTTTCGCCAGACCGTGGGCGAGCCCAGAGCGGTTTCGCCCGGGGCGATCGGGCCGAGGGAGTCAAACAGGGCCCGGTTGCGGGGCGCAGACGGACCTGTTCAAGCTGCAACAGGTATAGACCAGCCGCGTGCGAAGGCAACCCTGGCCCGACCGGGTTCCGTCGGTCTGACCTTGCCTGCCGCTGGCCTCGCAGCGCGGGACCAGGGCCCCGCTCCGGCTAACCCGAAAAACCGCTCACGAGGAGCTTGGAATTCTCCGTGTGAAGTGGACAAGGGGTTGGCCAGACGTGCGCGGGGACCGCGAGACGCCGAGGAGGAGGCCCATCGAGAAGAGCGTGACGAGCAAGCTCGTGCCCCCGAAAGAGAGAAACGGCAGCGGCACGCCGGTCGTCGGGACCGAAGCTGTCACGACGGCAATGTTGAGAAAAGCCTGGAAGACGATGCCCGCCGTGATGCCGGTTGCCAGGAGCTTGGCATGCACGCTCCGGGCCCTTTGAGCGATCGAGAAGCCACGCTGGGCCAGCACCACGAACAGAGCGACCACCAGGATCGTGCCGATGAGACCGAGCTCCTCGCCCACGACGGCAAAGATGAAATCCGTGTGCTGGATCGGCAGATAGAAGAGTTTTTCCTTGCCCTGTCCCCAGCCCGTCCCGAAGATCCCGCCCGAGCCGATCGCCAGGAGCGACTGGACGAGCTGGAATCCAATGTCCTTGGAGTGCGCCCACGGGTTCACGAACGCGAGGAACCGGTCGCGCTGGTACGGCGTGTGCAGGACGTGGTAGGCCGCGGCTGCCAGCCCCACCCCACTGCCTCCGAGCAACCAGGTCAGCGGCATCCCGGCGCACAGGAACATCGCGAAGGCGATCCCGGCCAGGATCAGCGTGGTGCCAAGGTCTGGCTGGAAGAGTACCAGGCCGAGGAGACCCAGGACCGGAAGGACGGTCTGGCGCAGATCCTTGCGCGTCCAGGGGCCCTCTGGTTTGCGCGCCAGGACGTCGGCCAGGTACATCACCATGCCGAGCTTGGCGAACTCCGAAGGCTGGAACGACATCGGCCCCAGGCGCAGCCAGCGGGCAGCTCCGAGCTGGGAGACGCCGAGATGCGGGACGTACGTGGCGGCCAGAAACGCGGCCGACAACCCGATCATGACCTTGGAAGCCACCCGGAGCCGCTCGGTGGCGATTCCCGCGCCGAGGAACATGGCGACGAACCCCAGGGTTCCCCAGGCCACCTGCTTCTTGAAGAAGAACAGACCGTCCGAAAGGCGGAATTCGGCCGACGGCGCCGAGGCCGACAGGACCATGAAGAAGCCGAAGACGGCCAGGATGATGGCCACGCTCGCGAGGGGACCGTCCCAGGCGAGCGCGCCGGCGTTTCGACGGGATACGGCGGCCATAGGTTTCGTTTAGCTTAACCTGGCCCCGGTACCGAGGTTATGACGTTTCTCACACTTTTCGGGCCCGGTCGCCGGAAGTCAGGGTGAAACTTCCTCCTGGATCGCCCCGACCGCCGGTCGCGCTACCTCGCCGGGTTCGAGTGCCATGACCGCCTTCTTGAAGAGGGAGCCCCGCTCTTCGTAGTTCTTGAACATGTCGAAGCTCGTGCAGGCCGGACTGAACAGCACGACGCCGCCAGGTCGAGCGAGTGTGCGAGCCATCGCCACGGCGCCCTCGAGGGAATCGGTGAGGGTCAGGGCCTCGTACCCGGCAGCGCGCAGGACCCGCTCGAAGTACGGGCCGGCTTCGCCCAGCAGGACCACGTGCTCGACCCGGCGCGATATCGCCTCGATGAGCGGCGCGATCGCCCCCCCCTTGTCGCGTCCACCTGCGATGAGCACCAGCGGTTCGGCAAAGGAAGCGATGGCCTTGACGGTGCTGTCGTAGTTCGTGCCCTTGCTGTCGTTGTACCACTGCACGCCGTTTAGGGTCCGCACGGGCTCGATGCGGTGCTCGACCCCGCCGAAGCCGGCGATCGCCCTCGCGATGACCTCTGCCGCGACGCCGAGTGCGAGCGCGATGGCGGTGGCCGCCAGGCAGTTCTCCAGGTTATGGTCGCCCCGTAGCAGGATGTCGGAAACCGGCATGACGCGCAGGGTTGATCCGGCCTTACGCCAGACGATCCAGCCCCCCTCGACGATGACCCCCGTGATATCCTGCCGGCGGCTGAAGAGGAGCACCTGTCCGGCAAGTTCGCCCCGGATACTCGAGACCGCGGGATCGTCGGCATTGAGGACGGCCCAGTCGGAAGCGGTCTGGCGAGCAAAGAGCTGCTTCTTGAGTTCGAAGTAGACCTCCCGCGATCCGTGCCGATTCAGATGATCGTCGGTGAAGTTGAGCCAGGCCCCGACCTTGGGCCGGAAATCGACGACCGTTTCCAGCTGGAAGCTCGAGACCTCCGCCACGAGGTAATCGCAAGGCTGCTCGGCCAGGGTGACCAGGGGAATCCCGATGTTGCCGCCGAGAGGGGCGTCAAGGCCGGCCTCGGCGAGGATACGGGCCACGAGCGTCGTCGTCGTGGTCTTCCCGTTGGTACCCGTGATGGCCACGATCGGCGAGGCTGCCAGGCGGTACGCCAGCTCGATCTCACCGATGAGCTCCACGCCATCCGCCTCGGCGGCCTGCAGGAGCGGCAAGGCCCGAGGCACGCCCGGCGATACGACGATGAGATCCGCGGCCGCCACGGATCTGGCGTGGCCGCCCGCCTCGAGCTCCACGCCCGCGGGAAGGGAGCCCTGGACTTCCTGCAGTTCCTCGGCCGGCCTCGTATCCGATGCCATCACCCGGGCTCCGTGCCGGGCCAGTGCCTCGGCGACCGCCAGGCCGGTCCGCGCCAGACCGATGATGGCCACCGTCCGGTCACTGAAATCTGCAGTCACAGTCGCTTCCTTCTATAGCCAGGCGGCAGCGATGACGGCCGCCAGCAATCCAACGAGTCCAAACCGAGCCACCACCTTGGTCTCCTTGAGCCCCCCGAGCTCGAAGTGGTGGTGCAGCGGGCTCATGCGGAAGATTCGCTTGCCGCCGGTTGCCTTGAAGTAGGACACCTGAATCATCACCGACAGGGCCTCGCCCACGAAGACGAGGCCGACCGGCAGCAGGTACAGCTCGAGGTGGCCGATCGCAGCGATCGCGACCATGGCCGCGCCGAGGCCCAGGGATCCGGTATCCCCCATGAATACCTGCGCCGGGTGGGCATTGACCCACAAGAAGCCCACGCAGCCCCCGGCGAAGGCCAGGGGCAGGGCCAGGAGCCCGGGGTGCAGCGCCGGATCGCTCCAGCGCAGCGTGAGTGCCGCGAGCCCTGCCAGGGCGATCGCCGAGGTCGTGGCTGCAAGGCCGTCCAGCCCATCCGTGAGGTTCACGGCATTGGTAGCGGCAACCATCACCAGGACGAGGAAGGGCCAGTAGGCCCACCCGAGATCGAGCCGCGTGTGGGCGACGGGCACCCACACCCAGGGCGCGTGCTGGAAGCTTGCCAGGGCTCCGGCAAAGACGCTCCCCAGGCCCACCTGAGCGAGGAGCTTCTGGCGAGCGGAAAGCCCCTTGTTGTGCTTCTTCAAGATGGACAGGAAGTCGTCGATGAACCCGACCAGCGCGAAGCCTGCCACCACCACGAGCGCCGCGATGAGCTCAGGGGCAGCCGGAATGAACGGCACGCAGGCGAGGATCGACGCCAGCAGGAAGAACAGCCCGCCCATCGATGGCGTGCCGGCCTTGGCAAGGTGCGATTGCGGGCCCTCCTGCCGGATGACCTGTCGGGCCTTCAAACGCGTCAGCAAGGCCACTGCCGGCCGCGCCATGGCCACGGTCAGGACCAGCGCCACCACGAAGGCGGGGGACAGCGGGACGAAGGCGAACAGGTGATCTTTCACGGGACACTTACCAGAGGACTCATTCGAGCCATTCTGACAGACCGGCCACGATCTCTTCCAGCCGTCCGGAGCGAGAGCCCTTCACCAGGAGCCGGTCCCCCGATCGCACGAAGGAGCCGAGCACCCGGACCGCCTCCGCGTTATCACGGCAGGAAGCGGATGGAACTCGAGTCGTGTCGGCGATCCAGGCCGCGACGTCACCGACCGTCACCACGAAGTCGACCGGCAGTCCGTCGAGCGCCCGGCCGAGGGCGCGATGCGCCCCCTCGGCGTGATCCCCGAGTTCGGCCATCTCACCGAAGACCACGATACGACGGCCCGGGCTGGGGAGGGTGCAGAAGACCTCGAGGGAAGCTCGGGCGGACTCGGGATTGGCGTTGTAGCTTTCGTCGAGGATCTCGACATCGCCGATCGCCACCACGCGGCTGCGCCCTCCGACCGCGGGCGGAGCCAGCACGAAGTCGTCCGGCAGCACGATGCCGAGCTGGCAGGCCACGCCGATGGCCGCCAAGGAGTTGGCCACATGGTGGCTGCCCGGAAGGGAAAGTCGCACCAGGGCCTCGCCCGCAGGCCATGCGGGCCCCTTGCGCCAGGCGGCCCGGAAAACCCAAAAATCGCCGTCGGGAACCGGGGTCGAGGCGGCCCAGACGTCGGGATCCACGCCTTGCCCGGCAACCGTCCTGCCGCCGCTGGCCGCATACCAGCACACGGCCGGATGGTCCCGACCGATCGAGCGACAAAACGGATCGTCACCATTGAGCACGACCCGGCCCTGGGGGATGGCCCGGACGAGCTCGCCCTTGGCCTGGGCAATGGCCTCCTGGCTGCCGAGCCTCCCGATGTGGGCCGTGCCGATATTCGTGATGACTCCGATATCAGGGCCTGCCACCTCCGCCAGATAGGCGATCTCGCCCGCTCCCCGCATCCCGAACTCGAGAACGGCGCAGCGCGTGCCAGCCCTCAAATCCAGGAGCGTGCGCGGCACGCCGATCTCGTTGTTGAAATTGGCATGGCTCTTGGCCGTGGGAAGGAAGCGCCCGACCAGGTCTGCGATGGCTTCCTTCGTGCTGGTCTTGCCCGACGAGCCGGTGACCGCGACGACCGTCAAACCGAGCTGGTCACGGTGGTGACGAGCGAGCTTTCCGTAGGCGCCAAGCGTCCGATCCACCTGGATGATGGGCGTGCCCGACGGCGCGCCCTCGGGCCGCTCTGCGAGGACGGCTGCGGCCCCGCGGGATACGGCATCCGAGATGAAGTCGTGGCCATCGAAGCGCTCGCCGTGCAGGGCCATGTACAGGGAACCCGGACCGATCGTGCGGGTATCGGTCGAGACCGCAAACAGCGGGAGTTCCGGATCCCCGGCCAGGACGGTCCCCCCGGTGGCCCCTGCAACCTCGCCGAGGGTGAACATGGGTGCGGCTCGATCGCTCACCGCGCGGTGTCCAGCTCGCGCAAGGCCTGGCGGGCGACTTCCCGATCGTCGAAGGCGATGCGTCTGCCTTTGATGATCTGGTACGGTTCGTGCCCCTTGCCGGCCAGGACGACCGTATCTCCAGGTCGAGCCTGGGCGATCGCCCACCGGATGGCCTCGGCGCGGTCGACGATCGTCTCGTGCGGGACGACCATTCCCTGGCGAACCTCGGCGATGATGGCCTCGGGATCCTCGGTCCGAGGGTTGTCGCTCGTGACGATCGCCAGGTCGGCAAGTTCGCATGCGATGCGCCCCATCAAGGGTCGCTTGGTGCGGTCGCGATCGCCCCCGCAGCCAAAAACCACGATGACGCGCTGACTCGTGATGCCGCGGATGGTCTCGAGGACGTTCTGCAGGCCGTCCGGGGTGTGGGCATAGTCGACCATCACGGCGAAGTCTGCATCGGGGGCGCTGACGCGCTCGACCCGGCCCGGAACCCCCGGGACCTTGGCGAAGGCATCCAGGGCGATCGCGGGATCCAGGTCCAGTGCCATGGTTGCCCCCAACGCCGCCAGGGCGTTGTAGAGGTTGAACCGACCTGGAAGCTGCAAGGTGAAGCTGAAAGTCCCGCCAGGAGTCTGGAGCACTGCCCGCGAACCAGCTGGTCCCATCTCGATCTCGCGCAGCGAGAGCGCCGCCGGGTGGTTCAGCCCGTAGCTCAGGATCCGGGTCACGCCCGCAGCGCGTGCCGCGGCCTCCATCTGCTGGGAGCGCGGATCGTCGGCGTTGATCACGGCCGCTCCTCCCTCCCGGAGCGACGAGAAGAGCTTGGCCTTGGCGGCCGCGTAGGCTTCCTCGGTGCCATGGTAATCAAGGTGGTCGCGTGTGAGATTGGTGAACACCCCGACCGCAAATCCGATGTGCGCCGCCCGATGCTGGTCGAGGGCGTGCGAGGATACTTCCATCGCGACCTGCCGGACTCCGGCCTCGGCCATCATGGCCAGGATCTGCTGCAGTTCGGGGGCCTGGGGCGTGGTGAAGCCCAGATCGACGGTCGTCTGGAGGCCGCCGGACCGGTACCGGACTCCGAGGGTACCGACCACGCCAGCTGGATGTCCCGAGGCGAGCATGGCTGCCTCGACCAGGTGGGTGGTCGTGGTCTTGCCGTTGGTCCCGGTAACGCCGACGACGTCGAGAGTGCGTCCGGGAAAGCCCCGAAATGCCGCGGCCGCCCAGGCGAGGGCCTCCCGCGTATCCTCGGCCAGGAGGGCGGGTCCGCCCGCGGCTGCCTCGGAGCGGCTCACGATCGCGGCGAGCGCTCCCTGGTCGAAGGCGGCCGGCACGAACTGGTGCCCGTCGATATGGGTGCCCCCGACGGCGACGAAGAGGTGCCCCGGACGTACTGTGCGCGAGTCGTAGCTGATACCGGCGATCTCGGCATCGAGGTCCAGCGCTTCGGCGGAACTCGCCGGCCGGTAACGCGCCGCTACATCAGCCAGTCGCATGACAACTCCTCTCTGTTCCTTTCCCCGTTTGCAAGGGGTCCCTCTGCACGGTTGCTCCGCTGCTCCACCGGGCCCTGTTCGAGTCCTCGGGCTCGATCCTGTCGAGGCGAAGCTGCGCTAGACAGAGGGCGAGGCTTCGAGGGTCGGGCTGGGCTCGGAACCGAGGATCCGGAGCGTGGCTGCCGCCACGTCGCGAAAGATGGGCGCGGTGGTTTCCGAGGCAAAGTGGGCCTTCTGGGGTGCGTCAAGCGTGGCGAGGATGACGATGCGTGGCTTCTCGGCAGGCACGAAGCCCAGGAAGGTCGACACGACATCGGGCGAGTAGCCTCGGCCGTCTGGCCAGGCCTTCTGGGCAGTGCCCGTCTTGCCGGCCACATGATACCCCGGCACCCGCGCCGCCGTCCCGGTCCCGCCGGGGTCCGTCACCCCCTCGAGCATCGGCAGAAGCTCCTGGGTGACTCGCGTCGAGACGACCCGGCGCATGGGCGCCGGCGGAAAGGTCTGCACCACCTTGCCGCTTGCGTCCAGGATCCGCTCGATCAGGCGCGGCCGCACGGCGTAGCCCCCGTTGGCAAGGGCGCACTCGGCGGTTGCCAGTTGCAAGGCTGTCACGGAGATGCCCTGGCCATAGGAGATCGTGGCGTGGCGAATCGGTCGCCAAGGAAGCGGCGGGAGAATGCCGCGGGACTCTCCGCCCAGCCCGCTTTGGGTCGTCCGGCCAAACCCGAATTTGATGAAGAACGCCCGCTGGACGGAATCCGGCATGCTCCGGCCGATCTGCGATGCTCCGACGTTGCTCGAAACCTTGAGGATCTGGGCGGGGATGAGATGGCGGATGCCCGGGCCGGGATCGTGATCCCCGATCGACCGATCTCCGATCTGGAGCCGGGGCGGGCAGGTGAAGACGGTCTGCGGAGTGATGGTCCCGACCTGCAGGGCCGCAGCGATCGTGAAGGGCTTCATCACCGATCCGGGCTCGAAGACCTTGCTGATCCCCCAGTTCGTGATGACCGAAGGCGAGGCGAGATCCGGGTGATTCGGGTCGTAGGTGGGCAGGGTTGCAAAGGCCAGGACGTCGCCATTCCAGGGATTCATCACGATGACGACGCCGTGCGCGGCATCGAAGGTTTGAATGGCCTCCGCCAGCCGGCTCTCGGCCACGTGCTGGATCGCCTGGTCGATCGTCAGCTGCACGGCCCCGCTCGAGGTCTCGACCGCATCGAGGGGATTCTCGTGAGCATCGCGAAGGATCTCGTTGCCCTTGGCATCGACCTGGATCGCCAGCTGCCGGGGCGGTCCCATGATCAGCGCGTTGAAGTCGTGCTCGATTCCGGCCAGGCCCCGGTTATCCACGCCCACGAATCCGATGAGGGTCCCCGCAGTCTCGTCCTTGGGGTAGACCCGCTTGGTCTCCTCGAGCAGGCCGATGCCCGGGATCTTCAGTGCCCGCACCTGTTTTGCGGTCGCACGGTCTTCCTCGCGAGCCAGCCAGGCCCAGTGATGGCCCGCCAGCGCCTGCTCGAGCTTCGTCTCGTCCACGCCGAGCAGCGGGGCGAGCCGGGCTGCGGCTTGCGCTGGATCCCCCTTGAAATCTTGCGGCTGCACGTAGACCGACCACGCTTCCTCGGAAACCGCGAGCTGGGCTCCATTTCGATCCAGGATGTCCTTGCGCAGGCTCGCCAGGTTGAGAATCCTCGTCCGCTGCTGGCGGGCCACGGCGGAGAGGTGCGGCGAGTCCCAGATCTGCAGGTAAGCCAGGCGTGCGATCAACCCGAGCGCGGCCAGGAGGATCCATCCGCGCAAGAGGCGGATGCGCGACCGGATGCGCCGCTCGGCCGGGTCCCGAGGCTTGCGAGCACGCCCCGAAACACCGGGGCGATCGGTCGAGACCCGCATCCTCTAGTAAGCGGCGGCGGCGCCGAGGGACAGTGGCGATAGCGGCCGCGGTGCCTGCCCCGGAGCGGGCGACGGAAGGTAGGCGACGATGCCGGGGGACACCAGTCCCAGCTGGCTAGCGCGGTCCTGGATGCGATCGAGGGCACGGAGGCTGGAGAGCTCGGCACCCAGACGCACGTTGGCCTCGGACTCGGTCTGCAGCACCCGGCGCTCCCGCTCGAGGTGGCCCTCGTACGCGACCGTCTGGGTGTACAGGACCACCTGCGCCCCGAACAGGAAAGCCACGATGAACCCGGGTTGCCTGACGAGCTCACCCAGGCGGGAGGCCACGAGCCCGGGGCTCAGTCTCTTCGCGGTGCGCAGGCGCCTTCGCCCGCCGGATCGTACCGCGGGCCGATCGATCCGGACTGCGCGCTGGCGCGGCTCGATGGACCGGGGGAGGGTGGCTGTCGATCGGGTGGCCATGACTAGACCCTTCGAGCTCCGCGCAAGCGTGCGCTGCGGGAGCGGGGATTGGCCGCGACCTCGTCGGGAGCGGCCAGGACGGGCTTGGAGGTGAGGTCCACGAGGCGCGGTTGCCGCCCGCAGACGCATGCCGGAAGGCGAGGCGGACAGGTACAACCCTTGGCCTCTGCCCGGATGAATTGTTTGACCCGCCGGTCCTCCAGCGAGTGGAAACTCAAGATCGCCAGGCGGCCGCCCGGAGCCAGATGCTGGACGGCAAGCGGCAGAGCCCGGTCCAGGCCATCGAGTTCATCGTTGACCGCGATGCGCAGGGCCTGGAAAACTCGGGTCGCCGGATGAACCCCGGAACGAGAGCGACCCGCGACCCGGCTGACGCAGGCAGCCAACTCGGCGGTCGTCGTCAGGGGACGGCAACGCACGATCTCCCGGGCCACCCGTCTGGCGTGGGGCTCCTCGCCGTAGATGGAAAAGATCCGGGAAAGCTCGCTTTCCGTCGCCGTGTTGACCAGGTCTGCGGCTGATGGGCCGACCGAGGGGTCCATGCGCATATCCAGCGGTCCTGGGCGAGCGAACGAGAAACCCCGTTCCGGGGTGTCGAGCTGCAAGCTGGAAACCCCGAGATCCAGGAGGATCCCGTCGAACTGCGGCAGGTCGTCCCGCGCCAAGGCGCGGTCGAAAGTATCCTGCAACAAGACGAATCGTCCCCCTTGGGCCTCCAGGCGCCGACGCGCAAGGGCGAGGGCTTCTGGGTCGCGATCCACACCGTAGAGAACCCCGTCCGGCCCGATGGCCTGAAGAAGGGCGCTACCGTGTCCTGCGAGGCCCAGCGTACCGTCAAGGACCCGATCCCCCGGTTGCGGGGCGAGCAGCCCCAAGGTGGCTTCGAGCATGACCGGAACGTGCCGGGCCTCACCTCTTACGCTAGAAACCGGCTCTCTCATCGTCTGTAGTGTGCATCACTTCCCGCCGTTTGACAGGCATTCGGCCGCAAGCCTTTCGGGAGCTCCAGGCCCGAACGAACCAAAACGGTCCCCGAGGCCAGTGCTGGCCCCGGGGACGTGAGCGCGGATCTGTAAGCCGAATTCTGTACCCCGGTCGCCAGGTCGGTGGAAAATGGTAGCAACCATCTCCGGGACCCGGGGGGACCAAGGTGGTGATCATCCATCTGGGACGGAAGTTCCCTTCCGCCTCGTGCGGCCAACCCGGGGAATCGGCGGGCCGCGTCATCTCCCCCTGTTTGGCCTTGCTCCGGACGGGGTTTGCCTAGCCGGTCGGTCACCCGACCGCTGGTGGTCTCTTACACCACCTTTGCACCCTTGCCTGGATCCGACGGTATCCTTGCTGCGCTCGAACCAGCGATGAACTTGCGCCATAAATGATGGTTGAGGCCGGCTATAGAATCCAGGCGGTTTTTTTCTGTGGCACTATCCTCGAGGTTTCCCTCACTGGGCGTTACCCAGCGTCCTGCCCTGTGGAGTTCGGACTTTCCTCGAGAACACAGGTTCCCGCGATCACCCGATCCGCAACACGGTACAAGTTTATACCTTTTGCAGCTTGAACGGGTCCCTCTGCGCGGTCGCTTCGCTGCGCAACCGGTCCCCGTTTGACTGCCGCTTGAACGGGTCCCTCTGCGCGGTCGCTTCGCTGCGCAACCGGTCCCCGTTTGACTGCCGCTTGAACGGGTCCCTCTGCGCGGTCGCTTCGCTGCGCAACCGGTCCCCGTTTGACTGCAGCTTGAACGGGTCCCTCTGCGCGGTCGCTTCGCTGCGCAACCGGTCCCCGTTTGACTGCAGGGGGCGGATCCACGCTAAAAAAGCTTGACGGCCTGGATTGTTTGTTCTATTCTTCGATCATGCGTTCTATGTCCGTCATCCGTCCTACGCGAGGGTAGCCCGCATGATCGCCCAGCTTGCCATCAGACCCCGGCCTCAGCTTGCTTCCTCGGGGTTCAAGCACGACGCGCTGCCAGGGCCGCAGCTCCGTGTTCTCGCCCCGGGGCGGCCGCGCTGGCGCGTCCGGCGGGGCAGCCTGGCTTGGTGGACCCGCCGCCTGGTTGATCCCGAGGACCTGATCGCCCTCAAGGTCGTCCTCGTGGTGGCGGTTTTTTTCGTCGGAGCCCTCCTCGGTCCTTAGTCCCGCCTGGAAAGGACCGGGCCCGGGTCGGCGAGCGTTAGCCGCCGGATCCTGTAGAAGCCGAAGAGGTCGACGCCGACGCGGTGCCAGCCTGCAAGGCCTGAACCATCGCCTGGGTGTTGGACGAATTACCAAACAGGCCCTTGAACCAGCCGAAGAGACCGCCGCCGTTGCCACTCAAGGTCTTGGCAAAGACCTGCTTGACCGCCGCCGGCAGCGCCTGGAACCAGCTGCTCGACACAGCGAAGCCCTTGGCGTTGAGGAGCGTCTCCACATCGCTCTTGCTCAGCTGCGACGCAACCTGGGCCAGATAGCCCGGTGAGTATGAATCCGGATACTGGAACAGATCGCTGATCGCCGAGGCCCGGCCATCGCCCTTGAGCTTCTTGATGAGCTCGATGCCCTTGGGGGACCCACCCATGTCCGCGTCGAGGGCCTGCAAGGTGGCTTGGCCATTTTGGTTAATGCCGGCGATCGAAAGGATCGAGCTGGCCGCGTTGGCCTCACCGCTGTTGATCCACCAGTGGTTGAGCAGGGTTTTGAGCATCGCCCCGCGCTCCGGGTTGGTCGCTTCGAGGAACTGCCGCGAGGTGAGCTTGGCGATCGCACCCGAGTTCATCTTGGGGATCATCTGCGAGAGCTGCTGCTGAGCGGTTTGCGTGGCCTTGTCAGGCGGATTCTGATTGGCATCGGACCAGGCGGTGACCGGGCTTGGGTCGAGTTTGGCCGCCTTGCGGATCGGATCCAGGTCGTTGGGGGTGGCGGCATTGTAGAAGAGCAAGGACTCTTCGTCGGTCGACAGCCTGCTGTCGTAGCTCCCGCGGAAGTTGGGATCCATCTGACCCAGCGTGTCGGCGGCCGCTGTATATGCGGCCAGGACCTGCTGGCGAGCAGCTGCCTGCTGCTGCGGATCTTGATTCTGAGTGGCGCTGATGAAGGTCATCAGGGCCTGGCTCAAGGCCTGCTCCTGGCTGTTGAAGCGTACCACCAGAGCCGCCTGGTCGGGCGCTGGTGTTGCCGAAGCACTCGCCGACGTGGTGCTCGTCGCTCCCGGAGCTGCGCCGTCGGCAGGCTGCGGGGCCCGGAGCTTGGTCGCAGCAGCTGTCGTCGAGGTCGCCGTGCTGCCACTCGTCGGGCCAGTCGATGCCGGAGCCGAGGAGCTGGCCGCCCCGCCCGCCGCCGGGCCGCCCGCGGCGGTCGTGGACGCGGTCGCGCTCGAAGAGGACGACGAGGTCAGCGGGGGCAGCACGGCCACCGCCGTCGCGGGGCTCTGTGCGAGGTTGGCGGCGCGCCGGAACGGAGCCATGTCCGCGGGTTCGGCCACCTTGTAGAACATCATGGCCTCTTCGTCGTTCTCGAGCTTGTCGTTGAATGGCGCAGCCGTGGCCGGATCCATCTTCCCGAGGGCGTTGCATGCGGCCTGGTAGGCCTCGAGCGCCTGCCCCTGCAGCGCTGCCATGCGGGCCTGATCCCCGTTGACGCTGGCGGCCGAGTAGGCCGTGATCGCCTGGCCGAGGGCAGCCTCGGCGGTGCGGAACTGCTCCGCAAGCTGGGCGGGCGACGGAGGCGCGACCGCGCTCGATGTGCTGGCGGCCGAGACCGAGGAGCTGCTGGTGGGCGCGGCGGTCGAGCTGCTGGTCGGAAGGGGACCCAGCGGCAAGGGGGTGGATCCGATCGAGCTGCTGCTCGGCCCCCCTCCGGATACGGATCCGGCCGACCCGCCAGAGCTTGCCGGACTGGAGGTCGAGGCCGCGGCCGAGCTGGAACCCGCGCCAGGGTCGGGCGGGAGTTCGTTTGCCGGGAACCCCATCTGGCCGAGCTGGCCGTACATGGCCGAAAGTTGAGCCTGGCCAGCCGGGCCCAGCTGCCCGGCTGCTTGCGCGGCGGCCTGGTAGGCGTTCATGGCCTGCTGCTGGGCTGCTTCCATCCCCTGTGCGATCGTCGCGAGGCCGGAGCCAGTGCTGATCGCACTCTGGTAGGCGGCGTGGGCTGCGGCGAGCTGCTTCTGGGCAGCGTCAAGGGCGGCTTGAGGATCGGAACCCGAGGCGGCTGCCGTCGAGCTGGCGGTCGCCGTGGCCGAACCCGACGTGGCCCCGGGGGCCGCCCCATCGCGGTGGCCGAGCGCGGCCACCTTGGCCTGGTAAGCCTCGTAGCTCGGGTCGGTCCGGGGAATCAGATCGAGCATCTGCCGGGCCTGGGCGGCAACAGCCGGATCGCCGCTGCCGGCGGCGGAATCGATGAAGGTCTTGGCCGCAGAGACCACCTTGACCTGGGCGGCTGCCGGATCGCGTCCCGCAGCCTTGGAAGCTCCCACCGCCTGTAGCAGGATGCTGTCGACGGTCGGTGCGGAAGCAGGGGCGCCGGAATCGCGCTGCAACGCACGGCCAGACAGGGGCTTGGAGCCCTGGCTCTGCCCGATCGGCTTGACCATGGAGCGACCTCCTGCGGCACGGGAGAACTTGCGGGGCCGGAAGCCCTTGGTCGGATCTTGACTCCCGCATAGGGAATATATGCCCGGAGGCTTGCCGACGTGCCCGGTTTAACGAGCCATTAAAAGAGACTTCAAACTGTTTCAGTCGTGTTCGGGGTGAACGTCCCGGAGCCAGCCGAGCATCTTCGCGGCGGCGGGAAAGGTTCCGCCCTTGCGCTTGATGGCATCCTCGAGGTTGGCGATGGCATCGTGAATGCCTTCGTGCCCGGCCTCATCGACGGCCTCCTCGAAGCGCTCGCGCACGCCTTTCTCGTGAAACTCGAGGTAGGCGAGCACCTGGTTGAAACGCCCCTGAGCCGTGCTGCGCGCCTGCCGGCAGTAGTTGAGAGCCTTGGCCTTGTTCCCGAGGAGAATGTGCAGCCACGAGAGGCTGACTGCAATGCGCACGTCGGTCGGGGCTTGCAGCTGCAACCGCTCGAAGTGCGTCACCACGTCCATGAGCGGAGCGCCCTCGTCATAGAGCTTGATCCCAGCTTCGTAACCCGCGTCGATCGCCGCCGTCGTCTGCATCGCGTGGAACCTCCTAGCCGAGTGTCGAAGGGAACGATCCTAGCACAGAGCCCTTGTTCAGTCTCCTCCTACCACCAGGATCGAGTGCCGGGTGAGCGCAACCTGGCGAAGGTAAACCCGGAGGTGCAATGGCAGTCCGTCGCGCAGCAATTCCCCCGGATAGCCCGCGGCGATGTGGCCGAAAAGGTAGTCGGGATCGAAGGACAACCCGGATCCCCCGGCCGGCCGGACCATGCCGGAGGTGAGGACCGCGGCCTGTGATGAGGCCAGGATCTCGTCCCGCAGGAACCTCCCGGAAATCGGCAACCAGCCCGCGTTCGCCGACTCGAAAGCCATCAAGGCGCGTCCGTGGCGAGCCCCCAGATACATCTCGGCCTGCAGGGGCAGGCCGAAAGCCTCGGCCTGGAGCCGTAGCAGGTGCGGCCCGATCGGCGTGGCCGAAAGCTGTCCCACGGGGCCACCCGCGAGGATCCCGCCAAGAAACCGCACGAGCGCAGTTTCATCGATCCGCATCCGCAGGGTGCGCACCTTGCCGGTGTCCCCCGCGCGCGTGAAGGCCAGCTCCTCGATCTCGGCAAAGGTTAGCCGCTGGTCGTGCAGCTCGACCAGCGCCGGGGACGGAGTCGGAAGGGAAAGCAATGGAACACCACGAAGAGGACGATCGCAGGATACGGCGGTCCGGCGAGCCGTGCAACGGGTCGTCGGTTTCGGAGTGTTCATCCGATCGCAACGCGAAATCTACGCAACCGAGCCACGCTGGCGAGCGGTCCAGAAGTGTTGAAACCCCGCATCCTGGTGTATAGGACGCTCGGGTGACAGATGCAGGAGGCAGCGTCGGTATGACCGGCAGGCGGCGGCCCGTCCTTCCTCTGGCCGTGGCGGCGGTGCTGATCGGATCCCTTGCGCTCGGCGGTTGGCTGCTGGGCCGGGCCAGGCCGGCGGGGGCCCAGGCGGTCGGGTACGTTCTCCCCAAGCCGCCCGTGATCTGGATGCCTTCGCCCAACTTCGTGCAGCGGCCTCCAGGCGAGCGCATCGACACGATCATCATCCACGACACGGAGTCTCCGGGCGTGAAGATGGCGCAGACGATCGCCCGGTACTTCGACGATCCGGCGAGCGGGGTCGCCGCGCACTACGTCATCGGCAAGGATGGCGAGATCGTGCAATGCGTCCACGACGCGGCCGAGGCTAACCAGGCCGGCATCTCGATGTTCCGGGGCCGCGATCACGTGAACGCTTTTTCGATCGGAATCGAGCTGGTCAATTCGCAGAGCGGCCACGACCCCTTCACGGCGGCCCAGTACCGGTCCCTCGGGCGCCTGGTCGCCTATCTCGTCACGCGCTATGACATCCCGCTGGACCGGATCGTGGGCCACCACGATGTCTCCATGCACCCACAGATCAAGCGGGATCCCGCCAGCAACTTCAGCTGGCAGCGCTTCTTCGACCAGGTCGAAGCCGACCTGGCCTCGGCTCCCCTCGCCTCGCGTTAGCTGCTGGCCAGCTCGACCGCGCCTGTCACAACCTGGCTTAACGGATCCCATCCGAGCTCCAAAAGGAATCCCAACCGGAAGATCCCGACCGCAGGGTATTTCTGAATTCGGAATGCTTTGCTGGGGGATGTGCTCGCGTTGCCACTCCGGTCCACCGCCTTCCGGAATCGTCCCGGGCGACTGATCGCCTGGCTGGCGGCTGCGGCGCTGGCCGCCGGGTGCCACTCGCTCTCGCCTGAGGGCATCACGACCCCCATGGCGACCGTCACGGGGACCGTCTTGATTCCATCTCGAGAGGCCGCCGAAGTTGATCCGGCTGTCCTCTCCGGAACCTCGAGCGGCCCGGTGCCCGTCGCATTTGCTCGCGTACAGGCTCTGGACGGGAGCTTGCGGCCGATCCCGAGCGTGCCCGAGACTCGGACCGACGCGGGCGGTCACTTCGCCCTGGACGTGCCGACAGGTCGCCCCTACATCCTGCGCTTCCAGGTCGGAGCCACCGAGCACCCCCTGGATCTCCTCGCCGTCGCCGATCCGACCGATGGCAGCGGTGCCCAGGTCATCACGGTCGATGCCGCGATGCATGTGGCGACCCAGTTGCTCCTGGATCGGACCGATGGTTTGGATTCGGCCCTCGATGCCGTCGGAGCCGGCGACGTGAGGGCCCTCGTCGATGCCGTGCGGCAGACCCTTTCGGGACAGCCGGTCGACCTGGCGTCGGCCAAGAGCGTCGACGACGTCGCCCAGCAGGAGGCCCAGGCCGGCAGCGTGGAAAATGTCCTGGATCGCGTCGGTCGGGCGGCCTCGCAGGCCACCGCAGCTGCGACCGTCCCCGCCACTGCGTCTGACCTGGCGGTGATGTCGAGCGTCGCGTCCGGTGCCGCCCAGGTGCCGCCAACGACGGGCACGCCTACGGCGACCGCTGCGGTCCCGGTCGCCACGGTCGCGTCACCGGTTCCGACCCCAGCGCCGCCGCCAGCTGCAGCCGTGGCCCTGGCTCCGACACCGGCCGCCACGCCCCAGGCGAGGTCCGGCCCGGACCGGCGCTCGCTCGAGTGGGCAAAAGAGTTCAGCTACGACCTCGGTCCCGCGGTCGATCCCTTCCGCGCCGCGTTGGAGCGAGCGGGAGTTTCCATCGTGCCCCTCGCTCCACACGAGCGTCGCCGGGTGGTCTCGAGGGCGGCTCATCCGGTGCCTGTCGGTTCCGAAGCTCGCCGCCGGCTCGGCCCCTTGCAGACGTCCGTCCAGCGGATCGCGCGAGCCGTGCCACTCTTGCGACCTGCCCCGGTTCGACACCCGCTCTGGACCCTTGGCCCCCCGGTCGTCGCCCCGACCCGCCCGCGGGAAAACGGCGGGACCACCCCACGCTACGGAGCGAGCGTTCGCGCGGCCTGGTGGCGCGGCCTCGTTTTTGACCTTTTCGGCTGGCTACCCGCCTTGCGCCTCCCAACCTTGCCCTCGAAAGCGGCCCGCCGGACGGCCGATCCGGGTCCGGCGCGGGCGCGATCGGCGCGCTACGCGGCCGGGGTATAGTGGGGGCAAATGCCCATCAATATCCCGGTCAGGCACAACGCCAAGCTCGACTCCCTGCTCGAGCGGGTTCAGCGCGACGAGGAGCTCGCCCAGTTGTGGCGCTGTGCCAACGTCAATGCCGTCAACCGGTTGAATCTGAGCGATCACGGTTACGTCCATGTCAAGATCGTGGCCAATCTGGCGCTCAAGCTCCTGCGCTTCCTGGTCGAGGCCGGGGTCCAGCCTGGCATCGTGCGGGACCACGGTCTCGAGCCCGCCGATGCCGAGGTGGTGGTCGTCCTGGCCAGCCTGTTCCACGACGTCGGCCTCTCCGTACACTGGGATCATCACGAGAGCTATAGCGTCTTCATTGCCAACCAGCGCCTGCCCGCTCTCCTGGCCGACCTCTACGAGCTGCCCGACCGCGTCGTGGTCCAGAGCGAGACCTTGCATGCGATCGTCTCGCATGGTGGCGATCGGCGCTGTCTGACGGCAGAGGCAGGCATCGTCAAGGTTGCCAATGCCCTGGACATGAGCCAGGGGCGTTCTCGGATTCCTTTCGAGGCGGGCATGGTCAACATCCACAGCGTGTCGGCGCAGGCGATCGACAAGGTGGACATCCGCAAGGGCGAATCCAAGCCCATCAACATCGAAGTCACGATGAACAACTCGGCCGGCATCTACCAGCTCGACGCGCTCCTCAAGCAGAAGCTCAAGGCCTCTGGCCTCGCGCCCTACATCGAGGTGACAGCCCGGGTCGAAGGCGTGGTCGACAAGCGACTCATCCAGCTCTACAACTTCTCGCTGGACTGACTCCCGTGCGGTGCTAGAGCGCTCCCGGTCTGAATGGATCGAGCCCGATGAGTCAAACGGGGCCCGGTTGCGCAGCGCAGCGACCGCGCAGAGGGACCCGTTCAAACTGCAAAAGGCATAGAGTCAAACGGGGCCCGGTTGCGCAGCGCAGCGACCGCGCAGAGGGACCCGTTCAAAACGATTTAGAGCCCGCGTCCTCCGGCCATGCTGAAGATGAGGACGCACAGCACGATGGCCGTGATCGCCACGTACAACAGGTCGTGTTCGAGCAGGAAGCCCACGAGGGATGCCGCCACGCGCAAGACGGGCGTTGCGATGAGCACGAGCATGCCGAACTGGATCAAGGAGCGGGGATCCAGCGCCACCGCGCCGAAAAAGATTCCCGGAACCGAGCGGAGCTGCGCGTCGGGCGGCACGAAGTGGTGGTAGTCCCGGACCGGGGCACCGCCCGTCCGCAGGAGCAGGAGGATCGCACCTGCCACGACGAAACCCGCTGCGGTCAGGACCCCGGCACGCAGGAGGTTGCCAAGGGCTTGCTCGAGCTTGACATCGTGACGCGAGGACTCATGCTGGCTGGTCGACGGGGTCATAGCAGTTTTCCCATGGCTCCGTTGATGATCATCTCGATACCCAGGGCCAGCACGACCAGGTTGAAGACGAACCGCAGGACCCTGACGCGTGCCTGCATGAGCATCCGGGCCCCGAGCATGGATCCGCCCAGTACGCCCAGCATGACCGGCATCGCCAGCCCGGGATCCAGATAACCGCGGTGCAGATAGATGCCAGCGCTGGCCGCCGCCGTCACCCCGATCATGAAGTTGCTGGTCGTGGTCGAGACCTTGAACGGGATGCGCATCGCCTGGTCCATGGCCAGCACCTTGACGGCGCCCGAGCCGATCCCGAGGAGACCCGAGAGCGCCCCCGCCAGCGCCATCAAGCCGAAGCCCGTCGTCACGCCACCGACCTCGTAGCTGCGCTCGCCGTCTCCGGCGGGATAAGAGCCGGCTAGCCGCAAATGCTGGGCGATGCGATCCGGCTTCTCGGGAGGCGGGAAGTCCCCTTTTTGCCTGAAGGACAGGTACACCGAACTCAACAGGACGACGCCGAAGATGATGGCGATCGCACTGGGCGCGATGTAGGCGGCCAGGAACGCACCGAAGAGGGCCCCGAGGGTGGTCGCGATTTCGAGGAACATCCCGATGCGAATGTTGGAGAAGCCTTCCTTGACGTAGGCGGCTGCCGCACCAGACGACGTGGCGATGACCGACACCAGCGAAGCCCCGATCGCATAGCGGATGTCTACACCGAAGACGATGGTCAGCAGCGGGACGATGACGACCCCGCCGCCGAGGCCCGAGAGGGCGCCCAAAAAACCGGCTCCGAGGCCGCCAGCCAGGAGGATCGCACTGAAGGTAAGCGTGTTCAAGGGGCTACAAGGACTCTCATCCGGGACGTTGACTTGGAAGAGCGACTTTGATGATACCGCAAACAAGAGCATGGGCCCCAACGCGCCCCGAGCTACCCTCCTGTGGACCTCCCCGGAAGAAACCCCGCAAGGGTAGAATGGCAAGGTGTCTTGCCCCGCCTGTCGGGCACCGGTCCCTGCTGGCGCTCGATTCTGTCTGGAGTGCGGCGCCGCCCTTTCGGAGCGGTGTCGGTGCGGTAACGTGCCCCCGGCGGGTAGCTTGTTCTGCCCGGATTGCGGCGAGCAGGTGGCGAGAAAGCCCGCCGTAGCTAGCACCCTGACGAGCGAAGCTGGTCGCCGCGTCTGCACGATACTTTTCACCGACGTCTCGGGGTTCACCGCCATGAGCGAGAAGCTCGATCCCGAAGTGGTCACCGGGATCATGAACTCGTTCTTCAAGGTCTTGACCCGGCCCATCTACGCCTATGGCGGGACCGTGGACAAGTACATCGGCGACGCCATCATGGCCCTGTTCGGCGCGCCGATCGCGCACGAGGACGATGCCGAACGGGCGGTGAGCGCCGCGTGGGAGATGCAGATCGCAGCCAAGGAGTTCGCGACCGATCTCGAGGCGCGGATGGGCATCAAGTTGCGGATCCGGATCGGTATCAACACCGGCCTGGTGGTGGCAGGGGCCGTGGGCGGCGAGCAAAAGCGTGACTACACGGTGCTCGGGGATGCGGTCAATCTCGCGTCGCGGCTCGAGTCCAACTGCCGGCCGGGTGAGATCATGGTCTCTGCTGCCACGCAGCGGCTGGCACGGCGTACGTTCTTCTTCACCGGCCTCGAGCCCATCAAGGTCAAGGGGAAGACCGAGCCGGTAGAGGTCTTCGAGGTGGCGGGGCCCCGCGCCCGGGTCCCCGAGGGCGAAGAGCGGCCTCCGTTTGCCGGCCGCGAGCCGGAGCTCGCGGCTCTCGGCAATGCCTTCGAGAGCACGCGGCGCGCAACTGCGGAGATCGCGCTGCTCGTGGGCGAGGCCGGCATCGGCAAATCCCGTCTGGCGGCGGAGTTCGAGAAGCGCGCAACCAGCGCCGGAGCGAGCGTGCTCAAGGCTCGTTGCTTTTCGTACCAGCAATCGACCCCCAACGCCCTGGTCGCTCAGCTCCTGTCCGTCGTGGCCGGACCCGACCCCGAGCCCGCCGCCCTGGCGGACCTGTGCGCGGCGGCCGGGCTGGCCGAGCCCGAGCTTTCAGCCCGAGCGCTGGGTCATCTTCTCGGGCGCTCCCTGGATGACGCCGAACTCAGCTCCTTGTCGGCCGAGCAGCTGCAGGCCTACGCCAACCGCACGCTCAACGCCGTCTTGAGGCAGCTGGCACGGGGCTCGCGGATCGTCCTGTCCCTGGTCGATCTCCACTGGCTCGACAGCGCCTCGGCCCACTGGCTGGCTTCGGCCCTCATGGATTTCTCGTCCACGGGCGCTCCGGTCTTCTTCTTGCTGCAGCTGCGCCCCGAAGGCGAGTCGATCCTGAAGGTGCCCGACACCGCCCTGCGCATCCGGCTGGGGCCCCTGGCAGAGTCCGAGGGCCTGGCCGTGATCGAGGGTCTGCTCGAGGCACCCGCCACCGGGAAGGCGCGCGAGCTCGTCGACGAGGCCCTGTCGCGTGCCGAAGGCAATCCCTTCTACCTCTGCGAGATCGTGCGCAGCCTCACCGAGCAAGGCATCCTGACCCGAGAGGGCGTGGCCTGGGTTGCCAGGCAGCGGGCCGGCGTGGCCTTGCCCGCCACGATCCAGGGCACGGTCGTGGCCCGTGTCGACGTCCTGCCGCAGCCGGCGCGGCAAACCCTCCAGGTGGCATCGGTGGTGGGCCGACGGGTACCCAAAACGCTCCTCGGTGAGATCCTCGACGATCGTGAGCTCGAGGCCAAGCTCGGCGAGCTCATCGCCGCCGAGCTGGTGCACGTCGGGGCGCACGACGATATCGTGTTCAACCAGGCCTTGATCCAGGAGGTCGTCTACGAGGGGCTGCTCGTCAAGACCCGCAAGGCGCTCCACGAGCGGGTCGGCCTGCTGCTCGAGCGTTCGGCCTCGGACTTCCGGACCCTCGCCCCCGAGCTCGCCTGGCACTTTCAGCGGGCCGAGGATGACCCGAGGGCATCACGTTATTTCGTCCTTTCGGCGCGGCAGGCCGCCGATCGCTTCGCCAACCTGGAGGCGCGCCAGGCGGCCCGAGGCGCTCTCGAAGCCCTGTCGCGACTGGCCGACCGGGCCGGCGACCAGGGAGCCGTTCCCGGCTGCGAGACAGACGCGGCTCAGGACGGCGGGCTCCCGGACCGCGCCGACGTCCTGCTGCAACTGGGCGACGCCGAGTCCGCGCTCGGCGAGTACGATGCCGCGCTTTCTGCCTACCAGGAGGCGCTCGGGATCGCCACCCCGGAGAACCGGCCAGCCGTGAACCGAAATATCGGGGCGGTTCTGACGCAGCGCGGGGATTACCCTGCGGCGCGAGCCGCCTTCGCGAGCGCATTGGAGGCCGCGCCCGATGCTCGTGGCCGCGGGGTCGCGCTGGGCCTGCTGGCGGCCGGCGCGTTTCGCCAGGCGGATTACCCCGCGGCGATCGCTCTGGGCGAAGAAGCGATCGCCTGTCTGGATCCGAGCTTCGATGCCATCGAGGTTGCCAAGATCGAAAGCATGTGGGGCCTGTGTGCCTGGCGCACCGGGGATCTCCAGGGTGCTGAAGGGCACCACCGGCGCGCGTTGGCCCTCCGTGAAGCTGCCAGGGATATTTACGGGATCGGCACTTCCCTCACGAACCTGGCTCAGATCGGAAGCGAACTGGGGCACTGGCGCGATGCTCTGCTCCTCGCGCAGAAGGCGCTGGCGCTCTACGAGCGGATCGGGGACCCGCAGCGCATCGTCGCGGGCGCGATGACCGTCGGCGGCCTCAACATGGATCTCGGGGAATACGCTGCTGCCAGCGCCAGTCTCGAGCGTGGCCTCGAGCTTGCGATCCAGATCGGCCATCCGCTTTACACCGCGCTCTGTCTGGGCAACCTGGGGGACCTCGAGACCCGGCGGGGGAGACCCGCGGAAGCCATCCCCCGGCTGGAGGAAGCCGTGGCGATCCTGGACCGGCTTGGTGGCAAGGGCCACCTGGCCCAGGCCTCCCTGCTCCTCGGCACGGCCCTCACGCGGGTGGGGCGCCAGGACGACGCCTGGAAGGCCCTGACGTGCGGGCTGGAGCTCGCCGAAGCCACCAAAGAAAAAGCCACGATCGGTGCCGCCTGCCACCGGATCGCCGGCTTTTATCTTCGGGCCCAAAAGCTCGATGATGCGTTGACGTGGGCGGGCAAGGGCGTGGCGATCCTCCAGGAGGCCCGGTATCAGCAAGAGCTCGGTCATGGTTACATGCAGCTGGCTGACGTCTGCGCCGCCCTGGAAAACGTGCCGATGCGGAACCAGGCGCGACAGAGGGCCGTCGAGATCTTCGAACAGATCGGAGCCGAGTTCGAGGCACGCCGCGCCCGCGAGCAACTCTCGGACGAGGCGATTTCCGTCCATCCCACCTGATTAGCCGCCATGCCAGGCAGCGCTTCCCGCAAGAATCCGCCCACCCGGAAGGAGACCCCAACATGCGCCGGATGCCCCTCGCCCTTGCCGCCGCCTTCTTGCTCTCGGGCTGCCCTGCGCTCATGGGCCTTCTCGGCGGGTCGGTATCGGTGACCGGCACGGTCAAGGCCGAGCTCACCAACGGCGTGGCCTTTCTCGGTTCGAACGACATCTACCGCATCTCCAGCTTCTCGAGCGAGTTGCCGATGGCGGGCGGCACCGTCCAGGTGACCGACACCACCGGCGCTGGCGTGGGCGTCGCCTCGGCGACGACCGACGGCAATGGCAACTACTCGCTCTCCAAGGTGCCGACCGGCAAGACTCTCCTCCTCGTGGCCACCCAGGGGGCTTCGGGCGGTTCGGGGAATACCGTGACGGTCGAGGCGCTCTGGAACGGCCAGTCGACCCGGGCCCTGGATACCGTCTCGACGATGGCCGCCGCAGGGATCCTGCACGACAGCGCCCTTTCCGCCTCGCAGCTGGCGTCCCTCGGCGCGGACAAGATCACGGCCCTCGAGACGGCCCTCGACGCCGCCGTGGGCGATACCGCCAGCATTCCGGATCTCACCAGCCCGTCGGATGTGCTGAGCAAGTTCCAGGCCGAGGCTTCCGGGTCGACCTCGGTCGCCAGCGCCTACGCAGCCCTCTCCAAGTAAACCGCGCAAAGGCAGCGTCCGCTTTTCGCTCTTGGCAGGCCCTGCGATCGGGGCGCCAGGCAGCCCGGCGAGCCATCGGCCGCGGCGATCCGCAAGCTCCGCTCGGCCAGTATTTCATCCGGATTAACGTTCGTCAGCCGCCATAAAGCCGCCCGGAGCCGTGTCGAAACGGGATCTCGGGAGGATGCTGGTCATGATGCGCACTCTGGAAGGTCCGGCGATGGCGGCCGATCCCGCCAAGCTCCTCGAGCAGCTGCCGCTCTTCTACGACTTCAGCCACGAGGAGATCAAGAAGATCGCCGCGATCGCCGAGGAGGTCCGGTTCGCGCCTCGTCAGATCGTCTACCTGGCTGGGGACCGTGCCGATCGCGTTTACCTGGTCATCTCCGGCCTGGTGCGGATGGCCGCACGGGACGACGACCAGACCACCCCGGACGACGTCATCGTGCGCAGTCGGGGCCTTTTTGGCGAGGACTGCGCGTTTGACGGATCGCAACGCAGCCTTTCGGCGATGGCGATCATGCGCACGCACTGTCTCGCCCTGAGCCGAGAGGGATTGGCTCGGCTCGAAGAGCAGCAACCGCGGATCGCCCTCAAGCTCACCAAGAAGCTTGCCCGGACGACGAGCATGCGCCTTCAGCAAGCAGCCGCACGGATCCCCTCCGGTGCCTTCGCCGAGATCGCGCCGCTCGAGCCCGACGGCAACCCCCCGGCCTTGGTCAACCGCACCATCGGCCGGATCGAGCGGGCCTTGGCCGTGCTGGTGACGGTCCGCAAGCCGCGGGCTGTCTGAAGAGCCGCTTCGCTGCGCAACCGGTCCCCGTTTGACTGCAGCTTGAACGGGTCCCTCTGCGCGGTCGCTTCGCTGCGCAACCGGTCCCCGTTTGACTGCAGCTTGAACGGGTCCCTCTGCGCGGTCGCTTCGCTGCGCAACCGGTCCCCGTTTGACTCCTGCGCCAGGCGAGGCTGCTACAATCGGGGGAGCCGATGAATGACTCTGCTCCCGACCTCAGGTCCGATCCGCCCGTGGGCCCCTCGCCTTCACATCGCGGATCCCGGCTGCTGGCCAACTTCGTGGCCGCGGCGATCGGAGTGGCGATCCTGGCGACCGGGGTCGCGGGGGTCCTGCTGGCTCCCACCCCGATGCCCGACTTCGCCATGACGGTTCAGTCCGGCAAGACGATGCATCTGTCGAATTTTCGGGGCAAGTGGCTGCTCGTGCACTTCGGCGACACCCGGCGTCCGGGCGCCGGTCCGAGCGCCGTGGCCTCCGTGGCCCAGGTCCTCGATCAGATGGGCCCCGAGGCCGGTGGCGTGCGGTTCCTGTTCATCTCGATCGACCCGCGGCACGATACTCCGGAGGTCCTGGGCAGGTACCTGGCGCGGTTCGACCCAGCCTTCATCGGCGCCACCCTCCCGCTGCCTGCCCTCACCGCCGTGGCGTCCGAGTTCGGCCTGACCTTCGATCCGGGTGCGTCACCCGCCAGCCTCGAGGACACCATGGACCGCGAAGGCGGCATCCGCGTCGTCGATCCGGGCGGCCATCTTCGCCCGAGCCTTTCCCCGCCGCTCCAGAAGTCCGACCTCGAGCGGGCCATGGGGCTGATCTGACGGGATTTCTCCGCGGTTCTCACCGAACGGCTCGTTTCCAGGTTACGCGCTGGGTTCTCGTGACGAAGCGGAAGAATCCCACCATGAGCGCGAGGTTCATCGCGACGAAGTAGCGGGGCGCCAAAAGCAGGCGGCGGCCGCTGCGCTCGAGAATCACGCCGGCGGCTGCGATGGCGTAGAACTCCACCTGCAACGCCAGCAGGCCGTCGAAGGGTTGCGCGCCCACGAGGGCGAGGTTCGCCAGGAGTGCGGCCAGCATGCAAAAGGGGGACATCCACCGCAGCACCTTGTGCGACCAGAAGGACCAGACATAGGCCCCTCGCCACATGACCAGCGATCGCCAGCACAGCCCGAGCGCCTGGAAACCACCTGCCCCGAGGCGGATCCGTCGGGCCATCTCGTCCCTGATCGAACGCGGTGCTTCCTCGAAGGCCAGCGCCTTTGGCCTGAATATCGTCCGCCAGCCAGCCTCTCTCATGCGCAAGGGGATGACGAGGTCGTCGACGAGGGTCCGGTCCGGGAAGTCCGGCCAGGCTTCGCGGCGTACCGCGTAGATGGCTCCGTTGGCACCGATGCACGAATCCAGGCGGCTTTCCCGCAGTTTGAGGCCCGTCTCGAGGTTCCAGTAGACCCCCTCGCAGTTCGCCCGCTCGCTCTCGAGGATCAATCGCCCGCAGACCCCACCGACGTGGGGATCCGACAACCCCTGCACGAGCTCGCCGAGCGCGTCGTCGGCAAAGTGAGTATTGGCATCCGTGAGGACAAGAACCTCTCCGGTCGCCTCGGCTGCCAGCCGCTTGAGCATGGCCGGTTTGCCGGACCGCAAGGAGGTGACGAGCACCTTGACGCGCGGGTCGGCCACCTGGCGAGCCAGCTCCACCGTTCGGTCCGTCGAACCATCCGAGCCGATGAGGATCTCGAGTCGCTCCGGGGGATAAGCCAGGCCCAGCAAGTTCCGGATCCGGTCGGCGATGTGCTTTTCCTCGTTGTACGCCGAGACGAGGATGCTGATCTTGGGCCACAAGCGGGTCACACCGGGCTCGTCACCCGGTCGCAGCGGCACCAGGTAAAGCAACAGCGGATAGCCGACGTAGGTGTACAGTACGATGCCAAGCGCCAGGGCAAAGATGGCGGAAAGGATTGCATGCATGCCTCGACCTCGCCGTGCAGTCCCGGGGGGCGAACAGCCAGAGGAGCCTGGAGGCCGCGAAGGGAGATCCGGGCGCTCTGACCGATAGACGTGCGGTTGTCGGTGGCAGCGCGCTCACTTTCCGGCCTGCTCGCAGTCACCCTTTACGGGCCGAGGAGGCGCTTGTGCCGGTCCCCATTATCGACTGCCGGCCGGTCGCTTCCCTTGTGGGATTTGAACGATGGGTCCCGTGATTCGCTGCGCAACCGGTCCCCGTTTGACTCCTGCTTGGACGGGTCCCTCTGCGCGGTCGCTGCGCTGCGCAACCGGTCCCCGTTTGACTCCTGCTTGGACGGGTCCCTCTGCGCGGTCGCTGCGCTGCGCAACCGGTCCCCGTTTGACTCCTGCTTGGACGGGTCCCTCTGCGCGGTCGCTTCAGTGGCGTCCCTGGGCCTGGCGCCGGCAGCTCTGGCACAGCCCCGTGAACTCCAGGTTGTGGTCTTCGATCTGGAAACCCGAGGTGCGATAGACTTCGGCCGCGACCTCATCGAGGCCAGGGCAGTGAAGCTCTTCGATATTGCCGCACAGGCGACACACCAGGTTGTGGTGGCAGTGCATGCCCTGCTCGTGCTCGCAGCCGGCTTCCAGCTCCAGGTCGCAGCGTCGGAACTTGCCCGTGCTGAGCACGCGGTGTGCCAGACCGTTTTCCTCGAGGCAGGTGAGTACCCGATAGACGCTGACCGGATCCACGCGATCGCCCGCCGCATCGAGACGCTCCTGGATCTCGGGCGCGGAAAGCGGACCGGAACTGGCGCCGAGGATCTCGATCACCCGCCGGCGCGGCTTGGTGATTCGAAAGCCCCCGGTTTTGAGCTGCTCGACAGCCCAGCTGGCATAACCAGCTGCCGTCGCGCGTTCGGTCGTCGCCGTCCTAGCCTCTTCTCTGGGCGGGGAGCATCACCATCAGCCCTCCGAATGCGAACACCAGTCCGCCCAGGAAGCCTCCGAGGACGTCGGTCGGCCAGTGCACACCGAGGTACAGGCGATCGAAACCGATAGCCACTGGCCCGAGGATGGCAACGGCCCAGACCATGAGGCGCACGAGCGACGAGCGCGAGGTGCGAGCGAAAAGCAGGGCCAGCAAGGGCAGGAGGGCGGTGGCCATCAGCGTGTGGCCACTCGGGAAGCTGAATCCAGATGCATGGACCGGCCACGGGAACAGATGCGGCCGGGCCTCCCGCACCGCATGCTTGAGACCCTCCGTCGTTCCCGCCGCAAGGAAGTCCGCGGCGGCGATCGCCACGGCCTCGACCCGCGCCCGCCCCAGCCACGCGGCAAGGGCGATCAAGAGGGAAACGATCGCCACCACCTCCGGCGCGAAGACCTTGGAGGCCAAAGCAGCCGCCCGTCCCGCCGAAGCGGCGTAGTGCGCGTGGATGGACAGCAACAGTGCCGTGTTGAAGTGCGCGGCCCGATGGTGTGCCAGGGCGATCATCAGTGCGCCCAGAGCGATCGCGCTCAGGACCGCAAGGCCTCCGAGGGCCACGGGGGGAGAGGAAGAAGTCTGTCGGATCGTCGCCATATTCGTCATTAGACCGCCCTGCCGCCACGACCGTCCAGAGGACGGCAGGCTACTGCGCCGCAGCCGGCAGCCTCATGGGTTTGCCCTGCCTCCAGCCTGTGCCATCTTCGAACCGGCCGGAGACGGGGGTTCGGGATCCCCGCAGCCTCCCTCCGTATCGCAGTGCGAGCCTCCGCCCGTAGCATCGGATCCGGGCCCGGCGGGCGTCGACCGGTCCGGCGCGGCCCTGAGCTCTTGACGGAGCGCCATCCACAGCGTCGACATGCCGACTCCGGCCACCGTCACGATCACGAGCGCGAAGTCGAGCCCGAGGCGATCAAGGTTGTGAATGTGCAGGGGCGTCGGGATCTCGAACGCGGCCAGGCCCGGCGCCAGGTAACCCAGCGCGGCAGCCAGGATGAACGCCACTCCCCCGAAGAGCAAGGTATTGCCTGCGACCTTGCGGGCAATCCGGCGGATCTGGGGCGGGGTGAGCTGGTGCGACTGCATCCACGCTCCGACCAGCGCACCGATCACGATCTGGGTCACCATCGTGCCGAGGCCGAACAGGAGTCCGGGTACGAAGCCCAGCCACCGGTCAGGCATCTGCGGAGCCAGGACCGTGTAAAGGATGAGTGCGAAGGCACCGAAGCCCCATCCGGCAACGAAGCCGTGCACCATGGCCATGGGCATCGAGACGATCTGCTCTGGCTCCTCGCCCTCGGCGTGCATGACCGTCCGGAGGCCGTGGAGGTGGAAGACGCGCCCCTTACGGCGAACCGCGATTCCGGCCATGGCCATCACGAGCCCGACGATGAGGTACATGGGGGTCTCGATGGCCGCGCTCCGGAGAAACGGGAAGAGGGCCAGCGCCGCCAGCTCGGAGCCGATCGCCCGCTGGAGCGTGAACGCCGCCGAGTATGCGAATCCGGCCTTCATTCCACCGCGTGTCGAATAGCTCCCCACGGCATAGCTGAAGGTGATCGGCCACGTGTGCTCGTCCGGGGTGACGCCATGCACGACCCCGAGGAGAAAAGCCGTGACCAGAACCGCGCCGAGCGTCAGCCCGGAGCCAGGAGCCCAGAGGTCGACGTGCATTGGCCATTCTCCATGCGGGGCCCGACGAGTCCGACTCGGCTGCGAGCTGTCCCGACCCCTTGAAAGCCTAGCACGACCGGATTCTTATTGCAAGTTCCTGCATTAAGAGATCCGTCAGGCACTCACCACCCGGCCGTAACCCATGATGCAACCCAGCGAGACCTGATCCGTGACGTGCGCTGGAAGGTTGAAGTCGTAGGACTCGGCGATCTGCGTGGGTTGTCCCGAGGAGTCTACCGCAGTCACGACTGCGACGTGATCGGCCGCGCCATCGCCCCAGTCGAAGAACACCAGGTCGCCGACCTTGGCACCGCCAGGACCGCCGGGAATGAACTCTTGATGCGCCTTGAAGTAATCGACCATGGAGGGGCAGTAGTGCGGGTCGTCGCCCGCGGCGGAGATGGCTTGACCGAGGTTGAAGCCAGCCTTGCTCACCGAATCACAGGCAAAATCGGCACAGCACCCGACCTTGTCCGGAACGTAGTAGTACTGGGTCGTATCGTTGGGTGGGTAGACATAGCCGCTGGCCACGAGGCTGTCCGCTGCCGCGGCGATTGCCCCGTCGAAGCTGCTGGCTGACGCAGGCACGGCCGAACCGGCCTGGATGCCGAGCCGGCCCCAAGTCTGCGGCCCCACGATGCCATCGACCGCGATCCCCGCGTGGGCCTGGAAAGCCTTGACCGCGGCCAGGGTCGCCGGGCCGAAGATTCCATCTACACCCTTGGGATCGAATCCCAGCACGGTCAGACGCTGCTGGAGCTGAGCGACGGCGTTGCCCATGGCGCCCTCTCGAAGCAGCGGGCCGGATCCGCTCGAACGCGGGCTGCCGGTGGCAGCCGATCCATCGAGCTTGCCCCAGGTCTGCGGCCCCACGACACCATCCACGGCGATGCCCGCGTGAGCCTGAAAGGCCCGGACCGCAGCGAGCGTGTTGGGTCCGAAGATCCCATCGACGCCCTTGGGGTCGAATCCCAGGGAGAGCAGCCGCTGCTGCAGCGTCCTCACCGCTTGCCCGGACGCGCCCTCGCAAAGCTCTGGTTCGGCCGAAGGCCCGCCTGCGGCCACCGGGGGCGAACCGGCGCCGGTACCGGAAGGTGCGACGAGCGCGTGGAGCCCGGCGAGCAGGACCCGGTAACTCGGGCCCCCGCCTGCGCCGCCCGGGCTCGCCGGTGCTGGCCAGCCCGGCAGAGCCGTTGCCTGCTTCCCCGCTGACGCCGGGCGAGCGGGAACCGCAAGGGCTCCGGGCGAGGCCGCCCGGCTCGGGCCGGGGAAGTTCTTCCGGGAGCGCAACGGGGTCGGGGCAGCTTGAAGAGCCATGTGGTTTCCCAAAGCTGGCACCTGGGATAGTACCTACTTCGCCCCGGAACTTACCGATTCGGTTAACGCAAGGCTAACCAACGCACCCAGATCGATTAAGTCGTGTCGAGCACCCTTCTCCCGGCCGATCGACCGCGGCATCCCCCGATCGCAAGGACCTTCCCGAAACTGGCCGCCGCCCTGGACCCTCCGAGCTACCGCTCCTCGGATTCCTGGTCCTTGCCCTCCTCGATCAGCTCGCGCACCCGCTGGCCGCCCTCGTGTTCGGCCTCCGCGTCGGTCATTCCGCTGCGCGGGTGTTCGCCCTTGAACTCCTCCCGCTCCCGCCGAGTGCGATCCTCGTGATCGCGCTCGCGTGGTCCTTCCTGCGGTCTCCTGGCCATGATTCCCCCCCCTTTTTTGACTATGGGCATCAGGTTAGCTCCATGGCCTCTGGCGGCAATCCACGTCCGTTTGCCAGGTCGAGCCCTTGGCGAAGCCTGGCGATTCCGAATCGCAGGAGGCCCTCAGGTGGCCCAGGCGCGAGGTCGGAGGGCGCCAGCTCGCCGGGTCGGTTTCCCGGATTTGCGGAGTTCGACCTCGTAGCCCCAGGTCCGCACCGTCGCCGCCCGGCGTTCGGCCGCTGCGAGGTCGAGATCCAGGTACTGTGAACGTGTGAACGGCCTGTCGCCTTTTTTCATGAACAGGTCGAACCTGGGTCCGAAGATCGGATCGAGGAAAAGTTGCTCCACGGCCAGCTCCCGAGTCTGTTGGTGGATCCAGCGTGCCACGGCGAGGGCGAGCGGGCAGTGTCAGCCATTACCTCGTGATGGCCAGTAGGCCTTTTGCAGTTTGAACGGGGCCCTCTGCGCGGTCGCTTCGCTGCGCAACCGGGCCCCGTTTGACTCATCGGGCTCGATCCATTCAAACCGGGAGCACTCTAAGGGAGGCGATCGCCGATCCCATGGATCTATCCTTGCGGATGCGAGGGTCGGGTTCGACCTCGCCTTGGCCGGTCGGCGCGAGCGCAGGAGACAGCGCATGGATCCCCTCAAGAAGCGGTCCCGCCAGGTCTGCACGGGTTTTGCGGTCCTGGCAGTAGCCGCTGCTGTCACGACGATCGCCCCGGGCCCCGGAAGGTCGATGCCGATCCGGCCCCGGATCGTGAAGCTCTCGACCTACGTCAACGCGCGGTTCTGCTACGCGGTGTCCTTTCCGCCGGCCCTCCTCGTGCCTCGGGGAGAGGCCGCAGATGGAGATGGACAGGCCTTCGTATCGGCGGACGGAAGGTCGAAGATGGTGGTCTGGGGAAGCTGGAATGCGCTCGACGAGACGGTGCCAGGCCGGTATGCGGCCGCGCTCGCCGACCTGAAGGGCTGCCGGGTGACCGACCAGGTCCTCCACCACGACTGGTTCGTCCTGAGCGGGTCCACCGTGCACTTCCGGATCTTCTACGAGAAGCAGATATTGAAGTGCGATCGCTGGCTGGGTCTGTGGATCACCTATCCCTTTGACGAGCGGCCTTGGTTCGACCTGCTCACGGCAAGGATAGCCCGGTCCCTGCGGCCGACTACGGATTGCTGGTGGTGACGAGCGACCGGATCCGCGTCCCGTCCCGGCCCCGATCCTGGCGAGAGCCTGTGCCGCTGTTGAACGGGTCCCTCGGCGCGGTCGCTGCGCTGCGCAACCGGGCCCCGTTTGAGTCCCCAGGCCCGATCCATTCGACCCGAGAGCAATCTTAATCGAGATTTACATGTACTGAAGGCGATGTCTCGGCGATTTGAACGGATCATCTCCGTATTCGACCGAGATAACGGTGAAGTAAGGGTCGGGTAGAATCCAACGAGGTCCGAACTTCCTGCTGAGGCATTGGTAACAAGATGTCGAAACAAATCTCCCTGGCCCCGGGCGAATATCTTTTTCATGAGGGGGATAACTCCCGCGAACTCTACATGCTCCTGTCCGGGGAGATCGAGGCCCTGATCGAGGGGCGCGTGATGGAGGTCCACAAAGAGGCCGGCAGCATCGTGGGGCAGATGAGCTTCCTGCTGTCCCGGCCCCGAGGTGCCAGCATCCGGGTCACCAAGCCGTCGGAATTCATCGTCTTCGAGGATCCCGAGACCCTCATCGCCGCGCAGCCCCTGGTCCTGCTGCGCATCGCCCAGAACCTGGCGCAGAGGTTCCGGGGACTCGAGAATCGAGTCGTGAACCAGGGCCTGCTGGCCTGACGGCTGGCACGTTCCCTGCGGCGTCGCTGACGCAGCTGGCGTCGATCTCGGCTTGGCCGGTCAATCCTTTCGAACCAAGAGCCCTCATGACGCCTGCGCGGCTTCGCCCCGGCCGGTTCAGACGGGGGCGGGCCCGCAGACGGACGCGGGCTTCGGGATGAAGGGAGCGGCCCAGAACGGCTGCGAGTTGCGTGTCCCGACCAGGTGCTGGGTGGCGGGGTTGAACTGCAAGGAGTAGGTCACCGGAGATCCGGTGGCCGTCGGATCCGTCTTGGCGGTTCCGGTCAGCGTCACCGAGCCGGAGGCGTTGGTCCCGGCGGTCTCTTCGGTGAACGCGGAGCAGGGCCCCATGCAAGCAAGAACGCTGCCGTGCAGCGTCGTCCCCGTCTGTGTCAGGTCCCAGACCTCGAAGGGATTGCAGGCGAGTACCGGACCGGGCGAGGGCTCGCTGGACTGGCCGAAGAGCCACGGACCCGTGAGGTTCGTCGCCGTTACCGATGCCGTGGGCGACCAGACGCTCACCACCGTCGCCGGCGAAGGTGTAGGGTATCCGCCCGGCGGGGCCAAGGGATTGCCACCCGCGGGAGCCTGCGGGAAGTAGCTCCCCGAGGCGATCACGACCGAATAGGTTCCTGCCGGCAGGACCGCCGGAATCCTGACGGTCGCGGCACCGGGCAAGACGGCAAGCATGGGGATGGCGCAGCCGGAGGCCGTGCTTTCCTGGGTCGCGGTGACCTGCCCGGATACCGTGATCGAGTGGGCCGAGACATCGACCGAGGCCTGGAAGGACGTTGGAATGGCCGTATCAGAGAAGCCCCAGGACCCGCTGCCGGTGTAAACCCACGCCGTGATCGGAAAGCTGGTGTCGGCCGATACCGTCGCCGGAGCATCAAGGTGAAAGATCGGCGCCGGTAGCTGCACCTGGTGCGAGGCGCAGCTACCGTTGGGCGTGGGAGACGGAGTCGGATCGAAGAGGCCCTGCAACCCCAGGCAGCCGCCGAGTGCGCTCACCACGGCCGCTCCGAACAGCGGGCCGATGGCGGACGATTTCGCACGAAAGCTGGACATCAGCGACCTACCTTTCGTCGCGCTCGGGAAGGGCTCTTTCCGCCGCTGGATGATCCGGATGCCTCGCCTGGATCGCTGGTCCACGGTTTTCCCGGACCATGACAAAAGTCTGCCCGATCATAGTTTATAACACAGGCTTGCGATCGGGCGTCGGCTCCGGCGCCCGGCCAAGTTCGCAGGGCCCCGGGGCTGGCCTGGTGGCGCGCGGAGAGCTCCGGCTTCGTGGCGCCGGTCGACCACGACGGCTCGCGCCGATCAGTCGTTTGGAATCCCGTCCACCAGCGAAGGCTCGGCATGATCGAGGGACCGGTCTTGCGCCCTGAGAGCCAGCCCCGCCGAGGATCCGGAGCTTCGCCGCCCGTTTCGCTCGGTCAGGCTCACGTAGCCCACCAGAATCACGATCAGGACCGTCAGTATCAGGCTGATCGGGCCGCGACCGTATCCCAGGCCACCGTAGGAGTGCGGCATTCCGAACCAGTCTGCAAACGAAGCGCCGAGAGGACGTGTCATCACGTACGCAAACCAGAAGGCAAAGACATCGTTCGCCTTGAACACCCCATACAGGAATCCGGGCAAGGCGAAGAGGACCGTGAACAAGAGGCCCGAAGCCAGATAGCCCAGATGCAAGGTCGACGCCGTCATGTCGCCCGTTGCCGTTCCCAGGGCGAAGGTCGCCAGCACGGTCGCCCAGTAGAACAGTTCCCGGCGTCGGTTCCGGATACTGTGAATGTCCAGCGTCTTCTCGGAACGGAACCACAGGCTGAAGACTGCGACGAGGACGATGGCGAAGACGAGGGCCACGATGAGCCAGTAGACCGCCGCCCGGGCGTGGCGGGCTATCACGCGGCCCCCCACTCCCCGGGCGGGAGCTCCAGGTGCGGCAGG
>JAJXWQ010000022.1 GCA_021781555.1 bacterium
ACGGGTCCCTCTGCGCGGTCGCTACGCTGCGCAACCGGGCCCCGTTTGACCCCCAAGCCCCGAGGCCTGTCCGGGACAAACCGCTCCAGACCCTTGAACGGGTCCCTCTGCGCGGTCGCTACGCTGCGCAACCGGGCCCCGTTTGACCCCCAAGCCCCGAGGCCTGTCCGGGACGAAGTGCGCTAGGCTTTTCGCACCGGCTCCAGCGTCTTGGAGGCCGACTGCTTCAACGTGGGGTCGTTGACCTTTGCCAGAAGCTGGTTGATGGTGTTGGCGTCCGCGTACTCGTTGACGGCGTACTGCCCGTTGGCGATCTTGTACGACTGGTGGATGCCATGGTCCCGCTTGAAGCCGATGACCGCGGCCGACGTCGCCGTATCCCAGGTACCGGAGACTTCCACGTTGTAGCCCGCAACGTGCAGCAATGCCTGGAGCTCCTGGATCTGCTGCTTGCTTGCCGTGTCGGGACCGATCGTCGTGCCCTGGTAGCCGGAGACCTCGTCGACAAAGGCCTGCACGTTGGCCACGGTATCCTCGAGGTTGTACTTGCTGGCAATCGTCGCGGCCGTGGCGGGCGAAAGGGCTTTGCCCGCGGGCAGGTTCCTGGGAAGCGCGCCAATCCGGCCCAAGGTATCGGGGACGAGTCCGATCGCCGGCGTGACCAAGGCGAAGGCCTGGGGATTGCGCACCATCTGCCGCCCGATCTGGGCCAGGAAGTTGGGCCGGCTGGCTCCGCCAGCCAGGACCTTCTCGGCGACGGCCGTGGCGTCCGAGGCTTCCTGGGCATCGGATGCCACGGAGTAGATGCCCTTGGGCACTCGCCCGGTCAGCATGCCGAGGCTGCGGAGGCCCCGGAGTCCGACCAGCTTGCGGCTGTACGAGAGAAAATTGGCGTAGGTCATCGCCGTTCCTGCGACGCTGACGGTCGCTTCCGGGGCGATCTTTGCAACCGCGCCTGCAACGGCATCGGCGCTCCCGGTGGTCGCGAGCTTGGCGACTCCGAGCGCATCGTCCGCGTAGAGGGCCATCTGGCTCGACTCGGCGGCGTGGCCAAGTTCGGCAAGGCGCTCGGCATCCCGTGCGGCCTGTGTCGCCTTCATCGTGTATGTTCCCGCCACCGAGGCTTCCTTGAGCGCGAGTCCAACGCCCTCTCCTGCGGAAAGACCATGGACCGCCGCGCTGGCGAACGCTGCGCCGCCTCGTGCGACGTTCACCACCTCGCCCGGGGTGATGAACAGCGACCCGATATCGACGAGGCCCATACCCACGGCGCGGCCGGGATGTCCCGACTGACAAGCCTCGATGTAGGGGTCGACGATGGCCTGGCCCAGGAGGTGGAGTGTGGGACCCGGCTGGGTAACAAGCTTGCTGGCCAGGAAGTACAGGCCCTTGGCCGTCCGGATGGGATGGAGAACCATGCTGGCCATCCCGGAGACCATACTCCAGGCCGCCTGCGCACCACCGATGAAGACGTCGGGGACGAACTCGATGGCTTCGTGGGTGAGGTCCGCGCTGGCTTGCCCATCCCGGACCAGCCTGTCCGCAGGCGCGGCTTGACCCTTGTTGGGTCCGCCCAGCCCTACGTTCGCGACCATCCGCTCCTCCGTCAGGGGAACCCCCGGGCTCCCAATAGCCTTATACGGAAAACCGGCCTGCTTCTGACCGACTTGTTCAAGATTTAACCCGTTCCCAACCGCCTGGCTCCTCTCTCGAAGCCGAGGTCGCGGGAACGGGCTAAACCGAACGGGGGGATCGAAGTGGAGCTTTTCAGTTTGAACGGGGCCCTCTGCGCGGTCGCTTCGCTGCGCAACCGGGCCCCGTTTGACTCATCGGGCTCGATCCATTCAATCCGGGAGCACTCTAGGCCTTTTGCAGTTTGAACGGGGCCCTCTGCGCGGTCGCTTCGCTGCGCAACCGGGCCCCGTTTGACTCATCGGGCTCGATCCATTCAATCCGGGAGCACTCTAGTTACCGTTGGTGCCACCCGAGACGGCGACGGCCATGGCGTTGGCCGTGTTCTCATCGACGTACTCGTTGATGGCCCAGTTGCCGTTGGCGAGCTTGTAGGTCTGGTGGATGCCGTGCTTCTGCTTGAAATCGATGACGGCGTTGGCCGTGGCGTTGTCGAAGGACCCGTTGGCCTTGACATCGGTGTAGCCAAGCTGCTCGAGCACCTGCTGGAGCTTGGTGATGTCGTCCTTGGTGCCGGCATCGGGCCCGATTGCCGAATTCCGGTAGCCGTTGACCTCGGCGGCAAAGGCCTCGACGTTGCCTCGATCGCCTGCCAGACCGTACTGCTTGGCGATCTGGGAGACCTGGGCGTCGGTCATCTGGCTGCTGCTGGCAGAGGCGGGCGACGCCGGGCTCGAATTCTGCGCGGGCGCGGAAGCCGGCTGCGCAGGCGTGGAAGCCGGCTGGGCGGGCGTGGAAGCCGCCGAAACTGCCGAGCTGGATCCAGGAAGGTTCTGGGCGTCAGCCGGCATCTTGAGCACCTCGCCGACGTGCAGGACGTTGGGATCGGGGCCGATGATGTCCCGGTTGAGGGCGTAGATCTCGGGCCACTTGGCAGCGTCGCCGAGGAACCGTGCGGCGATTCCCCAGAGGCCGCCCTGGCGGTCGGCCGCCGTCACCGTGTAGGAAGAAACCGCCGGCGCGGGATTGGCGCTGGCCGGAGCCGGAGCAGATCCGCTGGCCGAGGGGGTGGCGGTCGAGGCGCTGGCCGCGGGTGTCGAACCGGCGGTAGACTGCGTCGAAGGAGTGGCCGGGGTGCTGGTGGTCGGAGCCGGGGCAGACCCGCTGGCCGAGTCGGTGCTGCTCGAACCGCTGGCCGCAGGGGTCGAACCGGCGGTCGACTGCGTCGAGGAGGTGGCCGAGTTGGTGCTGGTCGAGCCACTAGCCGCAGGTGCCGAACCGGCAGACGTCGAGCTGCTCGAACCGCTGCTGCTCGGTCCGGCCGTCCAGCCGGCCTTGACCGCGGCGACCATCGCCTGGGCGGTAGCCGAATCGACGTACTCGTTGACCGCAGGAGAGCCGTCGGCCATGTTGTACGACTGGTGGATGCCGTTTTCCTTCTTGAAGTCGACGACAGCCGCAGCCGTCTTGTCGTCGAAGGTGCCACTGGGATCCACGTCGTAGCCGAGGGCCCGGAGCACCGTCTGAAGCTGCTTCACCTGGTCCGACGTACCGCTGTCGGGCCCGATGGCGTTCTTGGCATAGCTCTGAACCTCGGACAAGAAGTTGGCAACGTTCTGAGCCGTGGGCTCAAGACCGTACTGCTGGGCAATCTGCTGCACCTGCTGATCTGACGGGGCGCCGCTCGTCTGGTTCGAGTTGCTGGTGCCCACCGGGGCCGGGGCGATTCCGGCGAGGGCCCCCTGGCCCAGGCTGTTGGCCAGGCCAGCCAGCGCGAGCGGCTTGACCAGGCTTGCCGGATTGGCCAGCGCGGCCTTGGCGATGGTACCGGGAAGCCTGACGGCGCTCGAAAGAATGTCTCCGATCGTCATCCCGCCAACCGCCTCGGCGCCAGCGGCGACGGCCCTGGCACCCGCCTGCACGGCGCGGACCGGAGCCTCGACGATATCACCGAGCGTCACGCTGCCCAGCTCGTCGGCAACCTTCGTCACACCCACCGCGACCGCCTTGCCCGCATCGACGGCCAGCGTCACGGGGGCCGTCACGATCTGGCCGACGGTGATGTCACCGAGATCGCTCAGGGCAGCACCGACCTTGGCGACGGTTGCCGAGGCGGCATCCGCGACGGCCTGGCCGGCCTTGGCGGTGGCGACGATGCCCGAATCGATCGTGCTCCCGACGATCTTGGCGCCAGCGACCAGCGGGCGCTCGACGAAGTTGGTACGGGCGATCCACTCGCCGGTATCGACGGCCGCTCCGGCCAGCCGGGCGCCGCTCACGATCTTGGCGGCAACCTCGGAATCCTCGGCCACCCCCATGATCCCGGCGGCCTTCGAGGCGGCAGCCGCCTCGGCAGCCTTCGCACTCAGGCCAGCGGCCCGGGACTCCCAGTAGCTCGAGTGGGCGGCGGTCAACGCAGCCTTGCCGACGTCGGCCGAAATTCCGGCCTCCTGCATCGCGGCCTGGGCAGCCTTGGTGAGGATGGGCTGCTCCGCCAGGCGAGCCGCGAAATTGGCGGCCTTGCCAGCGTCACCGGCAACCTCGGCGGCCTTGCCAGCGCCCCCGGCAACCTCGGCAGCCTTGCCAGCGTCACCGGCGACCCCGGCGGCCTTGCCAGCGTCACCGGTAACCTCGGCGGCCTTGCCAGCGTCACCGGCGACCTCGGCGGCCTTGCCAGCGTCACCGGCGGCCTCGGCGGCCTTGCCAGCCGATGCCACGCCGTCGGCGCTCGCTCCGCCGAATCCGCCCATCGGGATGAAGAAGGAGCCGATCTCGACGATGCCTCGGCCCAGAGCCAGGCCCGGGCGGCCCTCGGCGATGGCCTGGGCATAGGGATCGACGAAGGCGTGAACGAGGGCCGCGGGATGCGTCACGGCATAGCCGAGCCCTTCGATGGTCTTGATGGGGTGGGCGATCATCGTCCCCACGCCCTTGACCATGTCCCAGGCAGCCTCGCCGCCGCCGACGAACACGTCGGAAACGAATCCAAACAGGCCGCCGCTCGACTTGGAAGCTTCGGTCGTCGCAGGGGTCGCGGCGGCCGAACTGGCGCCGCTCGCGGCGGGATCGCCTCCGGCCTGGGTGACAGCCGCAGCATTTGCCTGCGCCACGGCGCCCGTTGCCTGCTCGGCAGAAGCCGCGGCCGGGGCGGTGAGCGCAGCGTTCTTTCGAACGGCGCTGGTCGTCGAGATACCCATCGGAACCCTCCTCACGAAACCTTCGGAAAAAGCTTCTTTACAGCGCTCTCCGGCTCCGGCCGGTCTCCACATCTGCGGTGCTCTTTTTTCCACTGACTGTTATCGCCGTCACCGAGCCGAACTTTCTGATCTGGCGATGAATCCCTGGATAAGTCCAGGTAAAGATGCTCGCGCCTGGAGAAGAGCGCCACGGCGGCCCCGAGCTGCCGGCGCACGAGAAGCGTCGGCGTTGGGAGAGACGCGCCGGAAAGAGAACCAGCTCCGTCGGCCCCCCGGAGGACTCCGGGGGGCCGACCGCTGGGGTTACTTGTCCTGGCCAGCCGTGAGAGCCTGGGCGATCGCGCTGGCGGTCGCCTCGTTGACGTACTCGTTGACCGCCCACTGTCCGTTGCTGAGCTTGTACGACTCGTGAAGGCCATGCTTCTCCTTGAAGTCCATGACGGCATTCGAAGTGGCGTCGTCCCACTTGCCGGTGGCCTTGACGCTCGAATAACCGAGCTGGCTCAACGCCTGCTGGAGGTTGGAGATGCCCTGAGCGTCGCCGGCATTGGGCCCCAAGCCATTGCTTTGGAGCTCGGAGAGCTCGGTTGCAAAGGCCTCGACGTTGGCCCGGCTGGGATCCAGCGAGTACTCCTTGGCCAGGCTCGCGACCTGCTGATTCGAGAGCTGCGGGGCTGCGGACGAACCCGCAGCCGTTGACGTCGAAGAGCTGGAGGCCGTGGCACTGGCCGAGGCCGTGGCACTGGACGTCGATCCAGGCAACTGGAGCACCATTCCCGGCCGGATCATATTGGGGTCGGAACCGATGACGCCCTTGTTGAGATCGTAGATCTCGGGCCAGCGGTTGGCACTCCCGAGCACCCTGGCCGCAATCGCAGAAAGGGTGTCGCCGCTGCGGACCATGTAGGTGCTCGGTGCCGCCGGCGAGGTGCTGGCCGTGGTCGAGGTCGTCGAAGCCGTAGCGGAGGCCGACCCGGTCGTGGTTCCGGTCGAAGCCACGCTGGAGGATGAGCCCGTGGTGCTACCCGTTGCGGCCGTGCTCGACGTGGTGCTCGAGCCCGAGCTGGTGGATCCCGTGCTGGAACCCGAGGTGCCGGAGGCCGACTGGCCGGCGTGCCATCCGCTCTTGAGGGCGGCGACCATCGCGTTGGCCGTCTTCTCGTCGACGTACTCGTTGACCGCGGGGCTGCCGTCGGCCATCTTGTACGACTGCGTGATGCCGTTCTCCTTCTTGAAGTCGACGACGGCATTGGCGGTGGCGGTATCCCACTTCCCGCTCGGGTTCACGGCGTAGCCCAGGGAAGCCAGGACGGTCTGGAGCTGCTTGACCTGATCGGGGGTTCCCTGGTCCGGGCCAATCGCGTTGCCCGAATAGCCTTGGACCTCCGAGAGGAAGGCCTGCACATTTTGCTTGGTGGGCAGGAGGCCGTACTGCTGGGCGATCTGCTGGACCTGGGCGTCAGAAATCGCATTGGGATTGCCAGCCCCCTGGGCCATCGCCAGGGCGCCTATCCCGATCTCTCCGGCTAGGGCCGCGCCAGCCACGATCTTGGGATGGGTGATCGCGAACCGGGCAGCCTTTCCGGCGAGCTTGAAGGGAGCCTTGAGGCCAGCCGACAGGAGGTCGCCGACCTTCGACACGCCCTGACCGATCGCCCCCGGAATGGCATTGAGAGGAGTCCTGCCGACATCCTCGGCCACCTTGCCAGCATCCTGGGCCGCCTGTCCCACGGCCTCGCTCGCGTCGGCGACCGCCTTGCTGGCATCCGCTCCCACCGCCGCAACCTCGGTCTTGGTGGCATCGAGGGCGGTGCCGAGGATGTTCTTGACGCTCCGCAGTGCGACCAACGGAATGCGAATCGGAGCCGTGACGATGTCCTTGATCGTGATATCGCCGATCTTGGACGCCGCGGCGCTGACCTCACCCGGGATGGCCTTGACCGACTGGGCGACGTACGTTCCGGCCTTGCCCACGGCAGCGATACCGCGATCGGCTGCACCACCGACAGCCTTGGCTCCCGCCACCAGGGGCCGCTCGACGTAGTCCGTCCGACCAATCCACGTGGCGGTATCGGTCGCGGCTCCGGCAAGGCGAGCCCCACCGACGATCTTGGTGACCGCCTCCGAATCCTGAGCCAGGCCGGTGATCTGGGCGGCCTTGGCGGCGGCGGCAGCCTTGGCCGCATCGACCGTCTCGCCTGCCGCCCGAGAGTCCCAGTAGGCCTGGTGGGCGGCATCAAGGGCGGCCTGGCCCATCTTGGAGGAGATCTTGGCGTCGGCGAGGGCCGACTGAGCGGCCCGGGTCATGATCGGCTTTTCGGCGAGCCGGGCGGCGAAGCGTGTGGCATCCCCTCCCGCAGCCGCGGCATCGGCGGCCTTGCCGGCATCCACCGCAACGTCAGCGGCCTTGCTGGCATCGGCGGCCTTGCCCGCATCCGCCGCCACCTCGGCGGCCTTGCTGGCGGCTACGGCGGCATCGGCGGCCTTACCCGCGTCCCCGGCAACGTCGGCGGCCTTGCCGGCGGCGGCGGCCGCGTCAGCGGCCCTGGCAGCCACCGACGCGACGTCAGCGGCGTCGGCACCCGCGCCGGCCTCGCCAGCACCTGGAATCATGAACGAGGCTACGTCGACGATGCCCATGCCCAGCGCCTTGCCGGGATGACCCGACGCGACGGCCTCGGCGAAGGGGTCGACGAAGGCGTGGTAGAGCGTGGCCGGATGGGTGACACCGTAGGCCAGACCCTCGACCGTCTTGATGGGATGGGTGACCATCGTCCCGAGGCCCTCGACCATCCCGAGGGCGGCCTCGCCGCCACCGACGAAGACGTCCTTGATGAACCCGAACAGGCCGCCGCCGCTCTTCTTCTGCGGAGGCGCAGCCTGCGTGGTAGGGGCAGGCGTGGGCGATGCAGCCGTGATCTTGTTGCCCATTCGACGGTTCTCCTAAGCCAAGCACCACCTGGGTCCGGTGCGCCACCGGCGCAAAAGGCCCGTTCTGAAACTCGAGACGTTCGACCCCTTGCCGGCTTCGCTTGGAAAGCAGTGGCGAAGGTCAGGTTAAGGTCGTTCCCCGGCTGTCTTATACCCGTTAAGCGAGGCGATTCCACCTGCCCGGAGGTGCGGGGGGACTCCAAGCTTCGACGCAGCAGGCACCGACGTCTACGCCTAGTCAATCGGCGGTCGGGCGATGGATCTGACGTGGATCTAACGAAGGTTTAATGATCGAATCAGTCGGAGACGACGATCCGACCGTCTGGCAGCCGATCCGCGACGTCCACGTGGGTCATGACATTTGCGCCGGAGAACCGCTCGACCAGAGCCCGTTCGATGGCGTTGGCGATACGGTGGGCCTCCTTGGCCTGGATATCGCCAGGCACCACCAGGTGCACGTCCACGTAGCGATGGGAGCCCGATTTGCGGGTCTTGAGGTCATGCCAATCCAGGAGATCCTTCTCGAAGGCATCCAAGATCCGTTCGACCTCGGCAAGCTCCTCGGCGGGCAGCGAGCTATCGACCAGGTAAGCCAGTGCCGCCGCGACGATCCGGTAGCCGATGCGCAAAATCCAGAGAGACACGACCAGCGCGGTCAAGCCGTCGAACAAGGCCAGATGGGTGAACTGGACGAGGGCCAGGCCCAGCAGCACGCCCGCGCCGGTGATGACGTCGGACGATAGGTGCTGGGCATCCGCCTCGAGAGCGGGCGATCCCTCCTCGCGAGCCACCCGGTGAAGGTAGGACGCCACGAACAGGTTGAGAACGCACGAGGCACCGATCGCCACCAACCCGAGCCCGACCTGCGGGGGACGGCCGACCAACAGCAAGCGAGGCACGGCCTCCCCGGCCAGGATGACTCCCGCGACCAGGATGAGGGCGCCCTCCGCCAGACCGGACAGATTCTCGTATTTCCCGTGGCCGTACGTGTGGTCGTGATCGGCCGGCTTGGCCGCCGCCCGGATCGCGAGGAACGCCAGACCGGAAGCCACCAGATCGACGCTGCTGTGCACCGCCTCCGAGATCACGCCGATCGAACCGATCTGGAGCCCGATGGCGAGCTTGAGGACCGTCAGGAACAGGTTGGACCCCATCGAAAGCGCCGCAGCTCGTGACCGCCGCGTTCGCCAGGTAGACCCGCCCCTCGCTCCGCCCCCCGAGTCTGGCGGAACCGGCCGGGAAGCCCCGGGCGAACTCACGTTCATTCCTCGGCGTCCTGGGCCGCGCGGCGCTGGCAGGCGGCGCAGATGCCGTGGATCTTGAGCTGGATGTCCAGGACCTTGAACCCGTAGCGCTCGGCAACGGCTCGGGCCGCATCCTCGACGTCTGCCCCCGTGAACTCGATCGGCGTGTAGCAGGCCACGCACACCAGGTGCTGGTGGTCGGTCGCACCGCGATGGAGCTCGTAATGCTTGTGCCCTTCGGCAAAATCGAGCTCTCTGAGCAGGCCCAGCGTCGCCAGGAGGTGGAGCGTGCGATACGTCGTCGCGAGGCTGATCGGAGGCTGCGCATTCCGCAGCCGCTGGTGCAGCTCCTCGGCAGACAGGTGCGTGCCGGGAGCCAGGTCGTGAAAGACCTCGAGGATCCGCTCGCGCTGGGGCGTGACGCGGTAACCCTTCGACCGCAATCCTGCCGTTGTCTCCAACCGATCCATGGACCGCATCTTAACCGAAAACCGGAGACCGCGATGCTGTCACGACGGCGCCGGACGATCAGTCGGCGTGGACCGGCAGAACGATGGTGAACGTCGTTCCCTGGTTGATCACGGACGCCACCTCGATCGTGCCCTTGTGAGCCACGATGATGTCCTTGACGATCGAGAGGCCGAGCCCGACGCCGCCGGTGACGCGACTGCGGGACTTGTCCACGCGATAGAAGCGGTCGAAGATTCGAGGCCGATCGATCTCCGGGATCCCGATGCCCGTATCGGTCACCTGGATCTCGATGCGATCCCGCTTGGGATCGAGCCCCAAGGTGACGGTTCCGGAAGCCGGAGTGAACTTGATCGCGTTGTCGACCAGATTGATGAGCACCTGCTGGATGCGATCGCGATCCCAGCGCACCATCGGCAGCTCCTGGGGCGCAACGAGCTTGAGCTGGACGTGGTTCAGGTCCGCATGGGGATCGAGCGTGCCGATGACCTCCTGGGCCAGATCGAGCAGGCCGAATTCGGTCAGGTGCAAGGTCGGGCGACCGTGGAGGTTGGCCACCACGAGCAACTCGTTGACCAGGCGCGTGAGCCGTTCCGCTTCCCGCTGAATGTTCGATGCGAACTTGGCCCGCAGCTTGTCGTTGGCCATCGCCCCCATCTGAAGGGATTCCGCGGCCATGCGGATGCTCGTCAGGGGGGTTCTGAGCTCGTGGCTGACGTTGGCGACGAATTCCTGCTGGATGTTGGCCAAGCGGTGCACCAGGGTGCGGTTCTGCACGGCCACGAGAGTGCCGCAATCGCTCTCGTAGGCGGAAACGCCGAGAACCTGGCCAGGCCACCAGGCAGGAGCGAACTCGAGGCTCGCTTCGCCGCGGCCGTCCTTCAAGGAAGCGACCAGCGCCTGCAGTTCGGGATCCGCCAAGAGATTCTCCAGACGCTCGTGACCCGCCTGCTCGGGCGCCTCGTCGAAGTCCGAAAGGGCTTCCAGGAGCGAAGGACTCCGGTACACGACCGAGGAATCCCGCAGCAGGGCCAGGCCCTCGCAGCGGGGCGGGAGGAAGGAAGCTTTATCTGACATTTGGTGCGTCTTCGAGAGAGGCGATGATCGCCGCGGTGCCGATCGCCGCCCGCAAGATGTCGTCCACCAGCACGCGGTCGTACGGTGTGCAGGCATAGCGTTCCCGGCCCGGAGCATAGCCGATGGTGGGCAGGCCAAGCCCACCCGCGGTGAAGGAACCATCGGTGGAAAAGAACCACTTGTCGATGCCCGGCTCCTGGTTGACGCTCGCCAGAGCGGCCAAGGCGCGGCTGACCAGGGGATGGTCGTCGCGCAAGAGCCAGGGCGACATGACCCGGGGAACGCTGCGGGCCAAGCCGGTGTAGGTCCGCTCCTCCGCCGACCGGACCCGGACCTCGGCCTGGAACTCGGGATCCTGCGCCGCACAGCGAGCGACGATCGTCCGCAGCTGGCTGACCACGGTATCGAGCGATTCGCCAGGCAGGTAGCGACGGTCGACCCGGACCACGCAGCGATCGGGGACGCGATCGAGCGCCCCGGGGGCGGCCTCGATCCCGGTCACGGCGATCGTGCTCTTGTCGAGGAAGGGATGGCTTGGCAACGCGGTCGCGAGCTCGGCGATGCCCCCCAGAACGGGCTGCATCTTGTGGATGGCGTTGAGTCCAAGCCACGGAGCGCTGGCATGGCTCGTCCGGCCGAAAGTGACGATCTCGATCTCGGCTCGTCCGCGATGACCCACGAACAGCGACAGGCCGGTAGGATCTCCCAGGACGACGGCCGAGGGCGAGATCCCGAGCTCGGGCAGCGTGCGTTCGAAGAGGACCTGCATGCCGAGACTCCCGCTCGGCTCGCCTGCCACCACCGACGCCACGACCAGGTTCCCCGCGGGCAGAAGATCGGGGGCGAAGGCCGCCGCCGCGAAGACCTGCGCGGCGAGCGCCGCCTTGTTGCTGGCGGCCCCGAGGCCGTGCAGGAAGCCGTCCGCGATGTCGCCCGCCAAGGGGTCGTGCTCCCAGAGGGCGCGCTCGCCGGGGTCGACGGTATCGAGGTGCGTGGCCAGAACCATCGTCGGCCCAGGCGTCTGCCCTCGGACCAGGCCTACGACGTTGCCAGCCGCGTCGATCCTTGCGTCGGCAAGCTGGAGCTCGCGCATCTTCTCGACCAGGAAACGCGCCAAGGCTCCCTCGGCGCCCGATGGACTCGAGATGGCGATGAGATCGCGGGCGAGACCGACGATCCCGTCCTTCCAGTTCGAAAGGCGCTCGCAGGTCTGATCGAGGGGGATGGCGGGCAAGAAGTGGTTCCTGAAGGCAACGAACCGCGGAGTGAGCCCGAAGTCTAGCACGGCGATTTTGGCGCAGGCAACCTTGACGAGACCTTCGGGCACCGGTAGACTCCTGGTTCGGAAAGCAGAAGGTCCGCCTTCTCACCTGACTGCCGCCCCCTTTGCGGGGAGTGCGTTTCGGGTCATCATCGCCTCGGCCGACTGGCCGAGCCTGGTGTCGAGCAGGTGGACCATCCGCCTGCTTTGCTTTTTTTTGAGCCCAAGGAAAGCGAGGAACACCATTCTCAAGGAAACTGTCCTGCTCAACGAGCGGATCCGAGCGCGCGAAGTTCGGGCCATCGGCGAGGAGGGAGAGCAGCTCGGAATCCTGCCCCTGCGCGAGGCGATCCGCATCGCCCAGGAGCGCGGCCTGGATCTCGTGCTGGTAGCTCCCGAGGCCCAGCCACCCGTATGCAAGATCATGGATTACGGGCGGCACAAGTTCGAGACCGAGAAGAAGAACCGCGAAGCCCGCAAGAAGCAGCACACTTCCAGCCTCAAGGAAGTCACCCTGTCCTACAAGATCGCCGACCACGATTACCAGGTGAGATTGCGCAGGGTGCAGGAGTTCCTCCTCGACGGCGACAAGGTCAAGGTCACGATTCGCTTTCGCGGTCGCGAGATGCAGCACCAGGCCCTTGGAGCCGGCGTATTGATGCGGTTCGCCAAGGACGTTGCCGAGATTGGCAACGTCGAACGTGATCCGCGCCAAGAGGGCCGCACGCTGTTCTTTATCCTCGCACCCAAGAAGGGCGTGACCAAGGAACGCGCCGAGGGCAAACCCCTGGCCGAATCCCCTGCCACCGAGCGCGCCGAGGGCACATCCCAGGCCGAGTCCCCTGCCACCGAGCGCGCCGAGGGTACATCCCAGGCCGAGTCCCCCGCCACCGAGCGCACCGAAGCCAGGCCCTAGATCAGAATCCCGCCCCCACGGGCACCCCGGTAATACCCCTTTTCGCTAGGAGTCGTTCCATGCCCAAGATGAAGACGCATCGCGCTTCCGCCAAGCGCTACAAGTTGACCGGTTCTGGCAAGTTGATGCGCCGCACCGCCTTCCGCAAGCACCTGATCGTCGGGAAACCGACCACCCGTCTGCGTCGCATCCTGGACGAGCAGGGGATATCGAGTGCGGATATCGATCGCGTCACCCAGGCGCTGCCTTACGTCAAGCACAGCCGCTAGAGCTTTTTCGGCACCGCGAGGCTCACAGCCGATGCCAGCATCGGCTCCGGTCCGCCGCCTTTCCTGATAAGGAGTTCAGCCCATGCGCGTCAAGCGTGGAAATGTCAACCGCCGCAAGCACAAGAAGGTCCTCAAGCTCGCCCGGGGATTCCGGGCCGGCACGAGCCGGCTCTTCCGCACAGCCAACCAGGCCGTGATGAAGTCCCTGCGCTATATGTACCGGCACCGCCGGGAGCGCAAGGCCGATTTCCGCCAGCTCTGGATCCAGCGCATCAATGCTGCGGCGAGGATGAACGGCATCAGCTACAGCCAGCTCATCAGCGGCCTGCGTAAGGCCGAGATCACGATCAACCGCAAGATCCTGGCGGAGCTCGCGGTGTCGGACACCTCCGCGTTCGCCCAGCTCGTCAGCCGGGCCAAGGAGGCTCGGGACAAGGCCACCGCCTGACCCGCCAGCCTGCCATCACGCCTCGAGGGAGCCGGCTTTCGCTGGCTCCCTCTCGCTGTGATCGGCTCGACCTCGACGCACGGCTCCGAACGCGACTCGCCCCGGATCCGCCCCCGTTGCGGGCAAGTTCTTGCCAAGAGATGGCGATAGACCGGTTAGAGTGCTCCCGGTTTGAATGGATCGAGCCCGATGAGTCAAACGGGGCCCGGTTGCGCAGCGAAGCGACCGCGCAGAGGGCCCCGTTCAAACTGCAAAAGGCCTAAGGCTCGGAGCCGGGGAGGAGACGCAGGAGATGAAAACGCTGGCTTTGTTCGCCGGCCTTGCCGTCTTGCTGTCGGGCTGCGCCACGGCTGCCAACCTGGCGGACGATGCCGCGATGACCGCCTGGCTCGGGGCCCATGGCGACCTGCGGGCTGCCAGCGATCCGGCGCACCTGGACGGGGCGGTCCCCCACAACGCGCCGGTCAGTACCACCCAGAGCCAGGGTTCCGCAGGCCAGGCGCCGCAAGTCCAGAGCCGCCGCGTGCCGCAGGTTCCGGTCCCGGACGTCGCGCCGTCCACCACCCCCGGATTCCTCGAGCCCGATTCCTTGAAACCGGGCGGTCCCTAAGCTCCTGGCGAGCCAGCGTCGGCGCCCGCGGGCCGTGGCGACCCCTCGAGGGGAAGGGTGAACCAGAAGATCGATCCACCCGATACGTGGCTGGTGACACCGATCTCGCCGCCGTGCGCCTCCACCAGGGCCTTGCAGATGCTGAGTCCCAGGCCCGTGCCACCCGCCTGGCGGGTGTTGCTCATGTCCACCTGGGTGAAGGGGTTGAAGAGCTTCGCCATGTGCCGCGGCGCGATGCCGATGCCGGTATCTTCGACCTCGCAGCGCAAGTGGTCGGCCTCGATGCGCGCGCGCACGACCACCCGCCCCCCCACAGGGGTGAACTTGATGGCGTTGCCGACGAGGTTGGTCAGGATCTGCACCACACGCTGGCGATCGGCGATCACGTCCGGGAGATCCTCCGGAACCTCGTCGCGGACCTCGAGGGCCTTCTTGCCGGCCAAAGGGGCCAGGGAGTCGACCACATGACGCACCGCCGCGTCGAACCGCATCGGATCCTTGAAGAGCTCGAACTTCCCCGCCTGGATCCGGCTCATGTCGAGCAGGTCGTTGATCAGGGACAGGAGGGTGTCCGCTCCGGTCAGCATCTTCTCCAGGTACTCGTGCTGCGCCTTGTTGAGGGGCCCCGCGATCTCGTCGGTCAACAGGCTGCCGAATCCCGTGATGGCGTTGATGGGGGTGCGTAGCTCATGGGACAGGATGCCGAGGAACTGGTCCTTGAGGCGATCGGCCTGCCGGAGCGCCTCGATCTTTTCGCGCTGCAACCGCTCGCCATCGACGCGGTCCGAGACATCATCCGCCACGACGATGAGGCCGACGACCTCTTCCTCCCGAAGCACCGGGATGAAGGTGAAGTCCCAGTAGGTGGGCCTCGGGGCGCCGCCTTCGCCCGTGCGAGTGAACGGCATCGCCGACCGATGGATCGACTGGCCGCTGCTCAGGACGGTCTGCATATCGGCCTCGGTCGCCTTCTCGATCTCGGTCGGAAGCTCCGATACCTTCCGACCGATGATGGCTTCGGCCGGCAATCCGAGGAGCTTGCAGTGCGCCGGATTGCTCCTCAAGAAGACGAGCTCCCGATCCAGGTACGCGATGGCGGTCGGCACCGTCGTGACGATCGCCTCGACGATGGCCCGCCCCTGCTCCCCCCCGCCCAGCGGCGTCGCTCCGTCCTCTGCCGGTGGGCCCTCTGCGGGTTCTGCCCGCCCCACCTTGCGGAGAGTTTCCACCTCCTCGCACAAGCGATCGCGCTCGGCCACGGCCTGACGCAGTAGCTTCTTCAACTCGCCGATCTGCTCCGCAGACTCGGGCACCTTCGGATCCACTTCTTTCAGTATGCCAGGAAGACTTCCATAACGCAGCAGGCTAATTGTCGCCGCTGCTCTTGCGCCGATGCGGCTTTGCGCCCTAGGATGCGAGCATGAGATCTTTCCGCAAGGAAATCGCGCTGAACATCCCGCAGCGCATGGACTTCCGCAACATCACCCCTGCGGTCGAGGCCGCGGTGCGGGAATCCGGTGTTCGCGAAGGCCTCTGCCTGGTCAACTCCATGCACATCACGTCGAGCGTCTTCATCAACGACGACGAACCCGGCCTGCACGCGGACTACAAGCGGTGGCTCGAGCAGCTCGCGCCCTACGATCCGAGCCCCGAGCGCTACCACCACAACCGCACCGGGGAGGACAACGGCGATGCCCACCACAAGCGCCAGGTGATGGGCCGGGAGGTCGTGGTGGCGATAACGGCGGGCCGCCTCGATTTTGGTCCCTGGGAGCAGATCTTCTACGGCGAGTTCGACGGGCGGCGTGAAAAGCGGGTGCTGGTCAAGATCATAGGCGAGTAGGACCGGGAGCACTCTAGGCCTTTTGCAGTTTGAACGGGGCCCTCTGCGCGGTCGCGTCGCTGCGCAACCGGGCCCCGTTTGACTCATCGGGCTCGATCCATTCAAACCGGGAGCACTCTAGCTGGTTTACCAGGGCGAATTCGAGCCTCGGTAGGCGCACGACTCGGCCTGGCGGCCGACACCACCCGGACGCTCACGCCGGGCGCAAGCCGCAAGCTATCGTGCAGACGACTCCAACGGGCGGATCCCTTCGATGAGCTGGAAGGTCCCGAGCGCCAGCATCCGGTTCGAAACCGAAGCGAAGCCCGCGCCGTCGACCAGCCTGGCGATGGGGCGATCGAAATACTCTCCGTAGCGTGGTCCCAGCCAGGCCGATAGCCCGCGCAGGATCGCGTTCAGAACCTTGCTGGGGCCGAGCGTGTGCTCGATCATCACCAGCTTGCCGCCGGGAACGAGGACGCGGTACACCTCGGCAAGGGCGCGCTCCGGCTTCGAGACTCCGCAAAAGACCAGGGTCGACAGGACCACGTCGAAGCTCTTGTCGTCCAGATCCAGCCGTTCGGCGTCCATCCGGAGCAATTCCACGCCGGCAGCCTCGGGACGCATCGCGGCTCTGGCCAGCATGCCTGGATCCACATCGATGGCCGTCACCCGCGCATCCGGGGCATAGAGACCCAGGTTTGCGCCGGTTCCGACCCCGACATCGAGGACCCTCCCGTGGAGCTGGCCCAGGATCTCAGAGCGGATGCGACGCAACCGGAATCGCTCCAGGGGTGCCATGAACACGTCGAAGGCGGCTGGAAACCATCCGGGTTCAGGGGCGGCTGTACGGCTCGACATCGAGAGCCATCGTCCCACTCCGGAGCTAGCGAAGCAAACAGTCCAGCATCCGCCAGCATCCAGCCCGCCCCCCGCCAAGCCCGCATCCCCTCCTGGCAAGCGGCTAACTTAGTGAATCCTTAACCCATCGATAAGTCAGATCCGGACGGTGGCGACGATATCCTCACCGGGCGGCAGGTGCCGCAGATTGGAGAGAGAGGGTTCCATGCCGAAGGCAATTGCCGGAAGTTCCGTCACCAAGCGTCCGGTCCAGGGCCAGCTTCCGGCCACGACGCAGCCGAAGGCCAAGGCCTCGGCTCCGACTCTCGCCTCGGATTCCGCGGTGCTGTCCGCAGGCATGGAGAAGGCTGCGACACCCGCGTCCGCCGGTTTGCCGATCCAGATTCCGTCGCTCAACCCGGATGAGCCGATGGCGCACCTGTCCAAGAGCCCGAACTTCTTCCAGCGCATCGGTAACGGGATCTGGGAGGGCATCGCGCACGTCTTCACCTGGATCAAGCAGCCCTTCATGCCGGATCTGAACCCGGATCGCACCATCCTCGGCTACGTCGTCGCCCCCGAGGAGAAGCCCAACGTCGACGGCGACATGGACATCGACGTCGCTCCCCTGCCCGCCGACCGCAGCGTGCTCAATTACAAGGGGCGCTACCGCCCGGCCCCCATGAGCCTGGTCAAGGACGACGATCCCAACATGTCGGCGCGAGCACGATCCATGGCCAAGGACGGCGCCGTCCACTGCGAGGTCAAGGACAACGTGCGGGCCCGTCTCATGCCCGAGCTCAAGACCCTCCAGAAGCTTGCGGCCGAAGGCAAGACTCCGCTGGTCGAGATCTCCGGCCGCTGGACCTACGACATCTTCCACTCGGGCTGGACCGAGATCCACCCGGTCAAGAACATCAAGATCCTGACCAACGACTACGACCCGAACCGCCCGGCCCCGGGAGGAAACGTGGCCCCGGCGCCAGGATCCGCTCGGGTCGGTGGTTGAGGGGGCCCGAACCCGGATGGCAGGCCCCCATCCGGTGGCTCCCGCGGGCCGTGGCCTTGACTGGAAGCCGTCTTGACGGTACGGTCAGCGCATCAATCGGGCCTCGGTTGCGCGGCACAGCCATCGCGCCAGGAGGATCCCGCCACCGAGAATGATGCAAGCAATCGCACCTCTGGGTCCTTCCCGCCTCGTCCAGGAGATCGATCGGCGTCGAACCTTCGCCATCATCTCCCATCCGGACGCAGGCAAGACCACGCTCACCGAGAAGCTGCTGCTGTATGGCGGCGTCATCCACCTGGCCGGCGCCGTCAAGGCCAAGCGCGGGCGCGCTGGCACCTTGTCGGACTGGATGGAGATGGAGCGCGAGCGCGGTATCTCCATCACGACCAGCGTCCTGCAGTTCCCGTACAACGGCCTCCAGATGAACCTGCTCGACACGCCGGGCCATGCCGATTTCAGCGAGGACACCTATCGCACGCTGCACGCGGTGGACGGGGCCGTCATGCTGCTCGACTGCGCCAAGGGCGTCGAGGATCAGACCCGCAAGCTCTTCCGGGTATGTCGGCAACGGGCGATCCCGATCTTCACCCTGGTCAACAAGATGGATCGCCCGGGCCGCGATCCCTTCGAGCTGGTCGGCGAGGTGGAAAGCGTGCTGGGTATCGGCGTGTTTCCGGTCACCTGGCCCATCTACCGCGATAACGTGTTCCGGGGCGTGTACCACCGCCTGGCCAGCAAGGTCTTCCTCTTCGAGGAGTCGCACGCGGGCTCGAGCGCGAGCCGCGGATCCGAGCTGGCCCCCGTCAAGGTGAGCGGCCTGGACGACCCGTTCCTCGAGCAGGAACTCGGCTCCAAGGGGTACCACCGGCTCCGCGAGGAGGCCGAGATCCTGGATGCCGCGGGCGACGGCTTCGATCGCGAGCGTTTCGAAGCCGGAGAGCTGTCGCCGATGTTCTTCGGAAGCGCCATCAACAACTTCGGCATTCAACCCTTCCTCGACACCTTTTGCGAGCTCATGCCGCCGCCGCGGTCGCGCAGTACGGACCAGGGAATGATCGCCGCGACGACCGACGAATTCTCCGGCTTCATCTTCAAGATCCAGGCCAACATGGACCGCACGCACCGCGACCGGGTGGCCTTCGTGCGGGTCTGCTCGGGCCGTTTCGAGCGCGGAATGAAGATCCAGCACATCCGGACCGGCCGCGAGCTCCGTCTCGCCAACCCGACCCACTTTCTGGGCCAGGAACGCCGCATCGTCGAGGAGGCGTTCGCGGGCGACGTCTTCGGCGCCTACGATCCCGGTCTGTTCGAGATCGGCGACACCCTCACCGGCGGCACCAGGCTCAACTTCGAGGGCATCCCGAGCTTCGCCCCGGAGCACTTCGCCCGCCTGGTATCGATCGATCCCCTCAAGCGCAAGCAACTCGCCCGCGGGATGGACCAGCTCGCCAAGGAGGGCACGATCCAGCTCTACCGTCCCCCCCACGGACGGGCCGGAGACCTCATCCTCGGGGCGGTCGGCCAGCTGCAGATCGAGGTCGTCAAGTACCGCCTCAACCTGGAGTACGGCGTCGACGTGCTGCTCGAGGGCGTGCCCTTCCGGTTCGCCCGCTGGATCACCCGCAAGGACGGCGCCCCGGTGGACACCGACTGGCTGCGATCCGAGCGCGTGGGCATGGTCGTGCTCGATATCCGCGAGCGGCCCGTGCTGCTGTTCGAGGGCGAGTGGGCCCTGGGCGCGGCCCAGAAGCACCTCCCCCAGCTGGACTTCCAGGAGACGGCCATCGGCGTCGTCGTCCGGGCGTAGGAGTCCCTCGCGAAGCGGCCGCGCAGAGGGACCCGTTCACACAGCAAAAGACCCAACAAAACCGCCCTACACCGCCATGCGGTGCGTGGGGTTGGGATAGGCCGGGCTAAGGCTGCGCACCTGGCGGATGGATACGACTCCGGCGTGTCCCAGGGCCCTGGCCAGTGCGCCCTTGGCGACAACCTCCAGCTCGTCGGGGGCCATGGGAACGCGAGCGTTGAGTATGAGACGCGTGCTCCCTCCGGCGAAGGTCGCCGCACCCCGGATGGCCGGCGGGCGGTCCGTCGAGACCAGGTTGGCGTGGCAGAAGGTGTCCGCGTTGACCAGCGTGAGCTTGACGTGCGCAACCTCGAATCCGCCCTCGCGAGCCGCAGCGCCGAAGGGCAGGAGCACGGCATCGACGACGTCACGGCTGGCAAATCCGCCAGGGACATCGAGCTCGGCGGTCAGATTGAGCCAGCCCAGCTCCGCCTCTCCGGCGGCATAACGCTCGTAGTCGATCTCCTCGAGGATCTGCGGATGGGCCTCGGTCTTGGGACCGCTCCCGAGGACCCCGATCGCCTCGAGCCAGGGGGCCACGCCTTCCCCCGTGAGCGCGGAAATGGCGAACAGGCGTGCCTGCGGAGCCCGCTCCCTGAGCAGCGCCTCGAAACTGGCAAGCTCGCCTGGTTCCAGTAGATCGGTCTTGTTGAGGAGCACGATCTCGGCCTCCTCGAGCTGCTTGGCAAAGATGTACACCACGTCTTCGGAGAACCCGCGCTCGGACGCAGACATCCGCAAGGCCTGGCGAAGCCGGCGCGGGTCCACGAGCACGCTGAACGGAGCGACGCTGAAGCGATCGCCGTGCAGACGCTGCAGGGGCGCGATCACGGTGGCCGAAACGTCCGTGCAACTCCCCACCGGCTCGCCGAGGATCACGTCCGGATCGCGCTCTTTGATGAGGCGATCGGAGGCGTCGAGGAGCTGATCGAAGCGGCAGCAGAAACAGCCCCCGGCGACCTCTTCGACCGAGCCCCCGGCAGCGGAGAGGATCTGGGTGTCCACGAGGTTCTCGGCCTGGTCGTTCGTGATCAGGCCAACATCCGCCTGCGCGTCCGTGAGGAGCTTGGCGGCGCACCTGAGCAGCGTCGTCTTGCCGGCCCCGAGGAACCCTCCGACGAAGACCAGATGGGTCTTGCGCAGGTTGAATTCAAGCATCGAAGTTCTCCTCTGGAGGCCCCGCAGCGGGATCGCGATGGGGGCGGCGGTCGGCCGGGATGACCCGGATCCCGCCGCCAGCAGGCGACGGGGACCGGGTCATCCGGGATGGGCGGCCTACCGTCCTGCGGCCGCGAGCTCTGGCTTGGCCGGGGCGTCCGCCTCGATCTCGCTCGAAACGGCCATCGCGGCGATCGTCCCGTCGTTCACGGCAGTCGTCAGCTGGCGGTAGCGCTTGCTCCGGACATCGCCGATGGCGAACACGCCCGGGACGCTCGTGTGCATGGCGTCGTCAACCTTGACGTAGCCAAAGTTGTCGAGTTCGAACGCGTTGGCGAACCCCTCGAGGTTGGGCTGCATGCCGACGAAGATGAACACGCCATCGGTTGCCAGGACCTTGCGCTCGTGGGTCTTGAGGTCTTCGACCTCGACACGGTTGACCGTCTCTTGCCCCTCGGCGATGAAGGCCCGTGGCTCGTGCTCCAGGACGAACTTGATCTTCTCGTTGGCGAAGGCCTTCTCCTGCGCGGTCTTGTTGGCCTGCAGGTGATCGAACTGGTGCACGATCGTGACGCTGCGGGCGAACTTGGTGATGAAAAGAGCCTCCTCGATGGCGGAGTTGCCGCCCCCGATGACGATCACGTCCCGATCCTGATAGTACTTGGCATCGCACGTGGCGCAGTAGCTCAGGCCACGGCCCTTGTACTCGCGCTCGCCCACGATGCCCAGTGGCCGTGGCGACGATCCCGTGGCGACGAGGATCCTCCGGGCCTGGATGGTCTCGAGGCCGTCGATCTCGATCTCCTTCTTGTGGAGATCGATGCGGGTGATGTCGACCGCCTCGCGGAACTCGGCGCCAGCGTTCTTGGCCTGCAGTTGCATGTGATCCGCCAGCGCCCAGCCAGGCTGGGGCTCGGGGAATCCGGGGAAGTTGGAGACGGTATGCGTGATGGCGACGTTGCCACCGGCCATCTGGATGTCGACGACGATCGTGCGAAGCCGCGCCTGCGCCAGGTAGATCCCGGCCGTGAGCCCGGCGGGTCCACCACCGAGGATCAGGACATCGCATTCGGTCCGGCGCGGCTGACGGCGGGCCTTCAAGGTCGCGACCCGATCGGCAGAAAGGAGCCCGTCGAGATTGCGCTCGAGGTCCGCCCGCTTGATGCCGCCCGTGAGGAACTCGCCGGTCCTCTGCCCGTCGCGATAGAACATCACGCTGGGCGAGGAGGTCACCCCGAGGTTGGCGGCGAGCTCGCGGTTGCCCTGCCGGAAGATCTTGATGAAGCGGATGTCGTCGCCGTAGAGCTCGGCCGCGCCCTCGTACTTGGTTGCCAGGGCCTCGCACGGCGCGCACTCGGTCGAGAAGAAATCCACCACCACGGGCTTGTCGCTCTTGAGTACCAGCTCGTCGAAGCGGCTGGCGTCGATCTCCATCATCTTTTCGTTCATGAAAGGATCCTTTCCTTGGCGCCATACAGCGCGATGCCCAGTCCGAGCAGTTCGTCGACCGGTCGGCAATCCGGTTCGGCGATCCTGCCGGTGCGATTCTTGGCCACCGCCCCGCAGCCCCCGCCGCAGGCGAGTTGCAGGTTGCAGGTGGAGCACGCCGAGATGGCCAGGACGTCGCGATCTTCCCAGGCCGCGATGGCCTCCCGATCCAGCGAAACCTCGGGATAGAAGGTTCCGAGGGACTCACCGGCCTTTCCGACCGTGGCCGTGCACGAATAAATCTGACCGGTGTAATCGAAGGCCCACTCCGTCTTGGTAGCCGGGCAGCTGTCGAAGAGCGGCTCCGGGAGCTCGCCGTTGTCGAACAGGAACCGCGCCAGGCTGAACGCAGGCCGGTGGAAATCCAGAACCTCCGGGTGCTCGCCGATGAGCTGGTAGAGCGCCTGGTAGAGTTCGATACGCGAGTAGAGCTGACCGGGCGCACCGTGGCAGTGGTGCAACTCGTAGTTGCGGCCGAGCTGGGTCTTGAAGAGCGGGTGGCCGATCCAGCCGTGCTCCCGGGCGAGCTCGGCAAGGGCCGGCAACGCCTCAAGATTCTGCCGATCCACCACGGCGCGGAGATTGACGGGGAACCCCTGCTCGAGGGCCGCATCGATGCCCCGCACGACCGACCGGAAGCTGCCCGTTCCGCCACGCAAGGGCCGCCGGCTGTCGTGCACCGCCTCGGGCCCGTCCAGCGTGATCTGGAGCTCGCGGATGTGCGCCTCACCGAGCAGCGGCAGGTAGCTCTCGAGCTCGTGGCCGTTGGTCACGATGGCCAGATCCAGTCCCGCGGCTGCAGTCCCCCGGACCAGGCTCGTGATGCTCTCGCGCTGCGCCGGGCCTGCCAGCAAGGGCTCGCCGCCAAAGAGCGTGACGTACTTGCGGCGCCCGGCGAATGCGGTGCGGACGTGAGCGAAGAAAGCATCCACGACGGCCGGGTCGAGCGGCTTCCTGGAGGCCTCGTAAGGCGCCTGATAACAATAACTGCAGGCGAAGTTACAGGCGTACCACGGGGCGAAGAACAGCTGGACCTCGTCGTTCTGGCGAGCCTCCAGCGCATCGAGGTAAGCCTGGCGGAACCGCTTGCGCTCCGCCTCGGGATCCACCAGGTAGCCCTTGCCGGCCCAGGCGGCCGCGTCGACAATCGTGCCGGTGCGCAGTGCCTCGGCCTCTTCGGCGGACAGGATGTCCGCCTGCCTCGAGAGGGGGTTCACGATGAACCAGCTGGGAGATCCCGGAACCGCGCCAACAATGTTGTGCCGGGACGGTTCGAGAGCCGCAGTTTCGCCAGGCTTGACCATCATCGGAACGGCCTAATCGTGGCAGCCAGCCACGGCCCGCGACTGCTTGGCGCAGCACTGAGCCAAAGCCGGGGCCTGCGGTTGCCCGACCGTCGCGCCCGACGTCTTGATGAGTGATTGCATGACAGGTACCTCCTTTTCTGTTGAGACTGGAGCGCGATGCACGCTCCTCACGCGCTTGCACGTGACTGGAAAGCCGGACTGCCGGCCAAGACGCAGGATGAATGCAGCGGAAAGCTGGCGGTCGAACACAGCGGCAAAAGCCTCTTGCGGCCGGCGCGATCCCGAAGCTAGGACTTCGGCTTGAATCCTTTGAGCGTGATGCTGACGCACTGGATCTGGCCCTTGGGATACGGAGCACTCTCCTCGAGAACCCGCACGCCGGGAAAACCCGCCTGTTCCAGGGTGGCCATGTAGACGGGCCGGGTGACGGCGCCCGCCCAGCACTCCGCGACGGCCTGGGGATCGTTCCGGTACGGCTCCGGGACCTCGTGTGTGGAGTAGATATCGCTCACCACGAACCGGCCCCCGGGCTTGAGAAGCCGGAAGAGCTCCTGCCAGACGGCGAGCTTGTCCCCTGCGTGGTTGATGGTGCAGTTGGAAATGATGAGGTCGAGGCTCCCGGATGGCAGGTCGATCGCCGAGAGTTCGGCCTGGATGAACTTGACGTTCTCGACGCCCAGCTTGGCCGCCGTCCGGCGTGCGGTCTCGAGCATGGCAGGCGTGAGATCCACTCCATAGGCGAATCCGGAACTCCCGACCGCCTCGGCCAGCCGCAGGACATCCTGCCCCCGGCCACTCCCGAGATCCAGGCACACCTCCCCGGGCTGCGGCGCGGCCAGATTGATGGCGCCACCACAGCTCAGACAGCACGATCCTTCCGCCAGCTCGCCATAGCGCTCGTTGATGGCGAGTTCGAAGAGGGGCGCGGGATAGGATGGGGTCATGACCTCTCCAGCTCTGGTGTGCGGCCGCCGGGTCCTGCCAGGCGATCGGACGCCTCTGCGAGACCTTGCGACAATGCTTGCCTGTAGCAATATTTGCTACCAGCAAATAGTAACCCGGAAGGGCCGCCTTGTCAATGCCTTCCCGCGCCAGGAACCTCGCCGCCTCGACTGCGTAGCGACGTAGCAGCTTGCCCGCAGCAGGGCGAGTTTGAGAGGGGCTGCGGCCCCTCTCAAGTCATTGCCGGCGCAGCCGGAGATCAAAAACCTCACGCCAACAGGTACTGCATCGCTCCGGGAAGGCGGAACCGCCAGGCCTCTTCCTCGTGCTTGCCCTGGGGATCCGGCCGGAACAGATAATCGACCCCATCCTGAAGCCCCCGCGCCCGGAAGATGTCCACGAACTCGTCGGCATGCCGGAGCACGTGCCCGCAAGGGCATTCCATCCCCCCCGCGTCGAGGTAGAAGCGGGATCCCTCCGGGAAGGGGCTCTGCTCCATCAGGTCGTAGATGCGCCCGTGCTCCCCGCGCTCGATCCCCAGGGTCGGCGACATCGCAAGGACCCTTCCGAACACGCCTGGGTGCCGAAGGAAGGCGTAGATCGACAGGAGAGCCCCGAGCGACGATCCACCGATCAGGGTATTCTCCCGCCCGGGCTTCAGGCGAAACTCCGAACGGGCCAGCGGAAGCAGGGCCTCGACGATCCAGTCCGCCATGATCTGGCCCCGGGCATCCGGGACGGACTCGGTCGACCACGGCGAGAGCGCGATCTCCCGCGAGCCTTCGGTGTGGATCGCCAGCACGACGGGAACCATGTCACCTTGGCAGTTCCGCCAGTCGAGCAGCTGGTGGAGGCGCCAGCCTCCCAGGTACGAACCCTCATCGTGGAACAGGTTCTGGCCGTCGAAGAGCACGGCGATCGCGTAGCTGGTCTCGGGGTGCTGATCGTAGCCGGCCGGAAGGTAGACCGACAGCGGATAGCGCCCAGGAAGCCCCGGGACCTCGAACCACGTGCCGGGCCTCAAGGTCCCTCGATGCGCGGGGTCCAAGAGGAGTTCCTGACAGTCGGGCACGAGAAGACCTCCCTTGCAAGCTCTTGCGGAAACAAGAGCAGGGAATTTTGGGCCGCTAGTGCGGCAAGCGGTGCAGCGGGCCGGCGTTGGTCACGTCCTGGAAGCCCGCCTTCTTGAACATCCGCGCCGCCAGCGCGGCCCGAGATCCCGAGTGGCAGTACAGCACGACCGGCTTGTCCCTCGCGAGCTTGCCGATCCCGGACGAAAGCTCTTGCAGGGGCAGGTTGATCGCCTCGGGGTAGGCCCCGCTCTTGAACTCCGCGGGAGTCCGGACATCCACCACGAGCGCGCCCGCGGCGAGCTTCTCCTGGACAAGCGCCAGGCTGGCGCGGGGAGCCAGGATCCGACGGATCGCTACGTAGCCGACGACGGCAACGGCCCCGATGGCCAAGTTTGTGACGGTCATTCTTACTCCTGAACGTTATTCGCTAGCACCGCTGACAGAATCGGCGGAAGGAGGTGATACCGGGTGCACCGAATCGATGACACGGAGCAAGAGGGCGATGGCCTCCTCCACCGCCAGGAGCTCCTCTCCCGTGAGCTGACTGGCGAGGGAATGCTCGCAGCTGTCCACGCAGGTCCGGAGATGCTCCTGGATCTCGCGGCCAGCAGGGGTCAGTTCGAGCAGGCTGATGCGGCGATCGTGGGAATCCGGTTGGCGCTGGATGATGCCCTTGCGCACCAGTCCGTCGATCACGCGGCTGCCGCGTGAGGCGGAAAGTCCCACCGCCCGGCAAAGCTCCCCGGCCGAGGTCGGCGTGTCGGTAGGGAAGGCTGCCACGAAACCGAACTCGGTCTCGCCCAGGTTGACCTGAGCGTGGACACCGGACTGGAGCCGATCGCAGCAGGACCGCAGGCGCATGAGGTTGGCCATCAAGGCCCCGGTGCGCCGCTCCTCTGGCTTGCCCCTAGCAATTGTTGCCACTAGCAAATAATAATCCAGCTCGAAGCTCGCGTCAACTCCCCTCGTTCCCCTCCGGCCTCCGCTCTGGCCAGGAGCGCATCAAGACGGCGGATCGCCCCCGGGCTGCCGGGCCCCCCGGTGCTGCATGCGCCAGGCCGCTTCCTCGTACGCCAGGATGCTCTCGTCCAGCCGGTCCGTACCGAGGGGGAGAGGAGAGATTTCGGCACTGTCCGCCGGGCCCGGCGGACGATCCAGGGGCGCCCGCCTCTTGGCCTGCAGCCGCTGGCGATACCCTTGCAGACGCATCCGGGCCCGCTCCCCGCGAACCAGGAGCTGCCGCACGTTCTGGAAGTTCTCGGGGCCCCGCACGGCCATCACCGGACGGATCGGAGAGATCGGTCGAACGGGGGGAATCTCGTCATCCAGCATCGAACCGAGTTGTACCCCGTGGCCTCGCCAGCGCATCTCCATGGCCTTTATCCAGCGTGTGCGCGGGCCGTCCTGGAGAGCGCTGGCTCGAGGTACCGATCCCGTCCGGGGCGATCGGACCCTTGCCGGAACCGCCCGACCAGGGGAGGCCCCTGGCGGCCAATCACGGTATGCTTCCCTGGGCCTGGTTCGGTGTGAACGGATCCCTCTGCGCGGTCACTGCGCCGCGCAACCGGGTCCCGTTGGACTCCTCGGGCCCGATCCCGGCTCGGCGAAACCGCTCCGGGCCAGATCCGTCGGAAGAAAGGCGAACCTTGGAAGCCTCCCCTCATCTTGGACTTCGCGGCTCCACGGCCGCCAGAGGACCCGGTGTCGCCAGGCCGGGCGAGAGCCCGCGCCCTCCTGTAGTGGCGACATCCGACCGGATCCGGATCGCGGCCGTGGCCCTGGTCGCGGCCGGCACCTGGTTCCACCTCTGGCCGCAGGACTTGACGGCCCGGTGGCTCTCGGCTTGGCCGCAGATCGCCCACCTGGATGCGATAGCCGCCGCAGCGACACTGGTCGGCGGCTATCCGATCTTCAAGGAGGCCCTTGGGGCCCTGAGCCGGCGCCGGATGACGATGGAGCTGTCCATGACCCTCGCCCTGGTGGCCGCCCTGGCCATCGGGCAGGCCTTCACGGCCCTGGTGATCACACTGTTCGTGCTCATCGCCGAGGTTCTCGAGGACCTCACGGTCGACCGGGGACGGCGGGCCATCCGCGATCTGGTCGACCTCTTGCCGCGCCAGGTGGTCGTCCGGGACGGGGAGGACCCGCGCTCGGTGGCCATTGCCGAGGTGGTTCCCGGCGACACCGTGCTGGTCAGACCCGGGTCACGGATTCCCGTCGACGGCCGCGTGGTGCAAGGAACGACCTTCGTCGACCAGTCCTCCGTGACCGGCGAGTCGGTACCGGTCGAGAAGATCGTCGGGAGCGCTGTCTATGCCGGCACCCTCAACCAGTCCGGGGCGATCGAGGTCGAGGTCGCGAGCATCGGCCCCGATACGGCGTTCGGCCAGATCGTCCAGGCCGTCGAGCGAGCCGAGAAGAACCGGGCTCCGCTCCAGAAGACGGCCGATCGCCTCTCCGGCTACCTGGTCTACTTCGCCCTGGCCGCCGCTGCGCTGACCTACTTGCTTACCCGCGACCCCCGATCGACCCTCTCGGTGATCCTCGTCGCGGGCGCGTGCGGCGTCGCAGCCGGAACCCCCCTCGCCCTGCTTGGCGGGATCGGCCAGGCGGCGCGCAGGGGGGCGATCGTCAAGGGCGGCCTCTTCCTCGAGCAGCTTGCGGGCGTCGACACGATCGTCCTGGACAAGACCGGGACGCTGACGCTCGGAGACCTCGCGGTGGTCGAGGTCTGCCCGGCCGTGGGCGTGAGCGACAGTGCCCTGATCGAGGCCGCCGCCAGCGCCGAACTGCGATCCGAGCACCCCCTCGGCGCGGCAATCCTCGAACGGGCCGGCACGGGCAAGCCACCCGAGCCAGATCGCTTCGACTACGTACCCGGAAGAGGCATCCGCTGTGCCGTCGGCGACGAGGAGATCCTGGTCGGCACCCGAGCCCTGCTCGACGAAACCGGCGTCGCGGACATTCCGGAGTTGCTCGGCGCCGAGCACCTCACCCAGGTCCTGGTCGCTCGCGGTGGGAAATACCTCGGCCGGATCCTCGTGGCCGACACGCTGCGACCGGAAGCCGCACGCGCGGTGTCCGAACTGCATCGGGCGGGCTACCGGCTCGTCCTGTTGACGGGAGACGCCTGGTCCGTGGCGCGCCACGTCGGCCGGGATCTGGGGATTTCCGAGATCGAGGCCGAGCTCTTGCCGGCCGACAAGGAAGCCCGGATCCAGGCGCTGGTTGCAGCCGGGCACAAGGTCGCCATGATCGGGGACGGGCTGAACGACGCCCCGGCCCTGGTGCAGGCCAGCGTGGGTATCGCGATGGGAACCGGCGCTGACGTCGCCCAGGAAGCAGCCGACATTCTCCTGCTGGGAAACGATCTGTTGAAGTTCGTCGAAACGATCCAGATCGCGCGGCGGACCCGCGCCGTCATCTTCTTCAACTTCGGCGGCACCCTGGTCGTGGATGCTCTGGGAATGGCCCTGGCGGGGTTCGGGTTCCTGAACCCGCTCCTGGCCGCGCTGATCCACGTGACGTCGGAGCTGGTATTCATCCTGAACTCTGCGCGGCTCTCGCCCGCGCTCGCCAGACGGCCTGGAGCGAGCACGCCGCCTCGCGGCAGGGGGGCCGCGCAACCGGGCCCCGTCTGACTCCCCGGGCCCGAGCCGGCCCAGGCGAAACCGCTCTATCCCCCCGGATGGGGGGGCGACGGCAACTCCTCGGCGATCGCTTCCAGGGGCTCGGGCCTGGCGACGAGTAGCCACCCCCTGCCGCTGTCGATCAGGCCCTCGGATTCCCACCGACTCGCGATGCGGCTCACGGTCGAGAGCGTCGTGCCGGTCATCTCGGCCAGGTCCTGGCGGGACAGGGGAAGTTCGACCAACAGGCCCCGCTCCGTCTCCCTGCCGTGGGCCCTGGCCAGCCTGAGCAGGGCCCGGGCGATCCGCCGCTCGACCCTTTCGGTCGAGAGCTCCCGGTACCGGTCTTGCAGCTCGGCGAAGCGGGTCGCCACGACCTGCAAGATGTTGCGTACGAGCTGGGGATGGCGGTCGAGCAAGCGCCCGATGGTGTCACCGTCCCAGAACAGGCCGATCGACGGGACGATCGCCTCGGCCGCGGCGGGATACACGCTATGGCCAAGCACCGGCCCACCACCGAAAGGCTCGCCTGGCGAGATGAAGTGGAGTACCACGTTCTGCCCTTCGGGGGAGATCTGGACCAGCCGGACCTTCCCCTCGACCAGAACGTAGAGGGCCAAAGCCGGCTGGCCTTGGTGGAAGAAGAACCCGTCCTTGTCGACCCGCCTCAGCCTCGCTTGCGTGCGAATCTCGTCGAGCGCCGCCTGGTCTATGCCCTTGAAGAAGCTGACCTGGCCCAGGAGTCTGAGCAGCCCGGACTCGCGCCGGATCTTGGACTCCGACTCTGAATTCATCAACGTTTGCGGCCAAGCCTCCGGTCCGGTCGGCCCTCCCGCGACGCCACGGGCTCCAAGCTGACCCTACTCCCCGGGGCGCTCCTTGCCAAGCATGTCGCAGCTCAGGAGTCGATGGCGGCCAGGGCGCGGGGGAACAGGATGTTGTTCTCCTTGTGCACGTGCGTGAGGGTGTCCCTCTCGATCTCGGCGAGCTGCTCGAGCAACCGGCGGTAGGACGAGCAAGCATCCTCGGGGACGGCGTAACCGGAGGTCAGCTCGCGAAGCCTGGCCAGATCGCGGCCAGCCTCGTCGTGCTCGGCTTCCATCACCGCGATAGGCTGCCAGATGGGGAACGGCGCCGTACGGTCCTCGATCCGCGCGATACTCGGGAACAGGATGAGTTCTTCCTTGCGCAGGTGCGGCCCGATGTCCCCGGCAAACTTGGCAAAGACGTCGCGGACCTCGGCAAGCTCGCCATGGCGCTCGCCATGCACCCGCGCCACCTTTTCGGCCAGCTCGACCAGAGGCCCCAGATTCTCGTGAAGGTAGGCGTGATGCGTCGCCACGATGTGGTCGATGAACTCGACCAGAGAGAGCTCGGTCCAGTCGACGCCTTCCTGGTCGCCCGGCAAAGCGGCTGCGGGTGCGGCGAGGATCTCTTCGAGAACCCCCTCCCCCGCCAGGCCCGCGTGCCGACAGGCCTCCGCGAGGGATTGCCGGCCGCCACAGCAGTAGTCCAAACGCAGGCGCTCGAAGACAGCGATGCTGGTCGGCCGCGCCGCGGCGATCTGGCCGAGGGGCGTATCGACGGTGAACTCCATGATTCCTCCTGTCTGTGCAATCCGTGCTGTCGAGAAATTCCGCTGCATCGCGGGGGGGCGCGCTCGAGGTGCGATTTCGTCCACCGGGGACGCGCAGCCCGGGATTAACTCACAGCGTACCGACCGGCAGGAGGGATCGCTTTGTTCCTGAGCAAATCCTGCGACCGAAAGCAAGGCCGGTGGATCGAATCTCGATAAAAACGCAGGAGCGGAGAGAGGGGTACACGGCCTTGCAGATCGGAAAACCGGCGTCGGGACGCCCGGGATACGTGACTCCCGGTTTCGCCCGCCCGGCGAGCGCACGCGGGCTGGCCCGGGATGTGGCCCGGTTCTCGGACCTGGCCGGTCGCGCGGCCGATCGAGCCGAGGCCAGCGTCAAGTCCAGCCTCTCGAGCCTCGCGTCGGACGCGATGACACGGGTGAGCCGTGGCGCCAACAAGCTTTACGACGACCTCCACGCATCAGCTGTCGGACGAGCGGCATTCGTGGTCCTGGAGAACACGATGGGTGCGCTCTTCAACTTCCAGGATCGCCACCTGGACCCCGACGTGGCGCCTCCCCCCGCCGGCCTGGCGAGGGATCCGCTGGGCAAGCCTCTGCCGGCGCCCGCACACCCATTGCCGCGGCTCGCGACCCGAGGCAACCAGATCGTCGATGCCAGCAGCGGCAAGCCGGTCCGGCTGCGCGGTGTCGACATGTCGGGCTTCGAGTACAACAAGAACGGCGACCAGCAGGATCCGCAGACCTTCGCTCGCCTGGCCAAGATGGGCGTCAACATCGTCAGGATGCCGATCAACCAGGACTGGGCATTGTCCGATGCGACCTATCGCCAGCACCTGGATCGCGCCATCTCCGAGGCCAATGCCAAGGGGATCTATGTCGTGCTCGACCTGCACTGGCACGACGGCAAGCAGCTCCCCTGCCTCGACTCCGACAGCCTGCGCATGTGGCGGCAGCTCGCCAACCGGTACTCCAAACAGCCCGGCGTGCTCTACGACATCCAGAACGAGCCGCAGTGGATCTCGTGGAAGTCCTACGAGCCCTGGGCCCAGGCGGCAATCGCCAACATCCGCGCCGTCAACCCGAATTCGCTCTGCATCGTCGAGGGCACGGAGTACGCGTCCAACCTCTCGGGAGTGTTGTCGGATCCGGTCAAGGCCCCCGACGTGGTGTATTCGGTCCACGAATACGGGCCCTCGCTCCGGGTTCCCGAGGCCGGGCCGGAGTTCTGGGACAAGACCTTCGGCAACGTGGCTTCCAGGTATCCCGTATACGTCGGGGAGTTCGGGGGGAACGACGCCGACGTGGCCTATGGCAAGCAACTGATCCAGTACATGGACCACAAGGGCCTCTCGTGGACCTCCTGGAACTGGGGCGAGGCGGTCCCCAACCTCGAGAAAGGTGGCCGGCTCACGGCGTTCGGACAGCTGGTCGCAGCCCACCTCAAGACGCCCTGACGGCCGCGTCCGCACCCCGCCACGGGCAGATCCGCACGGGCTTTCGCTCCCACGGCCTCGTGGGGCTCCGGCCCCCCGGGTGGGACCAGGCCTTGTGAAGACCGGTCCAAAACGATGTCCTGCCGAAGATGGAACCTCCTCGAGATCCGGATCCACGCTCGCTCGCGTCGGCGGGTCAGGAATCCGGCCCCGTCGGCGCCGGTGCCGGTGAACCCGAATCCGCCGCGCTGACGCCGGAGGATCGCCGCTACGCCTGGCAGGCCCTCTCGGTGACGACCGTCGGGGCCCTGCTGGCCGCCACCCAGGGCTCGGCGCTGCTGATCGCCATTCCCCGGCTCATGACCGCGCTGCACGCGGATTTCCTGACGATCATGTGGATCATCCTCGGCTACCAGCTCGTCACGACCGCGGCAGTACCGATGATCGGTCGCGCCGCGGACCTCATCGGGCGCAAGACCCTGTACAACATCGGCTTCGCCATCTTCGGCCTGGGTTCGCTGTGGGCGGCCCTCGCCATCCCGAGTTTCCACGGCTGGGATCTCGTCGGAGCCCGGCTCGTGCAGGGCCTCGGCGGAGCCCTCCTGTTCACGAACAGCACGGCGATCGTCACCGACGCCTTCCGCAAGGAGCGCACCGGACTGGGGCTCGGCGTCAACCAGGTGGCGCTGGGGGCAGGCTTCGTGCTCGGGCCCGTCGTGGGCGGAGTGCTCACGGCCCTGTCCTGGCGATGGGTTTTCGGATTCAACGTACCCCTCGCCGTGTTCGGGACGCTGTGGGGAATGGCGCGGCTGCGGGAGCCGCTGGCTCGCCAGGGCCACGAGCCCTTCGACTGGGCTGGGGGCATCGTGTTCACCCTCGGCCTGGGGGCCTTCTTGATGGCCCTGACGGTCCTCGGATTCCCGCTCGTGCCGAGCTGGGTCGCGTGGCTTCTCCTGGCCCTGTCCGCCATCCTCCTCCCGCTCTACGTCCTGGTCGAGGGACGGGTGACCTCACCCACGGTCGACTTCAAGCTCTTTGGCGACCGGCTGTTCTCCTTCGCCTGCGTCGCCCTCGTGCTCAACACCCTGGCCCGGGGAGCGATCCTCTTCGTCCTCATCTTCTTCCTGCAGGGACCCTACGGACAGGATCCCCTGACGGCGGGCTTGATGCTGGCGCCTTTCGGGGTCGTCTTCATGCTGACGGGTCCGATGGCGGGCTGGCTCTCCGACCGGATCGGCTCGCGGATCCTGGCGACGGCGGGCCTGGTCGTGTCGGCTGGCGCCCTCGTGGGCCTCTCGAGCCTGCGAGCAGACACCCCTTACTGGATCCTGGCTAGCTTCTTGATCCTCGAGGGCGCCGGCTCGGGTTTCTTCGGGACTCCCAACACCAGCGCGATCATGACCTCCGTACCTCCCGAGCGCCGGGGCGTGGCATCGGCCGTCCGCGTCGTCCTCAACAACACCGGGCAGATGGTGGCCATCGCGCTGGCCTTCCCCCTGGCCATCGCGAAGATCCCCGCGCGAGAGATGATGCGGATCTTCCTGGTGGGCGGTGGCGTGGCGACGGCTCCGGCGGCCCTGCGATCCTTCGAAAGCGGAATGACCCACATCTTCTGGCTTTCGGCCGGAGTCCTGGTCGTTGCAGCCTTCATCTCGGCCCTGCGCCCCTCCCGCACCTGGGGAGAAGCCAAGGGCTAGAGTGCTCCCGGTTTGAATGGATCGAGCCCGATGAGTCAAACGGGGCCCGGTTGCGCAGCGAAGCGACCGCGCAGAGGGCCCCGTTCAAACTGCAAAAGGCCTAGGGCCCCGGTCCGCCAGGAGCCCGGCCCCACTGCAAGGAGCCGGCGCTCGTGCTACGCTACTGACGCGGGTTGGAGGCGCGGTGGATGAACAGGTTCTCCCTCCAGTGTCGGCGCTGCGGGCGCGTGGAAAGCTTTCGCCCGCAGGCCACCTGCGGGTCCTGCGGCTCGCCCCAGCTCGAGGTGCAATACGCACCGGATTCCACGCTCGCAGCTAGCTGGCGACGCGAGTCGGCGGAACGCTCCCTCTGGCGCTATCGGGATTTGCTGCCGATCGCAGACGCCCGCCATGCCGTCAGCCTCGGGGAAGGCGGAACGCCCCTGATCGCCATCGAGCGGCTGGGCCGGCAGCTGGGGCTTGGCAGCCTCTACACGAAGGACGAACGCCAGAACCCGACGGGCTCGTTCAAGGATCGCCAGGGGAGCCTGGCCCTGTCGATCCTGCACGAGCACGGCGTGCCGGAGGTCGTGGTGGCCTCGACCGGCAACGTCGCCCTGGCCTACGCCGCCTACGGGGCGCGAGCCGGCATCAAGGTTCACGCCTTCCTGCCAAGTTCGATCCCCGCCGAGAAGCTTCGGGAGGTGCTCTTGTACGGGGCCCGAACGACGCTCGTCGAGGGCACCTACGACGCCACCAAGAGCGCGGCGGCGCGGTTCGCGCAGGCCCACGGTCTGTTCCTGGATCAAGGCTTCGGAACCGTCGCGGCGGTCGAAGGAATGAAGACCCTCGCCTTCGAGATCGCCGAGCAGCTCGGCTGGAGAGCTCCCGACTGGTACATCCAGGCCGTCAGCGGGGGTATGGGTCCGGTCGGCGTGGCCAAGGGATTCTCCGAGCTCCAGGCCCTGGGTCTGGTCGACAAGGTCCCGGCCATGGGGCTGGTGCAGGTCTCGGGCTGCGCACCGATGGCCGAGGCCTTCCACGGGCGCCTGCGGCAGCCCCTTCCCGTCCTGGAACCTGCCACGGCCGTTCTCCCCCTGGCGACCGGGACTCCGGGACCAGCCTACGAGCTCCTGTTCGACCTCCTCTCCCGCGATGGGGGGACCTTCACCACGGCCAGCGACGCGGAAGCCTGGGAAGTCATGCGCCTGCTAGCGCGCACCGAGGGCATCTCGGTCGAACCGGCGACCGCCGTCACCTTTGCCGGTCTCATCAAGCTGATCGAATCCGGCGCGATCGGTCCGAACGAGTGCGTCGTGGTCAACGTCTCGGGCCACACGTACAGCGTGGAAGCCCACGTGGTCACCGGCCACCCGGCGGACCTGCAGGAATCCGTTTCCGGGACCTGAGCGTGCCGGCGCCTCGCCTTCGCCCGGACCGAATCGGGCCGGGGGAGTCAAACGGGGACCGGTTGCGCAGCGCAGCGACCGCGCAGAGGGACCCGGTCAAACTGCAAAAGATTGGGACCGGTTGCGCAGCGCAGCGACCGCGCAGAGGGACCCGGTCAAACTGCAAAAGATTGGGACCGGTTGCGCAGCGCAGCGACCGCGCAGAGGGACCCGGTCAAACTGCAAAAGATTGGGACCGGCCCATCGCCACGATCAGCCGCTCGATCAGCCCCTCGACCCGGAAGCGCTGCTCCGGCCCGAGGTCCGCATAACCGGTCAGATCGGGCATCGAGTTGACTTCCAGGAGGTGATACGGGGCGCCGCCGCGCGGATCGGGCCCCTTGATATCGACACCGGCGTAACGCAATCCCATGTGGGATGCCGCGGCGATCGCCGCCGCCACGACGTCCTCGGGCACCGTATGCCGTGCCTCACAGAGATAACCGCCGCACCCGTAACCCGAGTTGAGCATGACCCCCAGCTCCTCCCCGCGCTCCACCACATCAAGGCGCGATCGGCCAAGGAATGCCAGGTGGGCCGTGATCCGGAAATCGTCCGCTGAAATCCCGACATGGCCAGAGCTTGCCCGGTAGGCTTCCAGGTGTTTCCCGATCAGCTCCGAAAGAGAGCTTTCGCCGTCGCCCAGCACCGTCAGGGGGTGCTTCTCGTAGGCGATCTCGAGCTGGCCATCCAGCACCACGACGCGATATTCGAGGCCAAAAACCGCCTTTTGCACCAAAAAGATCGGTTCGGTGGCCACCAGGGCCGAGCAGAAACGCGCAAAATCCTCGGCTCCTGCCGCGATGAAGACTCCGTTGCCGCCCAGTCCGGCACTCGGCTTGCAGACCACGGGAAAACCGAGCTGTTCGGCATAGGCAAGGGCTGCCGCCTGATCGCGGTTCGTTCCGAGGATCTGAGCCAGCCAGTCGGCGTAGAAGCACTGGAACTCGGGCAAGAAAAATCCACCCTTTTGAAGGAAGCCCGCGGACCAGGCCTTTTGCCGGGCGACGGTCACGCTGCACGGATCGTTGAGGTCGGTCATCTCGTCGATCACGTGCCGGATGGTTCCATCCGGATACGTCAGACGGATGGCATCCCGGTGCTCGGGCACCCGATCCACGCCCACGCCCAGCGCCGGGGCGATCTCGGCCACCCGAGCGGCCAGCGTCGTCAGGGCCGGCAGGGCGGGCGACCGACCGCTCCCGGTCTCGCCGGCGGGCGCCACCGTGCGGGGCGAGATCCCGCTCACCCCGAGGGGAGATCGCACCTGCACACACTCGGAGAGCAGGGCAGCAACGGCGCGCTCCGGGCCCTCGCCCAGGGCCTCGCAGGCGGCCAGATCGCAAAAGCCGTCGACCTGCAAGACCCAGAAGGCGGGCTGTTCGTCCGCGTCCGGCACGACGCCGTCCACCACGCACAAGCGCAAACCCGAACCGTACGCGGCCTGCCGGGCGATCGCCAGGGACGCAGGGGACAGGCAATCGCCCGCATCTCGGATGGCGCCGCTGGTCTCGGGATGCTCGAGCAACTCGGCCGCGCTCGGCTCCCCGGCGCTGCGGCTCTCATCACCCAAAAACGTGACCGGCGCGAGCTCGAAGGCGCCGATCACGCTCCCGTCCAGCACGCAGACGCGAAACTGCGTCCCGCGAATCCAGCGCTGCACCAGGAACATCCGGTCTTTGGCCAGCAACTCCGGCACGATCCGTGACATGGCGGCTCGATCCCTCACGAGGCGGGCGCCTGCTCCGCGCACCTGACCGTGCAAGCGCAGGACCGCGGGAAACCCCAGGCGCTCCGCGTACTCGAAGGCCGCCTCCGGGCCTGGCACGGATCCCGGGTTGCCCTCGGGATCCCCGGAGCCGAAGAGCTCGAAGTCAGGGACCGGCACGCCGCCGCCCTGCAGCAACCGGAGGCTCCAGGCCTTCAGCCGCGCCAGCGACGAGCTGCCGATTCCGTTCAGATCCCACTCGGTGGGCAAAAAATAGCGCGGGCTCCCGCCCCCAGCGCGGATCTGGGCCACGTGACCCGGGTCGAGTTCCCCATCAAAAAAGATCCCCCGGCGGCGGGCCTCGTCGGCGACCCGGGCCAGGAGGAAAGGGAGATTCGCGCTGGTCAAACAAGGTCCCCTTTACTTTCGGCGCCCGCAACGGCGGCGCCGACATCCGCAGGGTCGTAGCACATCCTAGCGCAATCGTGTTTCAATCGCGTCGCAAGGCGTGCGGCAGCGCCACGCAGCTCCGGTACAATGACCGCCGAGCCATCCTCGATGCAGTCGCACCGACACTCCTTGGCCGTTTGCCAGCCACCGGGACGGCCGCAACCCGAGGGACAGGCACTGGAAGTGAACCGACAGGACGCCGAGGCCTTGCACGTGGCCCGGGAACTCGATCGGCTGGGCCACGACGAGGACGCCAAGCGTGCCTACCTCGATCACCTGCAGCGCCACCCCGACGACGCCGAGGTGCTGACCGACCTCGGAAACCTCGCCTTTCGGACCCGGTACCGGCGGGCGGCCAGGACCGCATACGCCCGGGTCGTCCAGCTGCGGCCCTTTGATCCCGCAGCGCGGGTGAATCTCGGAAATGCGTGGCTGGACGCGGGCGACCTGCAGGCCGCGCAAGCCGAGTACGAAGCGGCGCTCGCGGTGGATCCAGCCTTCGCGCCGGCCCACCAGGGGTTGAGCCATGTCTTCGCCCAGCTGGCCGACGACGCGACCTCCCGGCACCACCGCGACCTCGGGTTTGCCGGCAACGCCCTGGCCCATGTTCCGTACCAGGGGGAAGGCACGGCGCTCCGGGTCCTGGTCCTGACCTCGGCGGCGGGCGGGAACTTCAACACGAACTGGCTCCTCGATCCCCATCGCTTCGACGTCGTCCGCCTCGCGCTCGACTACGTGGACGCACGCATGCCGCTGCCGCCGCACGACGTGATCGTCAACGCCATCGGCGACGCGGACCTTTGCCAGCGCGAGCTCGAAACGGCCAGCTGCCTGATCGCACGCTCCAGCGCTCGCGTGGTCAACGCTCCGGTCCGCGTGCTGAACACCGGCCGGGTCGCACATTCCGAGCAGCTGCGAGCCGTCGCTGGCACGGTGGTGCCCCGGATGGCGACGATCCCCAAAGCGGCGATCGCCGCGGGCGGCGAGGCCCTGCTGCGCGGCCACGGCTTCGACTTTCCGCTGCTGCTCCGCACCCCCGGTCACAATACCGGCCGCCACTTCGTGAAGGTCGCTCGCCCGACCGACCTGAGGGCCGCCCTCGAGACGCTGCCGGGTGACCAGGTCCTGGCGATCGAGTACTTCGACCTGGCCGAAACGGGGGGATGGACGCGCAAGTATCGCGTGATCGCCATAGACCAGGAACTCTTTCCGGTTCATGCCGCGATCTCGGCGGACTGGAAAGTTCACCTCTTCAGCGCCAGCCACGCGCCCGAGCACCAGGAGGAAGACGCCCGCTTCCTGGACGATCCCCGAAACGTGCTGCCCCCGGGCGTCCTTGCCGCCCTCGAAGCGATCGTGCGCCGCCTGGGGTTGGATTATGCCGGCGTGGATTTTGGAATCGATGCCGCCGGGCATCTGGTGCTCTTCGAGGCCAATGCCACGATGTCGATCCATCCCGTGGATCCGGGAGATCCCTTCGCGTATCGCCGCGCTGCCATCGGGCGTATCTTCGCGGCCTTCGAGCGCATGATCGGCCCGCCCCGGGCCGGGCAGCCCAAGAGCGAACCGGTGGAAGTCGAGAGGGGCGAGTGATGGGAGTCGAACCCACGCATGGAGGATCCACAATCCTCTGCCTTAACCACTTGGCTACACTCGCCACGGTGTCCGGTTCGATCGACCGGTGGCGCGCCCGGCTGGATTCGAACCAGCGACCAGCCGCTTAGAAGGCGGCTGCTCTATCCCCTGAGCTACGGGCGCAGGAGGTATGAGAGGGGAGTATAGCATATCGGGCAGCCGCCTTCGGCAGGCACCCCACCGCACGCGCGACGTGTCGTCCTCCGGCGCTGGCAGCTTGACTCGGATCGGACCCGATCGAAGCGGGGTCGCGGCGATCGTGCTAGCATCGCGTTGACATGGCCGTGAGCCCGGATCTCTCGCCCCGCGTGCGGGCGACGCATCTCACCCGACTGGGCGCCGAGCGCTTCGACCTGCTGGTCGTGGGCGGCGGCATCAGCGGGGCAGGCATTGCCGCCGAGGCTGCCAGCCGTGGTCTTTCGGTCGCTCTGGTCGAACGCGCCGATTTTGCCGCGGGCACCAGCAGCAAGTCGTCCAAGCTCTTGCACGGCGGCCTGCGCTACCTCGAGCAATTCCACCTCCACCTGGTCAGGGAGGCGCTGCGCGAGCGCAATTCACTGCTGCGCGAGGCTCCGCACCTTGCCAGCGAGCTGCCCTTCCTCTATGCAGTGGAATCTGGTCGCGGCTTCCGCTTGCTCGAGGTGCAGGCCGGCCTGTCGCTGTACGACTCCCTGAGTCTCCTGGGAGGCGGTCCGCGGCGCTGGTGGCACCGCCGACTGGATCCCGCCGCCGCCGAACGGGAAGTCCCGGCTCTGGCGGGGGCCGACATCGGGGGCGCGTTGCTGTACTTCGACGGGTTGACCGACGATGCCCGCCTGGTCGTTGACGTCGTCAAGGCTGCGGCCCGCGCCGGAGCGGTGGTCGCCAACTACTGTGCCGTGCAGGGCTTCGTCAAGGACGCTCGGGGCCGGGCCGTCGCCGCCGTCGCATTCGACGCCCTGGAGGGCCGCACGATCCAGATCCACGCGACCCGGATCGTCAACGCCGCAGGGCCGTGGGTCGATGCCATCAACCTCCTCGACGATCCTGGCTACTCGCGCCGGCTGTTGCCCACCAAGGGAGTCCACGTGATCGTGCCGGCCTTCACCAAGGGCAAGGCTCTCGTGCTCAAGTCCCTGCCGCACGCCGACGGTCGCCGCCGCTGGCTGTTCGTCATTCCCTGGGGCGAGCGGGCCATCATCGGGACCACCGACACCGCCCACCCGGGGACCGATCGAGGCGATCGCTACCTCGACGAGGAGACCGAGGTCACCCCCGCCGAGGTCGACTACCTGCTCGGCTCGGTCAATGCCACGTGTCCTGGATCCGGGCTGCGTCCAGCCGACATCATCAGCGCCTTTGGCGGGTACCGACCGCTCCTGGCGCCCGCAGGGAAGGCCTTCGAATCGGACATCAGCCGGGAGCACGACATCTTCGAGACGCCCTCAGGGGTGCTGTGCGTGGCCGGCGGCAAGCTGACGACGTACCGTCTGATGGCCCGCCAGGCCGTCAACCGCGCCGTACGCTTGCTGCGTCAGGACGGAGTCAGGCGGCTTGCCCGGGCAGGCCGCGCCCCGGTGCCGCTGGGCGGGACCGAGGGCGGTATGTCCCTGGCCGCCTTCACCGAGGACCAGCTGCGGGGCCTCTCCGAAGCCGAGGCGAGGTGGACCCGGCGCCTCATCGCCACCTACGGCACGGCCTATGCCGACGTGCGCAGGCTCGCCACCGACCGCGAGGGTCTGGCCCGCGAGATCGCCGGCCTGTCGCCCGAGGGGACCAGGACCCGGGCCGAGGTGGTGTTCGCCGTCCGCCACGAGATGGCGATGTCCGTCGCCGACGTCATGGCGCGCCGCACGCGCCTGCAGCTCCTCGACACGCACCTGGGCCTCGACGCCGTCGAGGAGGTGGCCGACCTGGTCTCCCGCGAGCTGGCCGGCGCGCTGGAGTGGGACGAGGAACGTCGCAAGCGCTGGACCGCGGCGGAGCTAGAGGCTTACCAGGCACAGGTCGACCGCATGCTAGCCTTCCGTACGGCGCAGAGTTCCGCGCGTTCGTCCTGACAGGCGCCGGCCCGATCCCTTCAGGCTACGAGCGCCCTAGGCTCCGAAAAGGAACCGGAGATTGCGGCGGCGGCTGCGGTGCGGAGCCTTGCGATCGCCCTGTGCCGCCAGCACGTCGCGGACGTCGTCGAAAAGCCACGGTGTCGTCCCGGCCCGGACCAGCGGTCGCTGCGGGCGGACCGCCGGCGACTGCGGCCCGTCAGGGGCGTTCTGAGGACTCATGGCTAGACACTCTGTGATCGCGGTTCTCGATGCTCCGGGAGCATAAGCCCGATCCGGCGGCAAACGACCGCATCTCGGGCCAAAGGCTCTCCTGAAGGGCTTATCGACGCTCGACCCTCCGCGCCGACGTTAAGCTGTGGATAAATCCCGCTCAGGGGGCCAGCCATGGTATCGTTTGGTGGATCTGCGATCGGCCGAGCATGCGAGGAAGTCCTGCAGGACCCGGTTGCGCAGCGAGGCCCGTCCAGCTGCAAAAGACCTAGAATCCGGCTAGGGCGCCGTCCTTGAGGACTTAAGGAGTTCTGCCATGACAAAGGCCGTCATGTCTGCCGATACCGTCTCGCCTTCGCACCCCCAGGCGCGGTCCAAGTCCACCGAGACGCCCCTGCGCGCTGCGGCCCGGAGCTTCGACATCCCCAAGACGATGCGAGCCGTGGTCAAGCGCCAGGCCGGGCCAGGATTCGAGCTGATCGAAGCGCCGGTCCCGGAGGTCGGTCCCAAGGACCTGCTGGTCAAGGTCAAGGCCACCTCCATCTGCGGCACCGACGTCCACATCTACGAGTGGAACCGCTGGGCGCAGGGCCACGTACGCCCCCCGCTCACCATCGGCCACGAGTTCAGCGGCGACGTCGTGGCCGTCGGCAGCGAGGTCAAGGACTTCGAGGGCGGCGAATACGTGTCGGCCGAGAGCCACGTCATCTGCGGCGTCTGCCGGCAGTGCCGCGAGGGCAACGGCCACATCTGCCACGACACGGCCATCCTCGGGGTCGACCTCGACGGCAGCTATGCGGATTACGTGCGGATTCCCGCCAAGAACGCCTGGAAGAATCCCGCCACCCTGGCGCCTGACTTCGCCTCGCTCCAGGAGCCCCTGGGCAACGCCGTGCACACCGTGCTCTCGGGGGCCGTGGCGGGCAAGACGGCGGCGGTCTTCGGGTGCGGCCCGCAGGGTCTGATGGCGATCGGCGTCGCTCGCGCCGCCGGGGCCACGCGCATCTACGCCGTCGACGTCAACCCGTATCGCCTCGACCTGGCCCGCGAAATGGGCGCCACGCGCACGCTCAATCCCCAGGGCGAGGACGTGGTCACGGAGATCCTCGCCGAGACCGCCGACATCGGGGGCGTGCAGGTCGTGTGCGAGATGAGCGGGCATCCGCAGGCGATCCGGCAGGGCTTCGAGGTGCTCGCCAACGGCGGGCGCTACTCGATGCTCGGGATCCCGAGCGGCCCGGTGGAGCTCGACATCTCCCGCGACATCGTCTTCAAGGGGGCGACCGTCCAGGGCATCATCGGGCGTCGGGTCTTCGAGACCTGGTACCAGACCTCCGCACTGCTCAGCTCGGGCCGCCTCGACATCTCACCCCTCATCACCCACCGCTTCGCGCTCGAGTGCTTCGACGAGGCCTTCGCCCTGATGCAGAGCGGCAACTGCGGCAAGGTCGTGCTGCTGCCGTAGCGGTTGACCCTTCGAGAGGACCGACATGAATCCGCTTCAATTCCTCACCGACGAGCTCCAAGAGCTCGGGCAGCTGGGCGCCCGGCGCGAGCTGCGTGTGATCACGGGCGAGCAGAAGGCACGCTGCATCGTCGATGGGCGCGAGGTCGTGAACCTGTCGTCCAACAACTACCTCGGCCTCACTACCCACCCCAAGCTCGTCGAGGCCGCCCTTGCGGCCGTTCGGGCCGAGGGCGCGGGCTCGGGCTCGGTGCGGACGATCGCCGGCACGATGGCCAGCCATGTGCAGCTCGAGGAGCGGATCGCCGCGTTCAAGAAGACCGCGGCCGCGGTCGTCTTCCAGAGCGGCTTCACCGCCAACGCAGGCACGGTCTCGGCAATCCTCGGCAAGGAGGACGTGATCGTCTCGGACGAACTCAACCACGCCAGCATCATCGACGGCTGCCGGCTGTCCCGGGCCACCATCAAGGTCTTCAAGCACAAGGACGTCAAGGATCTGCACCGGGTCCTCGACGAGATCGAGGGGCAGTACCGGCGCACGCTGGTGATCACGGACGGCGTCTTCTCGATGGACGGCGACATCGCGCCCCTGCCCGACATCGTCGAGGCCGCCGAGCAGCACGGCGCCATCATGATGATCGACGACGCCCACTCGTCGGGAGTGCTGGGCAACGCCGGCCGCGGCACCGTCGATCACTTCGGCCTGCACGGCCGCGTCCACATCCAGGTGGGGACGCTGTCCAAGGCGATCGGCGTGCTGGGCGGGTACGTCGCGGGCTCCAGCGACCTCATCGAGTACCTTCACCACAAGGCGCGGCCCTTCCTCTTCTCCACCTCCCACCCGCCGGCCGTCACCGCGGCATGCCTGGCGGCCTTCGACGTGCTCGAGCAGGAGCCCGACCGGATCGCCCGCCTCTGGGACAACACGAGGTTCATCAAGGAAGGCCTCGATCGCCTGGGCTTCGACACCGGTGCCTCGCAGTCCCCCATCACACCGGTCATCGTCGGCGACACCAAGCTGGCCATGCGGCTCTCCGATCGCCTCTTCGAGGAGGGTGTCTTCGCCCAGGGCATCGGCTTCCCCACCGTGCCCCGCGGCAAGGAACGCGTGCGTACCATCGTCACGGCCGAGCACACCCGCCAGGATCTCGAGCAGGCCCTGGCAGCCTTCGACAAGGTCGGCCGCGAGCTCGGCATTCTCGGCAAGGTCACGGCGTAGCGCCCGTTCGACCCGATGCGGCCGGAGACCAGCCCTGGCGCGTGCACCTGGCGGGCTTTGCTGGCTTGACGCTGTCAAAGAGCCCTGCTACGAT
>JAJXWQ010000023.1 GCA_021781555.1 bacterium
GGTACTAGAGTGCTCCCGGTTTGAATGGATCGAGCCCGATGAGTCAAACGGGGCCCGGTTGCGCAGCGAAGCGACCGCGCAGAGGGACCCGTTCAAACTGCAAAAGGCCTAGAGTGCTCCCGGTTTGAATGGATCGAGCCCGATGAGTCAAACGGGGCCCGGTTGCGCAGCGAAGCGACCGCGCAGAGGGACCCGTTCAAACTGCAAAAGGCCTAGAGCCTAGAGCCAGGGAATAGGCGGAAAGCTGACCATCATTGTTGGCCTTGCCATCCTGATAGGCTGCGGATGCGGTCTTGTAATCAACAATGAGGATTGCCTCGGGATCGTTTTCGGCCAGAAGGAGAGCATCGATCCGGCCCGTAAGCGGCGGAAGGTCATCGCTCAGCTTGATCTCGAATGGCTCCTCGATGCCGACCAGCGTGTAGCCCGCCGGCGGTGGCGTCTCGCCGAACAGGCGCATCAGGCCTTGCCCTTGCTCCAAGAGGCTCGCACCATGGCCTCGCTCGCCTTGCTCGTCTGCGCCATCTTCACGCATCATCCCGACGGGTGAGGCCGTCAGAGGATCCAGGCCGCCTTGACCGGAGTGGCGCAGGCCCCCACGGAGAGCTCCAGATGAGGCAGCACTCGCGCCCCCACCTCGAGCCACGGGATGCCAGACCTGAGCTCGGGCCAGTCGTTCGAGTCGGGGTTCGACACGGTGGACAGCAGGGTTGTGTTCGGGGTCAACCGGATCCGAAGCCAGTGCCATCGGAACTCGTACTGGGCTCCCACGATCGCACCATACGGCTGAGCAGCTGATGGCCTGGACGCACCAACGATGGCAGGCACGGCCCAGTCTGGCTCCGTGTAGCGGTTGGCTCCCGCGAGCCAGCTGACCGAGTTGTGGTCGTCCAACCTGACGGCGTACCTCGCCCAGAGCGAGAAGGACTGCGGGGAAAGCAGGTCAGCCGAGAGATGCTGCGGGGGCAGGATGCCCGAGAACTGGGCGATGCTCGACCCGGAGCATGCAAGTCCCCCGAACCGCCAGGGCGAGCCCTGTAGGCCGAGCTCAGCGCCGATGCCGAGGTTCAAGCTAACGTGCCACGGTGGCCCCGAGTAGAAGTAGGTCGGTAGCAGGCCAATGTTGACGTACCCCTCGACGGGAGCCGCCAGCACGGGTGCAGTACTGGTGAGGGTCGCGAGCGCCGCCAGCACGGAAGCTAGCTGGACCGGCCCGCACCTTGCGACTGATCGCCCGATGTGATTCACGGTGCCGCAATCTCAGGGTGGAAGTCCGAGGATACCAGCACGATGCGGACGTCCTGGGCGAAATCTGACTCACGGGGCTCCACCCACTTGAGGAACCTGAGCAGCCTTGGTTCGGCCTCCTCTGGTGGCTGCTCAAGTTTCGTCAGGTACCTGCTGTGGGCCTCGACAGCCTGTCGCCAGGTCATCGTCGAGACCATGGCCGCATACCGGATGGCCTGCAGGTCCACGTGCCCACCGTCTTCTTTGCCTCCTCAAAGGTGGTTCGCCTCAAGGGCTCTAGCTTGTCGGGTTTGACTTCGACCAAGGTCATGGCCAGCTCCTGCGGGGAAGAGGGCGTCCACATCAAACCATGAGGGAGAAGGTTGGTTGCATCTTTTACCTGCAAGTTTGGATGCGCGAAGGCGGACGCCCCATCCTCGTTCCTGTGCTCCATGTTGACAAGCTGCCACAGATCGGACGGAGCCCAGGATCCTGAGCTCACGCCGTTACGCGGCCTTCCGAGGGTGGTGGATATTGGCCGGACGTCTCACTTGCTGCCACCGCATCAAAGCGAGCAGCGTAGAAGCTTACGGGCGAGCTTCCATTTCTTGAAGAAGGTTCAAAGCCGCCTCGGCAAGCGGCTTGGCCCAATCCGGTGTCTTCCGCATGTCCGCCGGGTCGAGCGGCCAGGTTATCTGCCCGCCGATCATTTCCAGGACCAATACCGGGTCAGGAACGGCCTCGCCGGAGCGAGCGTCGGTGTTGTTGTCGTAAACCTTGAGGTGGTCCAGGTGAGGCATGAGCGAGATCAGGTTACAGAGGGCGAGCGGGTAGCGCTCCCGGATCTTGGCCTCGGGGATATCGTGCCCGCCGCTACCGACCCGGAGCTTGACCCGAGCGATGTGCTGATCGGGTGAGGCCAGCCCACAGAACCAAACGAGGACATCATGGGTGCTCGTGGCAGCCAGAATCCTCTCGGTGATCGTATGGCCGCCGAGGGTGGTCTCGAAGGCGTGGTTGCGGCCAAGGGCTGTCGCCTCGTCGAGGCGCCGCACGCTCTCATCCCAGGCTCGGGCATTGGCGGCTTCCTGGTTGCATCCCGTTGCCGCCATCACCTCACGGGCAAAGCTGTCGGGGTTGAACCACGTGGAGCCGGCTTGCTCCAGCAACATCCCACCAATCGAGCTCTTGCCGGCCCCGTTTACGCCCGCCAGAACGAAGAGGACAGGACGCGGCATCAGTAACCCGAGCCAGCCTTGAGCTTGCCATGAAGCTGAGCTGGCGACCCCATGACGGACCGAAGCCGTTGTCCGGCATCGGCACCTTGCAAGGTGGCCAGACGCTCATCAAAACGCCGACGCAGCGCTTCCAATTCGGCATCGGCCTTCGACTCGACCTGGTTCATGACCTGTACGATGCGCTCATACTCCTGCAAGGAGAGGATCACCGCCTCGGGCGTGTCGTGATTGGTCACGACCACCTTCCCCTTGGGAGCCAAAGTCCGCATGACTCCGCGCCAGCCAAGCTTCTTGACATCTGAAGCTGGCACCCGGGCAAGCGAGTCCATTTCAGGAATCATCGTCGGTTCCTCCCTGTGGAGACAGGATACCCTATTTCACCAAACTAGGCTAATTGGATATTTTGGATACTTTGCCCGCATTCATCAAAGCAAGGCTCAGGCGTCAGCAAGGTGGTGACCTGACCCCATGCTCTGGGTCAGTCGTAACGATGGTCCTCCGCCATTTGGGGCTTCCAATGCTGTCTTCCGGGCGAACTCCTCGGGCGGAATCTCTCGATCCGGGACGCGCTAGGCCTTTTGCAGTTTGAACGGGTCCCTCTGCGCGGTCGCTTCGCTGCGCAACCGGGCCCCGTTTGACTCATCGGGCTCGATCCATTCAAACCGGGAGCACTCTAATCCAAGCCTGCTTGACTTATGAGAAACCTAACAATGGCCTTGCGGCGCCAACAAACCCGACGGATCGGGCGGTTGCGTCCGGTCCCTGCCGGCTGGAGTGACCTGACCTCCGAGACCGCCAAATGGCCCTGCCCCGGGGGAGCGAGGCGGCCCGCGCCCTCACGCCCGCGTCCGCGCCTGAAGCTTGCACGCGGCCATCATGCAGGCCGAGCGCACCGTGACGCCTGCGGCCGAGCGGCTGGCCTCCTGAAGCGGAGCCAAGGCCGCGGGATCCCCGATCTTGCCCAGTGCCTCGGCCACTGCCTTGAGAAGGAGGTGGTCGTCGCCGCGGGTCCTGAAGAGCTCGAGCAGCGGCTCCACGGCCTCTTTGGCCTGCAGGCGCCCCAGCGACGATACGGCCGAGGCCCGCACCAGCTCGGCCTCGTCGGCCAGCCGGGCGCAGATCGCCTCGATCACTCCAGCTCCGCCGATCTGGCTCAAGAGAAAGACGGATCGGCGCCGGACCTCGGCGGTCTCGTGGCTGGTGAGGGGCAGGAAGGGCGCGCCTGCCGGCAGGGTGCCAGCCTTCAAGAGGTCGGACATGCGGTTCATGAACCTCTCGTCCGAATCGTTGAAAACGGCGTCCAGCAGCGTGTCTTGCAGATCCAAGGCCTCGGTACCCATCGTCGAAGCGGATGATCCTCGTGTAGGTGCAGTCGGAGGGCGGGAACCCAAGCTCCTGTTTCCATTCTACCAACCGCGCGGGGCGCCCATGCGCAACATGCCCTCGGACTCTCGATATAAAATGAGCCACATGTTCGGTTTCTACGCGCCCCCGTTCCCCTCGGGATGGATCGAGGTGGTCTGCGGTTCGATGTATTGCGGCAAGACCGAGGAGCTCATCCGCCGGGTCCGTCGAGCCGAGATCGCCCGCCAGAAGGTCCAGGTCTTCAAGCCCATCGTTGACACCCGGTACTTTGCCGAGGACGTGTCGAGCCACAGCGGCATCCGCTACCGGGCCGTCCGGGCCGAAGGCTCGGGCGAGATCTACCAGATCGTCGATCCGGACGCCCAGGTGGTCGGCATCGACGAGGTTCAGTTCTTCGACGATGGCATCCTGGACGTCGTCCAGCGCCTTGCCAACGATGGTCGGCGCGTCGTGTGCTCTGGCCTCGACATGGACTTCCGCGGAGAGCCTTTCGCGATCATGCCGCGGCTGCTGGCGATCGCCGAGATGGTGGACAAGCTCACCGCGGTCTGCGTCGTCTGCGGCGGGCCCGCCACGCGCAGCCAGCGCCTGATCCAAGGTGAGCCGGCCCGCTGGGACGATCCCGTCATCCAGGTCGGGGCAACCGAGGCCTACGAGCCCCGTTGCCGCAAGCACCACCTGGTTCCCAGGCCGCCCGATCCGCAGCTGCCGCTGCTATCCTCCGCCTCGCTCTGAAGCAGGAAAGAGCCTGGATCCGGGCTGGCCGCCTCACAACCCGCCGAGGCCGGGCAGCTCCTGCTCGCTGGGAGCCAGGCGGGTGGTGATGTGCGGGGTCACCTCGATGAGGATCTCGGAGTCGTCCTCGGATTGCGTCGTGGTCTGGAACAGCCGGCCGAGGATGGGGATGTCGCCGAGGATGGGCATCTTCTCGACGCTGCTCGTCGTGTTCTTGCTCTCGAGACCGCCGATGATGATGCTCTCGCCGTCGCGGACGCGCATCGTGGTCTGGACCGACCGCGAGTCGATGATCGGCACCGGGTTGCCGTCCACGATGACATCGCCGGAATCCGCCGAGATGGTGGGGTTGAGGTTGAGGGTCACGTAGCCCTTGGTATCGATCCTCGGCGTGATGGTGAGCGACTGGCCGACGTCGACGAAGCCCACGGATGAGTAGGCGTGGCCGACGGAGTCGACCGCCGTCTGGATGATGGGGTGGCGGTTGGCAATGGTGATGGTAGCCGTCTTGTTGTCCTGCGCCGCCACCTGGGGATCGGCCAGGACGGTGGCGTAGTTGTGCTGGATCGCCCAGTCGAGGCGGGCGTTGAAGTTGGCGGTGTAGTTGCCCAAGGCGTTGAAGGTGATCGACGTCGCGCCGGTCCCGGTGGCAGGGTTGCCGGCCTGGTTGCCCGTGCCGCCGGCCAGCGTATCGGGGTTCTGGTTGTCCCAGGACGCCCCGAACTTGGAGCCGCCAAACCCGTAGTGTATCCCGAGCTGGGCCTGATCGCCCTTGGAGAGCTCGACCATCTTGACCGAGATGAGGACCTGCGGCGTCGGGATGTCGAGTGCCTGAATGAGCGCCTTGGCGCGGTTCACGACGTCCTCGGGCGCCGTGATGAGCAGGCTGTTCGTCCGCTGGTCAGGGATGATCTTGACCTGCTTCTCGTTCGAGGAGTCGATGATGGCCTGCTTGACCTTGGCCACGATGTCGGTGACCTTGCTGTTGTCGATCCGCAACAAGACGGTCTCCACGCCCCCGTACTCCTTCTTCTCGAAGACCGCGCGGGTGGCGATCAGAAGCGTGCTGCCGATCCGCTTGGCTTCCAGGTCGTGCATGCGCAGCACCAGGTCGAGCGCCTGGTTGAGCGGGACGGCCTTGAGCGAAAGGGTCACGCGGCCCTGCACCGAGTCGTCCAGCATCACGTTCATTCCGCCCATCTGAGCCATCTTGGTCAGGAGCTGGCGGATATCGGCGTCGTTCAGCGTGATCGTCAAGAGGGTCGGGTTGTTGATGAGCTCGGTATCGTCCGTGATGGTCTGGTTGCGCAGTGCCGGCACGTTGGCGCCCGAGGCGCTGGAATCGCCCGAGAGCAAGTTCGGCAAGGTCGCCCCCCCCTCACTGGCCCCCGGGACCGTCGGGATGCCAACGTCCGCCGTCTGTGCCAGCGCCGGGAGCGGCAGCGCCAGGACGCATGCCAGCAGGGCCAGACGGCCCATGGCCAGGGGCCCTTGGTGCCGACGGCCTGGCGCCATCCGCCGGCCGCCGCCTGCAGCTCGCTGCATGACCGCCTGCCAGGGGTGCCTCCGAACCGGGTCGCTGGCGCGAGAGTTCATGGTGAGACTTGACCTCCGATGGTCTTGACATAGCGCTCGCCTTGGAACTGGAGCGTGACTTGCTGGGGGGTGATGGAGACGACCCGCGACCCGTCGGGAAGGACGTCACCGACACCCGCTGATACGGTGTTGGCGTCGGGATCGACCAGCAGCACCAGCTGCTGGGAGCCAGTGTTGAGAATTCCCTGGATGGTCCACTGGGGAGCCTCGTGGACGACGACCGGAACGGTGATCCAGCCCCGTCCGGGCACGTACTTCTTCTGCACCGGCTTGGGCGTCGGCGGGGGCGGGATGTAAACCTCGGGCTTCGGGGTGGGCGGGGGGAGGGGGACGATGACGTGGGCTTCTGGCAGGGTGAGCGCGACGAAGGGGTCCTCGCGCCCGGAGTTCTCACGCGCTTCCCGGATCAGCTGGTCGGGAGTCGTGCTGAAGATGCGATCGGTCGGGCCGGGTGAAGCCGCTCCCGCCGCACCACCGAACTCGGGACTACCCTGGGTCGCACTGCCCGTCGCGGAGTTCCCGGCAGGCAAGGCCGCGGGGGCCTGGGCAGCCGCAGGCAAGGGTGCGGCCAGCGAGGCGGAGGGGAGCGAAAGCCAGTGGCCGTAGCCGATCAAGAGCGTTCCCAGCCCCGCCAGAGCTGGCACGACCAGGACTCGCCTTTTTCGCTTGACCGGATGCCGCATACCCTCGTCGTCCCCCTAATGGCTCAAGGCGAAGGTCGTGAGGGTGAAGTGCACGTCGAGCGTCCGGTTGAAGCCAAGCGACTGCACGGCCAGCGACTGGCCATCACCACCGCTCGAAGCTCCGGCACCGCTGTCGCTCGAGTCCGAGCTGCCCCCCCCGCCGGCCGCAGGAACGATCGACGGGGACTCGACCCGCACGACGCGGTCGTAGCGCGAGAGCTTGTCGAACAGAGCGATGAAGTCCGGATACTCGCCCATCGCCTCGATCTTGACGTGGATCCGGCCAAGGTCCTTGACCCCGCCCTCGGTCAATGGCTTGAAGGACGAGGGCTCGAAGCTGACGAGCTGAACGCCGGTGTCGTGAAACATCTGCGAAAGGTCGACCAGAAGGATCGACAGGATCTGGTTGCGCGGCGGGAACTTGGCCCTCAGGGCCTCGATGCTCTGTACGATCTGCTGGCGCCGGGCGAGCAACTCGGCGCGGGTCAGGGGAATGCTCCTGGCCTCCTGGATCTTCTCTTGCTGCTGCTCGATCTTCTGGCGGAGCTGCAGGTAGTTGGAGAACTCGTTCCAGGGCGACTGGCTCATCAAGTAGAGCGTCACCGCGGCGAAGAACAGCGCCGCGATGATGCGCAGCCGCTCGGGCGTGAGCGCGAGTCCAAAGATCTGCTGGTTCACGACCCCGCCCCCGGACTGACGACCGTGGCATGTAGCGTGAAACCGACCACAGGCTGAGAGCCGACGCTCGACATCGAGATGGTTCCGAGGACCGGCGCCGCGAAATCGTGCGCGTTCTGCAAGTTGGTGTAGAAGTACGCGACGTCCTTGTAATCCAGCGCCTCACCCGTCAGGTCGATGTCGTCGGAGGCCGCCCTCAGCTCGGTCAGCCAGAGATTGGTCGGAGTGAGGTTGCGAAGTTCCTCGAGGGTGCTGGCCCAGTGCCCACCCTGACCGACGATCCCCTCCAGTTCCTCGAGATCCTGCTTGCGTGCGTTGACCTCGGCCTGGAGCTCCTTGACCTTGCGACCCGCGCCGTTGTTCCGGTTGATCTGGGCAGCGAGGTCCTGGCTCTGGGAGGTCGCCGGGTTGAGCAGCACGGTATCGATCGCCCAGGTCACCAGCGGCGGAAGCGCGAGCACGGCCACCAGGCCCCCGGCGATAACGGCGATCAGGAGGGGATCCAGTTGCTGAGCATCTACCGCCAGCCCGAGGGACAGACTCCGGTCCTCGGGTGCCAGCAGGTTGATCGAGAGTGACTTCATCCGCCGGTCGCCCCACGCATGGCCAGGCCGATGGCGGTGGCGACCGTGGGCGCCTGCTGGTTCAGCAGCTCGGGATCGAAGGCGTCCTCGTCGACCTCGATCTTGGCGAAGGGGTTGGCGAGTTCGACGCTGAGTCCGAGGCGGCTGGTGAGGAAACGATCCAGGTTCTTGAGGTTGCCGCCACGTCCACTGATGATGACGCGGTGAATCGGGTCGGTTCCCTGGGAGAGGTAGAAGTCGAGGGAGCGCCCGATCTCGCCCGTCAGCTCGGCCAGGGCTGGCCGGATGATCTCGGCCGCCTGCTCCGCCTGCGGCTCACCGCCGGCTGGCCCCTGCGGATCCGTGTCGACCTCGTCCAGCGCGGCCCTCGCAGCTTCCTCATCGAGGCCGAGCGAGTTCATGACTGCATCCAGGAAGTAGCTGTAGCCGATCGGAATCGAACGCGAGAAGCGCGGAACGCCCGACACCAGGATGTTGATATCGGTGGTCCAGCCCTGGATGTGCACCAGGGCCACGCTCTGGCCGTCGGCGATCTGGTCCGTGTCAGCGAGCGCCCTCGCCACCGCGAAGGACGCAACGTCGACGATATCGAGCCCGAGGCCGGCCTCCGTCACCGTGCGCACCAGGGAATTGACGAGGCTCTTCTGGGCGGCCACCAGAATCACGTCGAGCTTGAGGGCGCCGTCCTCCTCGACTTCGTTGACGACCTGATGCGCGATGTTGACGTCGTCGATGGCGAACGGGATGTAGCGTTCGGCCTCGTGCGCGATGACCTCGGCGAGTTCGCTCTCCGGCATCATCGGGAAGCGGACGGGACGGACGATGGTGGACTGGCCCGCCACGGCGCAGACGGTGCTCTTGGCGTTGATGCTGTTCTCGGCCAGGAGCTCGGCGATGACCTCGGCCACCGCGACGGGATCGACGATCTCGCCGTCCTGCACCGCGTTGAGCGGGGTGTTGGCCACGGCGATGTTGGCGAGCGCCAGCACGTTGCGGTTGCGCTTGAGCTCCGCCACCACGATGGTGTCGGAGGTGATGTCCAGACCCACGCGGCTGCCGCCCTTGAGACCCTTCTTGACGGCCTCGACATAGGGCTTGATGTAATCCATGACCCCGGGCATCGCGTCAGCCCCTCAGGAAACCGAGATACCAGGCGAACATGCGATCGCCCCCGAAGATCGAAGCCAGACCCCCGATAACCAGCGACGGGCCCAGCGGAAATGGCCGGGTCTCGCGGCGCGCTATCGCCCCGAGAGCGGCCCGCAGATTCCAGCGATGGCGGGCGAACTCGACGCCGACACCGACGAGGCTCCCCACGACGAAACCCACGAAGAGTCCGGCCGCCAGGATGGCAGGGCCCACCCAGGCGCCCAGCATGGCGGCAAGCTTGGCATCGCCTCTTCCCATCCCCTCGCGCTTGAGCACGAGCAGGCTCATGCCCTCGATGGCGCGGAACAGGAGATACCCTCCTGCCGCGCCGACGACCGCTGGCGCGGCGCGAAAGAAAACGGCGTTGAAGATCAGGCCCGCCCAGAGGATCGGCAAGGTGACCGAATCCGGGATGATCATGAAATCGACGTCGATCCAGAAGCAGACCATCAAGGCACCCACCAGGACGACAAGGCCGAGCGTGCGGATCGAGGGGCCGAAGTGCAGATACAGGCCCCAGACCAGGATCCCCATCGCGAGTTCGACCACCGGATAGCGCACCGAGATGGGGTGGCGACACTGGCGGCAGCGTCCGCCGAGGAGAATCCAGGAGAGCACCGGGATGTTGTCGTACCAGGCGATCGGCTTGCCACAGGCAGGACACGCCGATGGCGGCAGAGCCAGGTTGTAAGTCGATCGGATCGGGAGCGGAAGCACCACAGAGTGGTCGCCGACGCAGAGCGTGTGGCGGTTGATCACCGGGAGGCTCACCCGAGGGAATTCCAGGCTCCAGTAACCTTCCATCCGCGGCAGACGGTGAATCACGACATTGAGAAAGCTGCCGAGGACACAGCCGAAGGCGAAGACCGCCGCCCAGATCGCCTGGGGCGGCAGGCCAAGAGCGGCAACCTGAGGCAAGACCCCTCGATGCTCCCGTGGTGGTCACCCGCCAGGTGCAATGTACCCGGCAAGAAACGGACAGGTGGATATACCCGCCGGCCCAAGCAGGTTAACCCCTGGAAGCGTGAGGCCCGAGGCGAGGGGAGCCAGCCGGGCGAGGGACCAGGTGGGGCCTGCGGCGGTGGACGGGGGGCGCTCCGCAAGGATCTCCAGCAGCCCTCGCAGCCTCATATTAACCGCTGCTTTGGTTAAACATAAGCCCATCTTAAGAAAGATCCTGGGCGGTGGCCGGATAACGAGTTAACCAGGCGTTAGGCAAGATGGTCCTGGTCGCTCTGCGACCCGGCCCCAGGTGGAAAGAGGTACAAGGTTGCGCTGGCAAGTTGCGGTTCTGGCGACGGCGATCGGTCTGTCTGGCTGCGGTGGCGCGTCCTCGCTCCTGCCCGAGACCGGGTTCCAGGGACAGGCGTTGAGCCCCATGGCTGCCGAGGCATACCTCTCGCACGGACTCGGCGCCAATCTGGCAGGCGCGCCGACGATCGTCGATGACGAGTATTCCGCCCAGGCCCTGGGCAGCGCGCTGCCCAGCACGGTCGATCTGCGCTCGGAGTGCAGCCCGATCGCGGACCAGGGCCGCCTGGGATCCTGCACGGCCTTTGCCATCGTCAAGGGCCTGCGCGAGTTCTACCTCGAGAAAGAAGGCAACTACCAGCCGCTTTCCCCCGCGTTCCTGTGGTGGGAAGAGCGGGCGCAAGAGGGAGCGACCAATCAAGATTCGGGCGCGACGGTTGCGATGGGCATGTCGGTGCTGTCGCAAGACGGCGTCTGCCCCGAGACCGACGATCCCTACTACAGCGCCGCCCAGCAGCAGCTTCCCGAGGCCGAGCTCGACAGCGTCATCGCGACGCCGCCCAGCCAGCAGGCTGTGGCTGACGCGCAGCAGTTCACCCTGGGACCCGCCAAGTCCGTACGGACCCTGTCGGCAGTCCTGCGCGAGCTCGCAGCCGGCTATCCGGTCGTGATGGGCATCCAGGTCTACTCGAGCTTCAAGCAGGCGACCGTCGGCGGGATGGTGCCGATGCCGGACACGAGCACCGAGCAGCTGCTCGGTGGGCACGCGGTCATGGCCGTCGGCTACGACCAGAGCCGGCAACTGCTCATCATGCGCAACTCGTGGGGCCCGAACTGGGGCGATCACGGTTACTTCTACCTGCCCTACGACTACATGCGGGATGGACTCGCCAAGGACGGCTGGACCGTCGAACAGTAGGCGCCCGGGTAGCGGGCTACCATCGATCCATCACGATCGCCGCCCCCTCAGCCTCGCAAGGGCTCGGGCGGCGATCGCCTGCATGCGGCGGTCATGCGCTGCGACGGCATGGCGGTACAGGACTTTCCAGATCGTGCCCGCCAGGCGCCGATGATCCTGCCGCTCGGCCATGCCCGCCGTCATGCGCAGCCCCGCCTCTTCGAGATAAGGGTCCCGGTAGGGCGGGTGCGACGCGAGGTCCGCGGCCCGCTTGAAGGCGTGTCTCGCCGACGCGTAGTCGTGCAGGTACAGGAAGCGGACGAAGCCGAGCTGGAAGTCGTACCGCGGCCGCTCGGCGAACGCCGGCCAGCGGCGGTCGCGGGCGATCGCCCGTTCGAGCAGGGCTTCGGCCTGGCGGGGGTGGCCCGCGTCCGACAGCACCCACGATCCGAAGAGGTAGGCATCCTTGAAATGGGGATCGAGTCCCGTGATCAAGCGCAGGCCAGCCCATACGTGCTGCCAGCGGCGGGTGGCTGGATTCTCGGAGAGCTTGGCGCCGTCGTACTGCAGGAACTGCAGCCAGAAGGCATCCGCGAGCACATCCTCGTACCCCGTGGCGACCGCGCGAACCACGCCAGCTCGCGGCACCGGGTACCGCGCCGCGCCCTCGGCCCGATGAAACGCGTCGAGCCGCACCGACAGGCCCGCCGCACCGGCCAGCAGGACGGCCGCCGTCACGCCCCACCCGAGCTGCGCGATCGCCCCTTGCAGGCCAGCCGGCATCCCGCCCAGACCACGCGCCGTTCGAACGGATCCCTCCGCGCGGTCGCTGCGCTGTGCAGCCGGGCCGCGTTCGACTCGTCGGGCCCGATCCTGTCCGACCGGGAACACCCTAGAACTCCCGCCGGGCGAAGATCAACACCCCGACGACCAGGGCGAAGGCCGTGTAAACGAGGCCGTAGGACGCCGCCACGCACCATTGGGACAGGGAGAACGGCATCCCGTAGACCACCTGGTTCTTGATGTCCAGGTGGCCGAGATTGGGCAGGACGTCGTAGAGCAGGAGGATCAGGCGCCTTGCCGTCGGTGCGGCCTGCCTGGCCAGCACGCGCAGACCCTCGAGATTATGACCGATGAGATAAAGGGCGAAGCTGTAGGCCATCGCCATCACCGGCGAGGCAAAGGTGGAGAACATCAGCGCCAGCGCTATCATCAGCAGGATCTGCAGCCACTCCAGCGCGATCTGCCAGAAGAGGGCGAAGGCGAAGGCGTGCAACGCCACGAGCATGAGGCCAAAAGCCGCCGTCATGGCTGCCAGGAGGCAGGTGAGCGTGGCGGCGAGCCCGAGGAACTTGCCAAGCATGAATTCGTACCGACGCACGGGCTTGGCCAGGACGATGAAGATCGTCCGCTTGTCCATCTCCTTGAACAGCAGGCTCGTGCCGATGAAGATGGCGATCGCCACCGAAAAGAACTCGATGGCCGCCAGGCCGAGATCCTTGACGATCTTCTGATCTTCGCCGATGGACAGCGTGCCGAGCAGTATCCCGGCAGCGATCATGGCCAGCGCGAACAGCAAGGCGACATTGAGCACGCGATCCCGGATCGTCTCCCGGAACGTGTTACCGGCAAGCTGAAGGATCTTGCTCACGTCGGCACCGGATCTCGAGCTGTCACGACGGCGAATCGGACGCTAGGTAGCGCTGGGCTGAGCGACATGCCGCTCGACGGTCTGGACGAAGTAGTCCTCGAGCGACGTGCCTCCCTGCACCAGCTCCTTGACCGTCCCGAGGGCCACGAGCTTGCCAGCCAGGAGGATCCCGACGCGATCGCAGATGTCCTCGACGTCGGACAGGATGTGGCTGTTGAAGAAGATCGTCTTGCCAGCCTTCTTGAGGCCCAGGATCAGCTCGCGCAGCTCCCTGCGGCCCACTGGATCCAGACCCGCCATCGGCTCGTCGAGCAACACCAGGTCGGGGTCGTTGATGAGGGCCTGCGCGATGCCGATCCGCTGGAGCATGCCCTTGGAGTATTTCCGCAGCTGGACCTTGCGGGCTTGCGTCATGCCCACGGTCTCGAGCAGAGTCTTCACGCGATCGTCGAGCGTCCGCCGGGGCAGGCCGAAGAGCCCGCCGCAGAAGCGTACGAACTCCTCACCGGTGAGGTAGTTGTAGAAGTAGGGATTCTCCGGGAGGAATCCGATGCGCGCCCGCACGGACGGATCCTCGGGTCCGCGGCCGAAGACCTTGATCGTGCCGCGTGTAGGCTTCATCAAACCCAGGAACAGCTTCTGGCTGGTCGTCTTGCCCGCACCGTTGGGACCGAGCAGGCCGAAGGTCTCCCCGGGGCGCACCGTCAACGTGAGCCCGTCGAGGCCGAGCTTGGCCGACTGGCCGATGACGGCCGGGTAGATCTTGGTGAGGTTGGTAGCTTCGACAATGGCGACGTCGTCCATCCGTCCTCCGAGTCGTCAGGTGGGATCCTGGCGAAAGCTGCCGTGGCAGCGGTTGACGATACCTGATTGACCGGCGGGCGGGGTTCGGGGTTTCAAGGGAGAGCCCCGCGCCGTCCGCAAAGAGCAGCCCCCATGTTACCCGGTACCGCCGCTTTCTCGCGATCTGCGGGCTCGGGAGTGCCGCGTCGCGGGAGGTTCCAGGAGCCGCACGACGGCGATGTGGGGCGAAGCGACGAAGAGCATCTGCGCCAGGTGCCGGCGCAAGAGCTTATGGACCGTCTGGGCCGTGTAATCGTGCCCCTTCCAGTAGAACGGCTGCGCGAAGAGCAGCTTGACGCCGGCGGCCCGGGCCTGGCGGAGGCCCTGCGGCGTCACGTAAACCTGGCTGTAGCGCCTGGGTGCATAGAAGTAGGCTTGCAGGGGGTACGGGGTGCCGACGGAGACCTTTGCGGGGATGTGCGCGAGGTAGGCCCCGGCCAGCTCGAGTCCCGACATCCTGTGGGCGAGGCTGCGGGAGTAGGCCTGCTGGTATGAATCGGCCCTGACGTCGGCCACGACGATCCAGGCGAGCAGGCCGGCACAGGCCACGACGAGCAGGGATTTTCGCAGCGCGCTCAAACCCCGGACCTCGCGCTGGACGGCATCGAAGGCGAAGGCCAGCAGGAGTGGAGCGACCGGCAGCAACAGCCGGACCTCCAGGTCCCAGCCCAGCGTGGGGAAGGCCCCGGACCACGCCGCGGCCAGGCCGACCGTGAACAGCGCATAGAGCCCGGCCATGCGGCTCCGGTGCGCCATGGCGGCCCTCACGGTCGCGGCCGTCAGCCCGAGGGCCACCAGGAAACCGACGTAGTCGATCGGGGCTCCGGTGGGCTTGAAGGAACCGGTGGTGTGCGCCAGCGTCCCGAGGAAGGGAAGCGGGGCCAGGAGCCCCGGCAGGGCCTGCGCGGCCAGCCAGTGCAGCCCCCGGCCCAGCAGCAAGGGAGCCGCGGCGCCGGCATCACTCCGCCGGGCATCCAGGAGGTAGCCGCCGGGGCCGTGGAGGTGGGACCAGACGAGCCAGGGAGCCAGCCAGGCCATGGTGAGGATCCCCAGCGCCACGGCAGACTTCCGCCGCCGGTCGAACCACAGGGTCGCGAAGCCGGCGGCAAGGGCCATGACCCCGGCATAGCGCAGCAGGATCGTCCATGCCAGCGCCAAACTCGCCACCACGGTCATGAGCGCGGCCCGGCCCAAGGTCGGCGCTCCGCCCGCGTCGCGGAGCGGCTCCCCGCGGCCTCGCATCCCCTCGATCGCCGCCAGGGCCACGAGACCGAAGAATGCGAAGGGCAGGTCGCTCATGACCGCGCTGCCGTACTTCAAGGCCAGCGGATGGAATGCTATCGCCGTGACCGCAAGGAAGCTCGCCAGCCGGCTCGCGCCCCAGACACGGGTCAACAGGACATAGGCCAGCAAGCCGAAGGCCATCGCGAGCGCGGCGACCACCACCTCCCACACCCCGACCACGCCGAGGTTTTGCCCGCCCGCCCGCCAGAACCACGACAGCAGGAGCGGAAAGCCGATGGGGAAGCGAAGGATCAGATGGCTGCCCGCCATGACCGGCAGATCGTAGCGATGGGCCACCGCCAGCTGTCGGGCGGCGATCGCGTAGGTCACGTCATCGTTGAAGAGACCGACGTAACCGACCCGCATGGCCACGAGAAGCTCGAACGCCACCGCGACGACGCTGGCCACCAGGATCAGATCGGCGTTCTCCCGAAGCTGGCGCCAGGCCGAGCGGGGGGCCGGGGGTTCATGCGCCGAGGCGCCGTAGCTGGGATCCAGCTCGGCGCCTCTCACGGGGGACGACTTCAACGGGTCGTGTCGAATCCGGCTCAATAATTCTTGAGGTAGAGCGCAAAGATCGCGGTGTTGTTCAGCTTGCCGGTGCCGCCCAGATCGTACTTGTCGTTGGCGGTGGCGCCGTTGGCGATGGCGTACGAAATGGCGCCGTAGTCCGTGACGGTGGCCGGGGTGGTCACGTTGGGGGCGGTCACGGTGTTGATGAACGTGGACACCGTGGCGGTCTCGTCGCCAAACGGGAACGCGATGTCGACGGCCTGCTCGCCGCCCCAGGGCGTACGGGGGTAGGTGCCACCGGCCATGTAGCCCTTGTCGGTGACGACGTCGCTGACGAGCTGCCCGGTGTGCGGGTAGACGCCGGCGTTGTCGACGGCGTACTGCTCGATGGCCATCTGCACGCTGTGGGTGTTGGCCTGCATGGCGGCGTTCTTGGCCTTGTCCTGCGCTCCCATGAAGTTGGGGATGGCGACCGAGGCCAGGATGCCGATGATGACGACGACCACCAGCAGCTCGATCAACGTGAAACCGTGTTGATCCCGGACGCGACGACTGTTCATGTTGAGGGTCCTCCCGAATGCGTACATGGTCAGCCCCTCTGCTTGTCCGCAGCGAGCCGGGGGACGGCTCGGCGGCAGGCGGGCAGCTGCTCTACATCCTACTTCCCGCTGCCCCTTTCGGCTAAACGCCTATCCAGAACTTATTGTGCGCCGAGAGCCGAGCGCTTCCGGAGATCCGCCCGGTGTAACCATCCGATCCCAAGAGCTCACGATCCATGAAATCTAGATTTAACGCATCCACAACAAAAAGTCCGCTTCTTTTAAGCGGTCGTTTGGCCGCCAGAAGCCACGGGTATATGCCCATCACGGCCGAGCGGGCGGTTCTCCCAGCCTGAGGACGATCCGAGCGCCGGTGGTTCCTGGAGATGTGCACCCGGTGGGAGTCAACTGGAACGGTAGCGTCGGGCAAACCCCCGGCGCCTGGCAGCCCCAGGTAGGGGGCAGCCAGTACGACCGTTCGGGCGTATCGGCCCCTCCGCCCTCCGATTCCGGCCTCGAGGATGCCGCCCGGCAGCGGTCCGCGGGCCCGCAGTTCTTCGGCTACCACAACGACTCTTCGATCTTGGCGCGTCTGGCCCAGCAAGGGATCACCCCCAACGCCGTCAACCTCCGCATCGCGCAGCAGATGCTGCGCTACGGCATGCCGATCCATGCCGACGTCATCGCCCAGATCCGCCAGCTCTGGCTCGGGCTCGGGGCTCTGAGTCTGGTCGATCTCGAGGCGCTGATCGCGCTCTTCAGCTCGGGCTTGCCGACCGAGACGGCCAACCTGCAGGCCATGATCCAGCTGCTCTCGGGCGGTCCGGCCAGCCACCTGATGGCCCGGTTGACGATGGCGCTCAAGCAGCAGACGGCTCCCGGCCAGCTCGAGGCGCTCAAGACACTGCTGGCAAGCTACTGGAAGCTCGGCAACGGCGCCGGGGCTTTCCCCTCCGAGATCGCGCAGTTCAAGCAGATCACCGACCAGCTGCGGAGCCTGCTCATGGGGTCGGCTCTCCTGGCCGACGGCAGCCTGCCCGCAGAGGTCGCCGCCGAGATCGCGGCGCTCCGCCAGCTCTTCCAGGCCCAGTCGATGTTCCAGCGGATGCCGCAGAGCACCCTCTACGTCCCGTTCTTCCAGTGGCGGGACCAGCAGCCCATGCCGGGCGAGTTCCTGGTAGAGACCGAGCGCGACGCAGCCCACAAGGCCGCGCAGTACACGCACCTCACGGTCTCGGTCGACACCCGCAACCTCGGGCGCCTGACCATCGATTTCACGGCTCTCCGGGGCCAGCTCGCCCTCAAGTTCGAGGTCCAGGACACGCCGGTCAAGAAGGTGGTCGAGTCCGGCCTGGCGAACCTCAGCCGCCGCCTGGTCCCCGCCACGGGCTACACCATCGCGGCGATGGGCGTCCACGAGGTAGGGCAGGGGCGCAGCATCTCGGTGCTCTTGCCCAAGCGGCGGGACCTCCGCCGGCTGTCGCGGGCGATCGGGGTCATCTGATGAAGCGATCGCCAAAAATGCGGAGCGTCCTCCACCCGGTTAGCGACGTCCGAAGCAGCTTGCCCTCGGCTGGGGGCATGCGGGGGGTCGCACGGCCCCGCGCAGCCACCGCCCCGCAGGGGAGGTGCTGATGGAACGATCGCCCAGGCGCACCGGCTGGCCGGCCGGCGGGGGCCATGCACCGCAGGGGGACGCCCTCTTCGATAGTCTGGCCAAGGTGGCGGAGGCCTACGGCGGCACGCAGGACGTCGCGCGACTCGCCGGCGTGCTGGCGGGGCTCGAGCTGGGGGATATTCCCCCCGAGCTGTCGGTCGCCGTGGCCGAGACGCTGACCTACGTCTACGCGCTCGACCAGGCCGTGGAGACGCACGGGTTGCCGGCACCGGAGATCCGGCCCACGCCCGATGCGCTCATCCGGGCGACGCAGCACCTGGGCGAGGCCCTGGGTCAGACGGGATCGACGATCATTGGCGCGCTCGGCGGCAAGGGCGCGCTGTGGCCCAAAAGGCGCAAGGAGAGATAAAGGATGATCAGGGGCATCTACGCCGCCGCCTCGGGCATGACGTTCGAGCAGAAGGCGGTCGACATCGACGCCAACAACCTGGCGAACCTCAACACGACCGGCTACAAGCGCGAGGAGCCTATCGCCGCGTCGTTCCACGACGTGCTCATCGAGATGGCGAATCGCACTCCGGGGACGGGCGACACCCTGCCCGAGGGCGTGCAGCTGGCCGGGACCTACCGCAACGAGGCCCCCGGAGACCTGCGTCAGACGAACAACCGGCTGGACCTTGGCCTGGTCAACGGCGGCCAGTTCTTCGTCACCAAACGCCCCGACGGCACGCAGCTCCTCACGCGCGACGGAGCTTTCACCCGCGACCGACAGGGCGACCTGGTCACCTCGGATGGGGCTCAGGTCGAGGCCGAAGGCGGAGGTCCCATCAACCTCCCGGCCGACATGCGAAACATAAAGATCCACGACGACGGGACGATCACCAATGATGGGACCGTGATCGACAAGATCCTGGTCGTCGCTCCGAACCAGGCCGAACTCTCGCAGTTCCCCCTGGCCACGGGCGCCCTGACGCCGGCAACCGGCGTCTCGATGCGCCAAGGGTATCTCGAATCCAGCAACGTGAACGCCGTGACCGAGATGGTGCGCCTGATCGAGGCAAGCAAGATCTTCGCCTTCGAGCAAAAGGCCGTGACCGCTCACGACCAGATGCTACAAGCTGCCACCCAGCAAGTCGGCAAGACGTCATAAGTCCGCCTGGATCGTCCGTCCCACGAGAGAAGGAGTGACCCGCCATGATGCACGCGATCTGGACCGCCGCCACGGGCATGCAAGCCCAACAGATGCGGATCGACGCCATCGCCAACAACCTCGCCAACGTCAACACGACCGCCTTCAAGAAGAGTGACGTCGAATTCCAGGATCTCCTCTACCAGGAGGTCCAGAGCCCCAACGTCGACGACGAAGGTATCCAGCTGGGCTTGGGTGTCCGGCCGACCGCGATCGTCCAGAACCAGGCGCAGGGCAACATGCAGGTGACGAACAACCCCCTGGATCTCGCGATCGACGGCCAGGGCTACTTCCAGGTCATCCAGAACGATGCATCGGGCACCCCGGCCTACACGCGGGACGGCTCCTTCCAGGTCAACGCCACCGGGCAGCTCGTCACGAGCACCGGCCTGCTGTTGAGCCCCGGCGTCCAGATCCCGCAGGGCGCCACCGACGTTACCATCCGGGAGAACGGCCAGGTCTTCGCCCAGCAACCCGGCCAGACCGAGCAGGTGCCGATCGGCCAGATCAGCCTGTTCACCTTCCCCAATGCGGCCGGTCTCAAGGCGCTGGGCAACAACATCTACTCGCCCACCAGCGCATCGGGCGTCGCGGTCGAGGGCAATCCGGGCAGCGCGGGTGGCGCGGGCTTCGTCCGGCAGGGCATGCTCGAGACCTCCAACGTCGAGCTCGTCACCGAGATGGTCATGATGATCGCCACGCAGAAGGCCTACGACACGTCGTCCAAGGCGATTTCCGTCGCCAGCACGATGATGGACACCACCAACCAGCTGGTTAAGTGAGGTTGCAAACTTGAGGGTCCAGTTGGCGTTCCTGGCGGCGATGGCCACGGTCATCTCCGCCCGACCCGCCCTCGCCCTCACCGAGGCCAAGGTACTGGATTTCGTGCGCAGCGAGGCCGCGCAGAAGTATCAGGTCGGCCTCAAGGACGTCCAGGTCCAGTGGAAGGGTGCTCCGCTGTCGATGATCACCCACGGGCTGCCCAAGCACCCGCACCTGCAGCTCGGATCCGTGTACACGCTGTCGGGAACCATGCCGGTGCCGATCGAGGTCTGGGATAAGGGAAAGCAGATCACGACGATCTTCCCGGAGCTCGAGGTCGACGTCTGGGAGAAGGTTCTGGTCGCCTCGGCTTACATCCCGATGGGTCAGCCCGTGAGTACCAGCGATATCAAGATCGAGCGCCGCATGATGTCGATGCTCGGCAGCCAGCCCCTGACTTCGGTGCGGAGCCTGGCGGGCGCAGTCGCAGCTCGCGATATTCCACCGGGGATGGTCATCATCGGCGGGATGACGTCGGTGCCGCCGCTCATCCGGAGCGGGACGATGGTCAACGTCAAGCTGGTCACGGGTGGTTTGACGATCTTCACCACCGGCCAGGCTATGCAGGACGGTCGGGATGGCCAGGCCATCCGCGTGCTCAATCCGGCCAGCAACAAGGATTACACGGGGATCGTGGTGGGCCGCAATGCGGTCGAGGTGAATCTCGAGGCAGGGGAGGACGACGAGCCGTGAAACGCACTCGTAGCTTGACGTTCCTGTTCGCATTCCTGTATGGCGTGCTGGTGGCCGTTCCGGCCCTGGCTGACTCGCTCTTCACGGATTCAAACTCCGGCGGATTCATCTCGGATCAGATCGGAGATCGCCGCTCGGCCCTCGGCCCCGGCGCGCTCATCACGGTCCTGGTCAACGAGAACATCCAGGCTCAGCAGTCGGCCAACACGACCACGAGCAAGGACTCGCACCTCACGACCACCTGGGATTTTGGTTCGCTCCTGCCCAACTGGTCGGCGTCCAAGATGGACCTCGAGGGCAAGGATCAGTTCACCGGCGACGGTACGACCACGCGGGGCGGGTCGATCACGATGTCCGTGGCCTGCCAGGTACAGGACATCCTCCCGGACGGCAGCCTGCGCATCAAGGGCACCAAGGAGCTCGTGGTGAACGAGGAGCAGAGCACGGTGGTCCTGTCGGGCATCGTACGGCCCTACGACATCAACTCCCTCAACCAGGTGACGAGCGACAAGATCGCAGACCTCAAGCTCGACTACCAGGGCTCGGGCCCGAACTCGGCCAAGGCCACGCCAGGCCTCCTGAGCCGGGTGCTCAACTGGATGTTCTGATGCCTTCTAGCCGCCCGCTGAACTTCTTTCTCGTGCTCATCGTGGCGCTGTCGGGGCTCCTCCCGACGGCCGCCGGCGCGCAGGTCCTGGTGGGCCAGCCGGTCCGGCTCAAGGATATCGCCGTCATCTCGGGGGCCCGGGACAACTGGCTCCACGGCCTGGGGCTGGTCGTCGGTCTGGACGGCTCGGGCGATTCCCAGTCGACCGGATTCACGGATCGGGCCCTGCAGAACCTCATCGAATCCAGCGGGCTCTTCCCCAACGAGCCGATCCGACCCAAGAACGTGGCGGTGGTGTCCGTGGACGCCAAGCTGCCGCCCTTCGTCAAGCCCGGTGAACCCATCGACGTGACGGTCTCCTCCATCGGCGACGCCAAGAGCCTGGCCAACGGCGTCCTCATCGCCACGCCACTCAAGGGAGCGGACGACAAGGTCTATGCGGTTGCCCAGGGGCCGCTCTCGACCGGCGGCTTCGGCGTCACCTACAACGGCAGCATGGTCAAGAAGAACGACACCCTCGTGGCGAGGATTCCCGACGGGGCGATCGTCGAGCGCAGCGTCCCCGTCACGGTCCTCGACGCCAACGGGTTCATGTACATCAACCTGCTCAATCCGGACTTCGTCACCGCGGCCCGGGCCGCGGCGGCCATCAGCAAGTCCTACCTCGGGGCGGCCCAGGCGATCGATGCCGCCACGATTCGCGTCTACGTGACGAGCCGCTACCGCAACGATCTGGTCGACCTGGTGGCCCGGCTCGAGAGCCTGGACGTCACGCCCGACGAGGTGGCCAAGGTCATCGTCGAGGAGCGGACGGGCACCATCGTCCTCGGATCGCAGGTGCGGATCTCGCCCGTGGCCATCAGCAGCGGCGGCCTGATCATCAAGGTCCAGACCACCACGACCGTCTCCCAGCCCTCCGCCCTCTCCTCGGGATCGACCCAGGTCGTGCGGAATTCGACGGTCTCGGCCAACGAGCAAAAAGCCAAGACCGTGGTCTTCGACCAGGGCACGACCCTGGGGCAGCTGGTCCGGGCCCTCAACGCGCTCGGGGTGACCCCCCGCGACCTCATTTCGATCCTGCAAAACATCAAGGCGGCCGGGGCCTTGAACGCCCAGCTAGAGGTGATCTGATGCCGCTTGTGCCCCCGCCGCCGCCGCTTCCAGGTACCCCCGGCCGCCCCCGGACGAGCGGTCGCAGTCCCGGTTCGCTTTCGACCCCGGCAACCGGCGCTCCGGCCACGGACCCCTGGCTGGCGACCCCGACCTCATCGGCGGCCAGATCCGGGTTGACCTCGCCGGCCTCGGAAGTGCCCCCGGAGCCGATCGGCGTCGAGGGCGAACTCCAGCAGATGCTGGCTTCCGTGCCTCAGCACATGCCGATCGCAAACGCCGCGGATGCCGCAAAGGATTTTGCAGCCGTTCTTTTCGGGTACATGTTCTCCGAGATGCGGCCTCACGAGGACAAGGATGGGCTCCTGGGGGGCGGCGATTCGGAGATGTTCATGGAGTTCTTTGACGAGGCCATCGGCCGCGACATGGCCGACGGGCCCGGCAACCCGCTGGTAAAAGCCCTGATCCAGGAGCTGACTCCCGAGTCTTCCAAGTCCTCCAAGTCCTCCAAGTCCGTCAAGCCGGCCAAGGGGCGATAGGAGCTCATGGACAAGAACGTCGCCCCGCCCAAGGCCAAGGCGCCGGGCCTCAACGATGAGGCCATCAAGAAGTACACGCCGATGGTCCGGGCGATCGCGCGGCGCATCTCCACCAAGCTGCCCCGCCACTACGATGTCGAGGATCTGGTGTCGGATGGCATGATGGGGCTCCTGGCGGCCCACGAGCGCTTTGACCCCGACCGCGGGGTCAAGTTCGAGACCTTCGCGACCTACTACATCAAGGGCGCCATCCTCGACAATCTTCCCAAGCTCCCGACCGTCCCCAAGAACAAGCAGGTGCAGGCGGCCGAGGAACTCGCACAGGCCGAGGGCGAGTACGGCGGCGAGGGCGAAGGCGACGAAGCCGAGGCCGACAGCGCCTTGCTGGTCAACAAGATCACCCAGCTCACCTACAGCTACATCCTCAGCCTCGACGCCCCATCCGGGGGAGATGGCGAGGAGGGTTTCTCGCTGCTCAACCAGCTGGGCAAGTCGGACAAGATCCAGCACGAGATGGAGCTCGAGGAGCTCCAGCAGCTCCTGCGCCTGACCATCGAACAGCTCCCCAACCAAGAGCGGACGACACTGCGCTACTACTACTTCCACAACATGTCGTTCAACGAGATCGGCCAGAAGCTCGGGCTCTCGGAATCGTGGGTGAGCCGCATCCACCGGCGCGCGCTCGAGCAGCTGCGCCAGAAGCTCGGCAAGAAGAAGTCCCTCGACGATTTCATCAGCTGGTAGCTCGGGCCCGCCTCGGTCCGAGGGGGCGCTGCACGCTCCTGGGGCAGACCCGCTGCAAACGGGCTCCCGGTTTCCTGGAGCGGCCCTCGCGGCGGTTCTCGTGGCCCTGCTGGCCGCGGCGCTGGGAGCCTCGGTCACGCCCTTCGGGTTCGTGGGCCGGTACAACGACGATTCCCTGTATGCGTCATCGGCCTGGTCGCTGGCTCACCACCTCGGCTACACCTATCCGTTCGGCCCCGTCCTCCAGGTAGCCTCGCGGTTTCCGCCGCTCTTCCCGCTGCTGCTGGCCCCGCTGTGGCTGCTGGCCCGATCCGGGCCGACCGGCCCGGCCTCGCCCAGGCTCCCGGTCACCGCCATGCAGATCGAGTGCTTGGCCTTCTTCTTCGCGTTCGCGGTGGTGACGTACGTGGCCTTGCGGAGCGTAGGGGGACTGCCGGCCTGGCAGGCAATCGCCGGCGAGGCGCTGGTCGCCCTGCATCCGCTGGCGCTGCGATATTCGGGAGCCGTGATGAGCGACGTGCTGGCCGCCTTGCTCGGCTGGATCGGGATCATCGCGATGGCGCGGGCCGAACGGACCCCGGGGAGCCTCGCTGCAAGACGGTGGTGGGCCGCGACCTGCGCCGCGATGGGGTTGGCGATCCTCACCCGCTATGCAGCCCTGGCGCTCCTGGTGGCCATGGTCGCGGCGCTCTTGTGGCACCAGCGCTGGCGCTTGGCCCTGCTGCTCGCGGCGACGGCCGGAGGGTCGACGATCGGCTGGCTGGTTTTCTCGGTCCACCGCGGTGCGATCGACTACGCGACGCAGATCTCCAGCTGGAGTGCCGCGGCCCTGGCGCCGACGGCTCGTCTGGCCCTCGGAGCGGGCGTGTCCAGCTTCGTCCTGCCCGCAGTCCTCCGGGGTTACCCCCTCGATCCGCCCGGCGACTGGGCCATGTCGATCGGTGCGGGGATCACGCTCCTGTGCCTCTACGGCCTGTGGGAGGGCTGGCGGCGGGCCGGTGTCGCGGAGCTCGCAGCCCGGCTTTACGCGGGTATCGTCGTCCTCATGGCGATCGTCTGGTCTGCGGGCTTTGCCGGGATGGGCGTCGATCTGGTGGGGCGGCTCCTCCTGCCGGCCGCACCGGCCTATATATGGGGATTCGTACGGGCCTTCCGCCGGATGACTCCCGGCAGAAAACTCCTGGTTTGGGGGCTCTGGATGCTCGCCGCGCTGGCCGGCTGGCCCGCCGTGGTGGCGCCTGTGGTGAAAGAGGCGCGGCAGTTCGACGCCTTCTTGCCCGAACATTGGGCCCTGATGGCCGCCATCGACCGGACGGTGCCGGCTGGCAGCGTCGTCGCGACGGTTCGTCCGGCCACGCTCTGGCTCTATGCCCACCGTCCCGCCGTCGCGACCCCCATCGGCGCCGCGGACCTGGGGCCGGCGCTCGAGCGCCTCGATGTGCGGTACGTCGTCGGAGAGCCCCTGATCGAGGGCAATACGGACGTCGTGCGGCTGGCCTTCGACCGCTCGTTCGCCCGCGATCCGACCTGGGCGAGAATGATCTACGTCACCCCGGGCCAACACCTGGCCCTTTTTGCGGTCCGGGGGGCCGGGCCCGGACAGGGCACTTTGCGTTCCGGCCCTCCCGCGCTCTAGAATCCCTCGATGCTTGAGCAGCTCGAGCCCACTGCCGCTCCGCCCCGCGCAGGAGCGCCTCGATCCGTCCGGATCGGTATCCTGGCGGCGATCGCCTTGATCTGCGCCGCGCTGGTCTGGTGGAGCGCATGGGGCCAGTCCGTCACGTCAGACGAGGCCGCGCACCTCCCCGCCGGCTACAGCTACCTGCGCACCGGAGACTTCCGTCTCAATCCCGAGCATCCGCCGCTGGCGAAGCTCGTCTGCGCCCTGCCCGTCCTCGCGTTCCACCCCAAGGTGCCGATCCCGTCCGTAGCCTGGAAAGAGGACGACGAGTGGGCTTTCGGGTGGAAATTCCTGGCCGAGAACAAGGCCATCCTCGTGCCGATGGTCGCCTGGGCGCGCCTGCCGATGGCCTTGCTGACGGGCCTGCTCCTGTTCGTGACGGGCTGGTGGGTCTCCGAGGTCTTCGGGCTGGGAGCCGGGATCCTCGCGGCCCTGCTGCTCGGCGCCAACCCCGAGATTCTCAATCACGGGCGCTGGGTCACGACCGACATGCCGGCGGCTGCGCTGGGGTTCTTTACGCTTTATACCGCCTGGAAGTGGCTGTCCCGGCCAGGCTGGAAGCGGGCCTCGATCATGGGGCTCACGCTCGGACTGGCGGTCGCATCCAAGGATTCGTGCCTGATCCTGCCCCCGATGATGCTGCTACAGGCCCTGGCATTCATCTTCTCGGGTCGGGCCCGGCCCAGCTGGCGGGACTGGTCGATCGCACTGGTAGCCTGCGCGGCAGGCCCTGTCATCGTGTTGATGGCCTGCTACGAGTCCTGGACCGGACCGCTGCGCTATATCAGCGGCATGACGGGCATCAACGCCAACCACCTGGTCTTCTACCTCCGCTACCTGATGGGCCACATCCAGTACAGCGTCTACCCGCAGTACTTCGTCATGGCCTGGCTCCTCAAGACGCCATTCCCCCTGCTGGTCGCAGCCCTCGTCGGGATCGGAGCCCTGGCGGTGGCGGTCGGTGCAGCGCTCCGGAACAAGACCGGCCTCGCACCCGACGTCTGGGATGGCCTCGCGCTTCTGGCGGGAGCGGTCCTGGTCTTCGCCTTGATGAGCTGGAAGGCCGACGACATCGGGGTCCGGTACATCCTGCCGACCGTGCCGATCTTCGCGTGGCTGTCGGCCAGGGCCTTCGCCCGGACGGGTCGGCGCGGCCGCGCCGTGTTGGTGGTCCTGGCCCTCTGGGGCCTGGTGGACGCCTGGCGCGCCTGGCCAGATCTCGGGGGGGCCTTCGACGAGTTCCTGCCCGGCCCGACCGTCGCCTATCTGGACGACTCGAACGTCAACTGGGGCGAGGGGCTCATCGCTCTCAAAGCCGAGATGAAGCGACTGAAGCTGGATCGCATCGGTTACGGAGCGCTGGGTGGCCGGCTCGATCCACGCATCTATGGCCTCAAGCTCGATCGGTCGGTCGAAGGGTTGGCCGGCCTGCCCGAGCCCGGCTGGTACGCCTTCGACCCCAGCTTCCTGCTCCGCTGCCCGGGCTTTCTCTGGCTCGCCTACCGGCGTCCGGATTTCAACGCCGATGGCTACTGGATCTACCACCTGCAAGGCGACATCCCGGAGCAGGCGCACCAGGCCTACACCGCGCTCTTGAAGCAACGACCCTACGATCCCTTCCTCTGGTACCACGTCGCGTCGCAGGACGAGGCCGAGGGCAAGCTCCACAGGGCCGAGAAGGAGCTCGGCATCGCGCTGAAGATCTGGCCGGGGTACCTGGACGCCCGCAAATCCCGAGCTGCCCTCCGCCTGCGCCTGGGGGACGCCGCCGGAGCGAAGGCGGACGATGCGATCATCGCCGAGATCGTCAAGTACGTGCTGGCCGGGCTCCGGAACAAGGCGCCCGGTTCCTCCGGCGGTCTCTGGGCGCCGCTGGGCGGATAGCCCGAGCGTCTTCGACCGCTGGCCGGCCAACCGCTCCACGAGCTTTTCGGAGCGAATAGTCGGCGTGGAAGCAGGGTATGATCCGCCTCGGAGGGACCGGCCTTGCTGTTCAGTAGAGAGCTTTCGGGCGTCGAACGGGCGATGGATGGTCTGGCCTTGCGCTTCCAGGCCGAGGCCCACAATGTCGCCAACATCAACACGCCGGGCTATCAGCGCCAGAGCGTCCCCTTCGAGGCTTCCCTCCGGGACGCGATCGAGGAGTCCGAGATCCCGATCAATCCCGACAATCCTTCCAACGGTCCGATCCCGGATCCCTCCGCCATTCTCAAGGCCTGGACCCCCACGATCACGGTGGACTCGCTGCCGCAGCGCGTAGATGGCAATTCCGTCTCCATCGAACAGGAGATGGGAGACCTGGCCAAGACCGTGCAGGAGTTCGAGACCGAGACGGAGTGGGTCGCCTCCGAGTACCGGGACATCAAGTTCGTCATCGACGCCAAGTAGGCGCCGATCTATCCGATTCGAGTCTGCACCTGTGAATCGCCGTATCGTCTTCCTCACCTGCGCCTCGCTTCTGGTCGCCGGTTGCCCGCATGCCAGGGTCTCCGCGACGAGCAACACCCCGGTCGCGGCAACGCCGATGGTCGACCTCAGCGGCACGGTGCGCGTCGGCGCGACGCCGATCACGGAGCTGACCAACGCGTCTCCGTTGACCGAGGCCGATCCACTCACCAATGCCTCGCCGCTGACCAATGCCTCGCCCCTGGCTCCGGTGCAGTTGACCAACGCCAGTCCGCTCACCAACGCCTCCCCCTTTCGCGTGCAAGCCACCGCTCCCCAGGTTCTCGTCGAGGCGATCGACTCCGATACCGGAGCGCGCCTGGCCGCCATCGACGCGGATGCGCAGGGCCGCTATACCTTCTCGCTCCCGTCGAGCACCCTGCGCAAGGCCATCGTGGTTCAGGCCACGGAGTTCAGCGGAGGCCAGATCGTCGGATTCCTGGCCGCCCCCGCTCCGCTGGCGCCAGACCAATCCGGAGCCCAGACGATCGACCTCACCCCCGCGACCACGGCGGTCCTGTTTTCCGAGGCTCTCATGGCAGGAGTGCGTACGCAATTCAACGTACACACGGGCTTCCGGGGCTTCCGGTCGCACGAGCTTGCCGATCTCGTCGCACTCACCAGCCGGTCGAAGGTGGCGAAGCTGGCGCAGCGTCTCGACAACCTGGCCGCGTTCACCCAGGCGCCGTCCTTCGATAGCATCCTGGCCAAGGTCACCAAGGCCTCGTCGGTCTTGGCCCGCGGCGCGGTGGCCGACGGCATGCAGGCCGGTGGTGCTCCGGTGCCGGCCTTCGTGGCGGGGATGCACGCGGTCATGGACGGAGTCGCGAGCGCTCCGCCGCCCTCCGATCCGGTCCTGGCCATCAGCGCCGCGGCAGCGGCGGTGACGCCCGCCATCGTCCTGCAGGAGGAGGCTCCGATCGCCCAGGAGGTCGCTCAGGCCCCCGAGGCCGCACCCGTCCAGGCGACTCCACCGCCGGGTCCACAATTCGTCGCATTGCCGCAGGTGCAGATCAGCGGCGCAACCTGGTCCATTTCGTATCTCGGTTCGGATGGCCAGGACCTCTACGCCAACGTCTACAACGCCTCCCAGTCGATGGTCGCCCAGATCGACGAGAGCACGGCGATCTCGGGGGCCCAGTGGGCTGCCGGCACGCTCCCGAACGGGTCGGCGATCACGGGAATCGGCAATTCGAGTGGCGCTCCTGGAGTGTCCTTGTTCACCCCTGCAGCGGGCCCGTGGTTCTCGTTCGACGGCATCGCCAAGCCAGTCCCGCCGATGGGCTCTGCCGGGTCGGGCGCCGTTCCGCAGATCCTTTACTACGACGGTACCACCGCGCTGGGAGGCAGCCCCATGGCGATCCCGGGCTCGATCGAGGTCGACAGCCTGGCGGTCGCGTCGGGGCTCTGGGCCTCGGCCTCGCTGCCGGTCTCAGGCACATCGAACGCGACCCTCGTGGGTGCCCTGGTGGAGCCGGCCAATCCGGGCATCGCCTGGGCTGGCTTCCAGGACGTAGGCGGCCTGACCGCGACCGGACCGAGCACGGTGTCGGTCTATGTCTACCGGCTCCCGACCGCGGGCGCGCCCCCGACCCTGACCCCCGTCGGCGCGTTCGCCGATGCGATCGGCTTCTGGACGCCTGCCGGCGCCTATCTCCTGATCGATCCCCAGACGAACCCCGAGCTCATCGGACTGGCGAACGGCCAGCTGGGCAGCCCCAGCCCGCTGCCCTTCGGGACTCCCACGATCTCGGCCGATTACGACATGGGGGCCGATGCCAGCTACCTGTACCTATCCCGCAAGGATGGCTTGATCGATCGCCGTCCGATCGCGGGAGGCCCCTGGACCCCGTGGGCGTCGTTCTCCGCGGGGGTGGATCAGATCCGGATCGCCCAGGGCCACGTGTTCGTCAGCTCGGGTGGCACGGTGTACGCCACCCCCTGACCCCGTCCAGGGCGGTCGACGGGCGACCCGCAACGCCGACGCTCACCGCGAAAGGCCTGCTGGCTTTAACAATCGGGCGCGATGTGCGTTAAATCGGCCCGCTCCTGCTTATCGAATCGATCGAAGACGGGTATAGGAGCCGCGGGTGGCCGCTTGTCTGCAAGCCCACCGATTCCTCGCCAGCAGAGTGTCGCCAGCTGCCCTCTCTGTCGGCACTCCGGGAAGAGCCCTGTTCCGGCCGGGACCGCAAGGAGGTTTCCCCATGGGCATGATGAGCGTCTTTGACGTCGGTGGCAGCGCACTGACCGCCGATCGCATGTGGCTCGAGATCATCGCCAACAACCTTGCCAACTCCCAAACCACCCAGACACCGGAGGGCGGTCCCTACCGTCGCCGTGTGCCGGTATTCTCCGAGATCCTCGACCAGCACACCGGCCAGCCCGCGGGGGTCGAGATGACCGGTATCGCCTACGACCAGTCGCCATTCCAGCGCCGCTACGACCCGGGGAATCCGGCCGCCGACAAGAACGGCTTCGTGCTCATGCCCAACGTCAATCCCGTCAACGAGATGGTCGACCTCATCACGGTGGAGCGGACGTACGACGCCAACACCTCGGTGATCGCGGCCCTCAAGAACATGTCCAACAAGGCCATGGATATCGGAAAGTAAGCTGACGATGCTGATCAACTACACGACCATGCCCGGGATGAACCACATCGGGCCGACGCACGGTGCCTTCGGCGACCTCTCCAAGCTCCTGGACAGCCAGCAGCTGCCGATGCCAGGGATCAACAAGTTCGATGCCGAGTTCCAGGGCGCCGGCCAGGCGCAATCTCCCCAGCCCAGCGTCGGCGACGACTTCTCGAACGTTCTCAAGAACGCCATCGACCAGGTCGACGAGCAAGATCAAAAGGCCCGCACAGCCGCACTCGACATGTCCCTCGGCCAGAACATCGATCCCCACACCGTGATGATCGAGTACGCCAAGGACTCGACGATGATCCACCTTGCCAGCGGCATCTCCACCCGCATGGCCCAGGACTTCACCACCTTGATGAACATGCAGGTCTAGGCGCCCTAGATGGGCAATCTCCTCGCCAACCTAAGCCCCCAGCAGCGCCTGATCGCCGCCGGCGGGGCTCTGGTCGTCGTGCTCGCGCTCCTGGTCACCATGGTCCTGGCGTTCCGCGGCGGCGGCGGCAACTCCCAGGGGCAAAACAAGGGCCGGGACAAGGGCTACGTGACGATCTTCCGCCACCTCGACCAGAAAGAGCAGGACGAGGCTGCCGCCGCCCTGGGAGCTGCCCACATCACCCAGTTCGACATCAGCGAAGGCGGCACGTTGATGGTGGCCAAGGACAAGGAACCCGAGGCCCGCATCGCCCTGGGCGAAGCACAGGTCCCGAAGAACCCCGCCGAGCAGGGTCTCGAGATCTTCAACAAGCAGAACTTCATCTCGACGGACTTCGACAAGCGGATGGAGTACATCCGCGGCCTGTCGGGCGAACTCACCCGGTGGGTGCGCAAGGTCAACGGAGTCCAGGACGCGGCCGTCCTGGTCAACATGCCGCAGGACTCGCTGTTCCAGTCCGAGAAGAAGCCCGTCACCACGAGCGTCATGGTCAAGATGCAGCCCGGTCAGCAGCTCACGACCAACGAGGTCGAAGGCATCCAGCACATGATCGCCTCGGCCGTTCCGGGCGAGACCGTCGACAACGTGACGATCGTCGACAATAACGGCAACCTGCTCTCGAGTGGCATGGAGTCCAACGCCGGCGGTGCCAACGGCGGCGATGCCATGCTCTCGAAGGAGATCGACGAGCAGAACCGCATCACCCAGGGCATGGAGATCGACCTCCAGAACCGCCTGCAGGGGATGCTCGACAAGCTCCTGGGCCCCGGCAAGGCCGTCGTCGAGGTCGATCTCGAGCTCGACTTCAGCCACCGGGTCATCCGCAACGTGCTCGAGGCGCCCGTCACGGCCAACGGCGTCCCCCTGCCCGCCGACCGCACGGTCAAGAACCAGGTTGCGGGCGCAGGCCAGGCCGGCGGCCCGGTGGGGACCGCGGCCAACATGCCCACCTATCCGGCCGTGCCACTTAGCACCGGGGGCACGCCCGTCACGAGTCCGGTGACGAAGCATTACGAGACCGACCAGGCGGCCTTCAACACGTCCCAGCAGATCGAACAACCCGCATCGGGCGGCATCAAGCGCATGAGCATCGCCGTGATGGTCCCCGATACGGTCGCCGCCGACCAGCTCCCGATCCTGCAAAATCTCATCGCCACGGCAGCTGGAGCCGACCCTGCGCGTCGCGACCAGGTCACGGTCGATCGCGTCCACTTCGACAACTCGCTCTTCAATTCGCTCAAGCAGCAGCTTTCCAGCCAGAAGAAACCCGCCAAGCTCAAGGGTCCATCGCTCGGCTGGAAATGGGTCTGGATCATCGGTGGCGTGGTCCTGCTGCTCGCGCTGATCATCAGCGTCATCGCCCGGAGGCGCCGCCCGGCCGAGAATCCTTTCGAGGCCCTCACGTCGTCGCTCGAGGCCGATTCGCTTCCCGGCGGCTTCGATCAGGCCTCGGCGCTGGGCGGCTTCGCACCGGATCAGATCCCGGGTCTGGGGCAGCCGCCCGCCGGCTACGGCGCGGATCCGTACGGCGCCCAGCAGCTTGGCGGGCAGCCCTACGGGGCCGAATCCTTCGGCCAGCCGGGGGGCTTCGCCCCGCCTCCTCCGGGTGGCCCGCAAGAGGGGCCCTTCAACTTCCTCTATGAGGTCGCGCCCGAGCAGGTTGCCGAGCTCCTGTCCCAGGAGCGCCCGGCGACGGCCGCCGGCGTGCTCGGGCAGCTCGACAGCAACTTCGCGGAGGCCGTGATCGCCAACATGCCGCCGGAGATCCAGCAGGAGGTGTTCGGCCGCCTCTCGCAGGGGGCCAGCCTGCCGGCGATGAGCCAGCGCATGGTCTCCCAGACGCTCCGTCGCAAGCTCGGCGTTCCCGCCTAGCCGGCCGGATGCGAGCCCCAAGGTGAGCTAGGCCATGCCTCAGGGCCGCAATCAGCTCATTCCCGATCTGGTCCTGGCGGGGATCGTCATCCTCGTCTTGACGATCCTGATCATCCCGCTGCCGACGTGGGCCATCGACATCCTGCTGGTCGCCAATCTGATCGCGGCGATCATCACGATCTTTGTCGCGCTCTACATCGTCAAGCCGCTGGAGTTCGCCTCCTTCCCCTCGTTCCTGCTGATCATGGCCCTGTACCGCCTGGCCATGAGCGTCGCGACCAGCCGCTCGATCCTGTCCAACGCCGAGGCCGGCAAGGTCATCGCCACCTTCGCCAACTTCGTGGTGGGGGGCAACTACGTCGTCGGCATCATCCTGTTCGTCATCCTGGTGGTGGTGAACTTCATCGTCATCACCGAGGGCGCCAAGCGCGTTGCGGAAGTCGCCGCCCGGTTCACCCTGGACGCCATGCCGGGCAAGCAGATGTCGATCGACGCCGACCTCGCCGCCGGGCTCATCGACGCCGAAGGCGCCAAGAAACGCCGCTCGGAACTCGAGCGCGAGGCCAACTTCTTCGGGTCCATGGACGGTGCCAACAAGTTCGTCCGAGGCGACGCCATCGCCGCCATCATCCTCATCATCGTCAACATCGTGGGCGGCATCCTGATCGGGCTGTTCCAGAAGGGCATGGACCTTCCCCAGGCGCTGCAAACCTACACCCTGCTCACCGTTGGCGACGGCCTGGTCGGACTCATCCCCTCGCTGCTGATCTCGATCTCGGCTGGTTTCGTCACGACCCGCGCCGCGTCAGAGAACAACCTGGCGACCGACCTCAAGAACCAGCTGTTCGGCAGCCCCAAGGTTCTCGGCATCGCGGCGTTCGTGATCGGGATGGTCGGTTTCATCCCGGGTTTCCCCAAGCTCGTGATGTTGCCGATGGCCGGAATTCTCGCGTTCGCCGCGTTCATGGCCTGGCGGCGCGAGAACGCGCCGGCTGCCGAGGGGGGGCCGGCCGAATACGGCATGGCCGGAGAAGAATACGACGACTACGCGCCGGAGAGCGACGAGGATCTCAAGAATCCAGAGAACGTCATGAAGATGCTGGGGGTGCCCCCCCTGACTCTCGAGCTTGGACTCGACCTGGTTCCCCTGGTCGATCCGGGGCTTGGTGGCGAGCTGATGGACCGGGTCGTGCCGATGCGCGTGTCGATCGCCCTGGACATGGGTTTCGTCATGCCTGGCATTCAGTTCAAGGACAACCTCAACCTGCGGCCCAATGCCTACCAGATCCTGGTCAAGGGCAACGTGGTCGCCTCCGGCGAGTTGCTGGTCGGTTACATGCTGGCGATCCAGCAGGCCAGTACCGATACCTCGCAGGAACTGGTGGGCTTCCCCACCGTCGATCCGGCCTTCAACAAAGCGGCGGTCTGGGTGGCCGGCGCGGAGGCCCAGCGAGCCGCCCAGCTCGGCTACCTCATCCAGGATCCGACGAACGTCCTCACCGCCCACCTCGAGGAGGTCGTGCGATCGCATGCCTTCGAGATCCTGAGCCGCGAGGAAGTCAAGATGATGCTCAATCGCCTCCAGGAAAAGGCCCCCATCACGGTCAAGGAGCTCGTCCCTGAGATCCTGGCCCTGGGCGAAGTCCAGCGCGTGCTGCAGAATCTCCTGCGCGAACGGGTGAGCATCCGGGATCTCGCCACCATCCTCGAGAAGCTTTCGGACTTCGGCAAGATGACCAAGGACACGAACGTGCTCACCGAGCTCATCCGCCAGGCTCTGGCCCGCAACATCTGCTCGGCCCTGGCCAACGACGAGGGCGTCATCGAGGTCATCACCCTCGACGGGGGCGTGGAGGGTTCGATCCAGCAGGCCATCCAGCAAGGGCCCCAGGGCCCGACCCTGGCCCTCAACCCGCAAATTGCCCAGCTCATCCTCGCCCGCCTGGCCACGCTCTACAACGATGCCACCGCACAGGGCCAGAATCCCGTGCTCCTCACGAGCCCGGCCGTTCGCCCCCATGTCAAGGGCCTGGTGGACCGCAACTTCCCGACCATGTCGGTCATCTCGTTCGCCGAGATCTCGGCCAAGTTCAAGGTGCAGCAGATCGGCCTGGTCTCGATCGCGGTCGGCGCGACCGCGTAGCCCTTTCCAGCGGTTTCGCCTGGCAGGGGCCGGGCCAAGGAGTCAAACGGGGCCCGGTTGCACAGCAAAGTGACCGCGCCGAGGGCCCCGTTCTCACGGCAAGAGATACAAAGACGAACGCTCAGTGGTTCTTGCGGAAAGCGGCGTCGCTGACGGATTTACGGCCCTCGGCGCCGGTGCGATCCGGGGCCTGGAGCACCACCAACCTCTCGCCGAAGAGCTCCCGTCGCTCGAGGAGGGTACGGACCGCCGGGTATTCCCCAGGAGCGATCTCGCGCGCCTTCCAGGCCAGCTGCGTACGGAAGGCGAGGGCATCGGTGGCCTCGAGGTAACGACCCAGGAATTGGACTCCGGCGGCCTCCCCCTGCACATCGGAGGGCACGTAGCGAACCGAGTACCCGGAGGGCAGGTGGATGTCGGTCCGGTTCACGCTCTGTGAGCGGGAATCGAACCACATCGGGAAGGCGCGCCGAGCTTGCTCGAAATCCGTCATCCCCGGTTCGAAGCCCGGCATCTTGAAGATGAGGAGATCCCCGGCACGATCCGCAAAGCTCGGAGCCAGGTACGAGTAGCGCACCTCCATCGGCTGATCGAGATTCTCGGGATCGGTGACGTGGTAAGACAGGAGGCGCCCGCCGGACGTGGCGTCGGCGGCCGCGTCCTGGAAGCTCCGCTGCGTGCGCTCCGGGGAAAGCTGCTGGTAGTGCGATCGGGCCGAGGCCGCGGCGAGGCCCTCGTACTGGATCGTCACGGACACCGTGGCGTCGCCGCTCGCCCCCAGATCCACCACCTGGTGGGCGGCGACCTCGTTGGCCTGGGCCGAGGCGACCGGGATCTTGACGAAGCTGGGGCCCTCGGGAAGCGTCACCATGGCCAGCGCTCCTTGATCCATGCCCGGCAGCGTACCGTAGGGGACCAGCTTGCCGACGCTGTCCAGGAAGGTCAGGCCGCCGGGCAGATCGGCGGCGACGATGCAATGATCGAACTGTAGAGCCGGCGAGTCGGTCACCAGGTGGCCCTCGGGCGTGGTCTCGAGTAGCGCGTAGTGGGCCTTGATGCCCGCTGCCCGCAACATGGCGAGCAGGAGCGTCGAACCCGCCTTGCAATCGCCGTACTGACGGGTGAGGACGTCGTTGGCGGACATGCTCTCGAAACCCGTGTACTGCATATCCACGTAAACGTAGCGGATGTTCTTGACCACCCAGTCGTAGATGGCACGGGCCTTGCGATCGGGGTCCTCGATGCCGCGCGTCAAGCGGGCGACCAGTGCCTGGATCGGCGGAGTGATCCGGGCCTTGCCGCGGTTGACCTTGAGCCACCAGCGATCCACGGCCTTCCAGTCCTTGATGGTGGAAACCCAGACCGACGGCTCGAGGTCCGCGGCCGGAGGCATCGTGTTCTCGCTGAGCGTGAAGCCCTGGTTGTCGATCTCCCAGTGGTAGATCGTGCGCCCCCCCACGGTGCTCCGGGCGAACCGCACGGGCGTGGCCGGGTCGGCGTGATGCACGTGCCAGAAAAGCTCGCGACCGGCCGGCATCGAGACGGAATAGGCCATCTTGCGAGCAGGCTCGAAGTCGTAGAAGTAATCGTCGTCGGCAAAATCGTGGTCCAGCGCCGGCCGGTGATCCACGAGGGTGACGTGATAGTCGAGGATGGACCCGGGCGTGGTCGCCGGGAAGGTCCAGGTCTTGACCCGGTAATGATCGTAGGTCGGATAATCGGCAAACGGCGAATCGTCCCGGATGGCGTTGCGAGCGACCGGCAAGATGTGCCCGTCGGGCTCGATCGTGCGAGCCCAATCGAGGTGCAAGGCCTGGTGGTCCCTGTCGTAGCCCTCCTGGGCTTCGGACCAGCCATCCTGGCCGCGCTTGTTGAGGATCCGGATGATCTCGCGCTTGGTCTCGGTGTAGGTGCCGTCGGGATGGACCGTCACCTGGATATTCTCGAGGAGGTGCTCGATGCCGGCGTTCGGATACTTGCGGACGGCCGACATGTCGCGGAGATCGGCCCGGAGGCTGGCATCGAGCGGCGGCCCGGCGAGGCCGGACCTGGGCGAGGCAGCCGCCCGAGCCGGTATCGTACCCGCGGCAAGCGCAGGCGCAGGAAAGGCGACGAGAGCCATCGACAGGGCGCAAACAGCAACGGGATGCGTGATCATGGGGGTACTTTAGCATGCCGTCGCCGCCCTCAGGTGGCGCCGGGGAGCCCTTTGCGGACCATGCCGCCAGCTGTCTCCCCGTAAGCAACCTCGCGGTGGAACGGCTCGCCCGACAGGCCAGCGCTGGTTCCGGAGGCTGCTTCCCCGGCATCCGGAGCGATTCCGTCGGATCGGGAGCGGGCCGAAGGATTCAAACGGGGTCCGGTTGCGCAGCGCAGGGCAAGAAACCAACCCGGCCCGACCGCGATTTCCGTGGCGGTCAGGAGCTTGCCCTTGAAACTCGTTCAGACATGGCCCAAGATCCTCTTCAGGAAACGGGGGATCTACGCTCCATGCTCTCAAGCCTGCACCGGGCCGGCTGGGGCTTCGCTGCGGTCGCGTTCGCGAGCTTCCTGGCAATCCTGGGTTGGCAATTCTATCCGGCCTTGGTGCTGGCAGGTTTCAGCATCGATCGCCTCATCCGGTACCCGGGGGCCTTCAGCCTGTGCGCCGAAGGCATCGGGGGACTGCTCATCGCCTGGAGCAAGGCCCGCTCCCGGGTCGCCCTGCTGCTTCTGGCGCTCGTTCCTGGTGGCGTCGGCCTGATCTCCGTGACCCGGGCTGCGATCACGAACTGCGGCCTGACGCTTCCCCGGCTCCTCGTCTGGCCGCAACTCGCCGTGGTCGCCCGGGAGGGATCGGTACCGGCGGTTGCCGCCATCAGCCTGCTGGCCGGCGCCTTCGGGCTTGCCAGTCGCGCCTTGGGACGGCGGACCTATGGCGGGCTCGCCGTCGCCGGAGTGGTCCAGGCGGGGATCGGGCTGACATCCTCACTCAACCAGGCCCTGGGCCTCGGGTTCTTCGCCACGATCCCCGGCGTGCCAGATACGGGGATCACACCCCTGGGAGACGCGCTGACGATCCTCTGGGGGTCCTCGGCGATCGCCTTCGCGTGGAGCCAGGACCTGGGCGAGGGCAACCTGGTGCCGGCCTGGTCCTGGCTCGTGGGGTCGATCCTGGCCGGGATCCTGCTGGTCGGGGGGGACACGGCGGCCCGACTCGATGCCCCGTCATCGCACGTCGTCCCGGTCATCGTGGGTGTCCTGGGTACCCTCGCCGTGGGCGCTTTGATCATGGTGCTCCGGCGCCTGCAGGTCCAGCACCTGGCCCTGGTGCGCGCCGAAGCGGAGGTCACGGTGCGAAATGCCGAGTTGCAGGCCAGCAACGCCGAACTCCGCAAGTCCGACCGCTACAAGGATGAGTTCCTCTCGGTCATCAGCCACGAACTCCGGACGCCGTTGAACTTCATATCCGGGTTCGCCAGCATCCTGGAAGACGACGTCGAGGAGCCGCTGAGCGCCCGTCAGCTGGACTGGCTCCGGCGAATCGACGCGGGGGCGGACCGCATGCTCCGGCTGGTCAACGACCTGCTGGATCTGGCCGTGATCCAGTCGGGAAAGCTCCGGCTCGAGCGCCGTCTTTGCGATTACGGCGAGGTCGTGAGTTCGGCTATTCACCAGGTCGAGCCTCTGGCGGGCCAGAGAAGCATCCGGGTGCTCGGCGAGGCGATCGCTCCCGTCTCCATCGACGAGGGGCGCATCAATCAGGTGCTGATCAATCTTCTTCAGAACGCCATCAAATTCACTCCCGACGGCGGCGAGATCTCGGTCTGCGTGCGGTCTCGCGGTGACGAGTTCTTGACCGAGGTGAGCGACACGGGAATCGGCATCCAGCCGGCGGACATCCCCAAGCTTTTCGCCAGGTTCCGCCAGCTCGATATGGGTTCGACACGCCTGGCCGGCGGTGCGGGCCTGGGCCTTTCCCTCTGCAAGGGCCTCGTGGAGGGGCACGGCGGGCAGATCGGGGTCCAGAGCGAACCGGGCCAGGGTAGCGTCTTCTGGTTCACGCTGCCGCGAGGCGCGCCGGTCGAAAAGCCGGCACCCTAGCGTGCTCCCGGTTTGAGTGGAGCGGGCTCGAGGAGTCAAACGGGGCCCGGTTGCGCGGCGCAGCGACCGCGCCGGAGGACCCGTTCCCGCTGCAAAACATAAGTGGGCCCGGAGTAAGGGGGATACTCCGGGCCGGGTGTGGGGGCAGTAAGCGTCGAACAAGGGTCAAGGGCAGGAAATGACACGTCCAAGCAGCGAATAGAGTGCGAATCCGGGCGCAGGCAAGGGGAAGGAGGCGAAGGGTCAGAGAAGCTTTCAGAGGCCGGCCTGGACCGACAGGATCTGGTGCATCTTCAGGCCGAGGTGGAGGATGAGCCGGTTCTCGGAATCATCGAGATCGATCTGGGTGATGTCGCGGATACGCTCCAGACGGTACTTCAAGGTGTTGCGGTGGATGTAGAGCCGCTCGGAGGTCTCGGTCAGGTTGCCGTTGCACTCGAGGAAAGCTGCCAGGGTCTTGACCAGCTCCTTGTCGGCCTGCTGGTCGTACTCGAGCAGCCGCTCGAGAGCCTCGGAGAAGAACTCGCTCGGGTTGCGCGAGCTGGCGAACTGCAGCAGCATCCGGTAGATCCCCAGATCGGCGAAACTGTGGATCTGGCTCGAGCCCTTGAGGGCGCGGCCGATCTTCACGGCGTGGCCGGCCTCGCGGTAGCTCTTGGGTATCGAGAGCAGGTCGTTGTAGAGCATCCCGATGCCCATCGAGACGGTCCAACCGGGGCTCGTCTGACCGATCTTCTGGCGGATCGTCTCGGCCAGTTGCTTGATCTTGTCGAGGCTCGGCTGGCCCTCCTTGACCGGGTACAGGATGGTCGCGCCCTGGGCTTCCGAGACGACCAATGCCTGGCGGAAGGAGAGCAGCGCGTTGAGGGTGCTCACGAGCTGCTTGAGCTGCTCGGGGAGCGCGTCCTCGCTGGGGACGGTATCGAACTCCACGACGATCGCCCAGTAGGCGGATGACAGGGAGTACCCGAGGTAGCTCGCCCGCCGGTGAAGGGTCTCCTGCGACATCGAGTAGTTGGCGAAGAGGAGATCGCGGAAGAAGTCCCGGCGCATCTTCTGCTCGGACTCGGCGACGCCTCCCTGCTTGAGGAACTCGACGCCGATGGCGATAGCAGCGGCCGCCAGGCGAGCCACCACATCGTCGGACAGGTGCCCATCGGCTTCGAGAATGGACATGAAGCCGTGGATCTCGTCTCCGATCGCCACCGGGTGGATGTGGCGACCGATGGAATGGACGCTGCCGCCGGGCAGGTAGATCCCCGCCTTCTCAGAGCGCAAGGAGCGCGTCAAGCCCCGCTCCTCGAAGGTCTTGAGCGCCTCGACGGGGGTGCCACCCGCGGCGACGATCTCGTCGAAGACATCGCACGATGGCCCTGGATTGGCCGCGGCCAGGAGGTTGAACTGCCGATCCTCGACCAGGACCGGCACGCCCAGTCCGGCGGCGATGGCTCTCGCCATCTCCTCGAAGCCGGCCCCGGCGATCGCCTGGGTGAACAGGCCGCGCTGCCAGTTGAGGCTGTGGCGAAGCTGGGCCAGGCTGCCGCCCTCGATCGCCCGGGACAAGGCAGACATCAAGCGGGTCAGGTCGGGCGGTGCCGGCATGGAGAGCAAGAGGAGGCCGTGGTCGTGGGCGGTCTGGATCGATGCCGAGTCGACCTTGGAACAATCCCGGCCGACCAGGACCAGCAAGCCGGCGGCCTTTCCCTCGGCCAGGTTGGTGATCCAGGGGGAGCCTTCCTGGGCCAGGAGGGTGCCGGTCGTGACGACCAGTTCCCCGCCGCGAAGCCAGTTCTGGGGCTGTACGGAGTCCACGACGACGGCCGCGGTCAGCTGGCGATCGGTGGCGGTTCCCGCGAGGATCTCGACATGCGCGAGGTCGTCCAGGGCCAGGAGGTGGGCGAGCGTCGCACCTGCCGGCAAGATCGCCTGCACGTCCCGTGGGACGACCGTATCAGGGGTGTAGAAGCTGACGTTCAAAGGGTTCTCCTAACGTTCGTTCGGGGCGGCTGGGGGTTCGAGCGCGGTGGCCAGTTTGGCCTTGCGGCCCGAGGGCGGTGTACAGGGACCCGGGAATACTGCGTCTCAGCCCTGGTCGATGGCCGATGGCCTGGTTCGCTGCGCTGGACATTGGATGCGGTCGTGCCGTCTGTTTATATTTCTTAACACCACATGGCCTACCCTGTCTTGCCTTCCCCTCAAAAAAGTTCATTAAGATGACTTTTCCACCGTCGGTTGTTTAGTAATGTAAATCAGACGCGAGCAACCGCAAAGCTCTTGACAACACCTGACTCAAGTTGTCTATAATGCCAACCAGCTTCGAGAGACCGCCGGAGCAGCGTCGGCAACAGGTCGCGGCGGATGCCCGAGGTGCCATCGCGAGCCCGGGACGACGGGCGAATTGGCGCGTGGAGCCGCCAACGCTCACACGGTGGATAGCAAGAAGGGATCGAAGATGCGGCTGGACAAGTTGACGCTCAAGGCCCAGGAGGCCCTGGCCGAGGCGCAGGGCCTGGCCGAAACGCGCAGCCAGCAGGAGGTCGACGCCCTCCACCTGCTCTCGACACTGCTCACCCAGCCCGAGAGCATCGTGCCGGCCCTCTTCCAGCGGCTCGAGATCGCTCCCGATAGCCTGCAAAAAGAGGTTGCCGCGGCTCTCGACCGCCTGCCGCAGGTACACGGCACGACGGACGTGTACATGTCCACGAGCCTCAAGCAGGTTCTCGATCGGGCATTCATCGAGGCCAGCGGGTTGAAGGATGACTTCGTATCCACCGAGCACTTCCTGCTCGCCCTGACCGACGATTCGGTCAAGGGATCGGCGGCCGATCTTCTGCGGGGACACGGCCTGCGTCGCGATCGCCTGCTGCAGGCCCTGTCCCAGGTTCGCGGCAGCCACCGGGTCACCGACCAGAACCCCGAGGCCAAGTACCAGGCGCTGGAGAAGTACGGACGCGACCTGACGGAGATGGCGCGCCGCGGCAAGCTGGATCCGGTGATCGGACGCGATGAGGAGATCCGCCGCGTCATCCAGGTGCTCTCGCGTCGCACCAAGAACAACCCGGTCCTCATCGGCGAGCCGGGCGTCGGCAAGACCGCCATCGTCGAGGGCCTGGCCATCCGGATCGTGAACAGTGATGTCCCGGAGGGGCTCAAGGGCAAGCGTGTGGTGGCCCTCGACCTGGGGGCGCTGGTGGCCGGCACCAAGTACCGGGGTGAGTTCGAGGATCGGCTCAAGGCCGTTCTCAAGGAGATCTCGGATTCCGAAGGTCAAATCATCCTCTTCATCGACGAGCTCCATACCCTGGTCGGGGCCGGCGGCGCCGAGGGTGCGGTGGACGCTGGCAACCTGCTCAAGCCGGCCCTGGCCCGGGGCGAGCTCCGCTGCGTGGGCGCGACCACCCTCGACGAGTACCGCAAGCACGTCGAGAAGGACGCCGCCCTGGAGCGCCGGTTCCAGCCCATCCACGTCGGTGAGCCCACGGTGGAGGACACGATCTCGATCCTGAGAGGCCTCAAGGAGCGCTACGAGGTGCACCACCGTATCGAGATCGCGGACAGTGCCTTGGTGTCCGCCGCGGTCCTGTCCCACCGCTACATCGCCGATCGCTTCTTGCCGGACAAGGCGATCGACCTCGTCGACGAGGCCGCCAGCCGGCTCCGTATCGAGATCGACTCGATGCCCTCGGAACTGGACGAGGTCGAGCGGCGGCTCCGCCAGCTCGAGATCGAGCGTGCCGGTTTGCTCAAGGAGAGCGAGTCCGAGGGTGCGGACGGCCGCGGTCCGGCGGGCTATACGCGCGATCGGCTGGCCGCCGTGGACCGCGAGGTCGCGGATGCGACCGAGCGACGCGACGCCCTGACCGCCCAGTGGCAGCGCGAGAAGGGCATCGTGCAGCGCATCGCGCAGGTCCGCGCCCAGCTCGAGGATACGCGTACCGCCGAGCAGCAGGCCGAGCGCCAGGGGGATCTCGCCAAGGCTGCCGAGCTGCGCTACGGGCGCATGCCGGCCCTGCAGTCCGAGCTCCAGGCGGCGATGCAGGATCTAGCTGCGGTCCAGAAGGAGCACCGCCTTCTCAAGGAGGTCGTCGACGACGAGGACATCGCCGAGGTCGTCTCCAAATGGACGGGCATTCCGATCCGCCGGATGCTCGAGTCCGAGATCCAGAAGCTCCTGCGCATGGAGGACCGGTTGAAAGAGCGCGTGGTCGGCCAGGACGAGGCGATCCGCGCGGTCTCGGACGCGGTCCGGCGGGCGCGGGCGGGTATCGCCGACCCCAACCGCCCGATCGGCTCGTTCATCTTCCTGGGCCCGACCGGCGTGGGCAAGACCGAGCTGGCCCGAGCCGTCGCCGAATTCCTCTTCGACGACGAGAACAACCTGGTGCGGATCGACATGTCGGAGTACATGGAGAAGCACGCCGTCGCCAGGCTCATCGGGGCGCCGCCCGGCTACGTGGGCTTCGAGGAGGGCGGCCAGCTTACCGAGGCCATCCGCCGCCGGCCCTACGCGGTCGTCCTGTTCGACGAGATCGAGAAAGCCCACCCCGACGTCTTCAATATCCTGCTCCAGATCCTGGACGATGGCCGCCTGACCGATTCGCAGGGCCGCACCGTCGACTTTCGCAACACCGTCATCGTCATGACGAGTAACATCGGCAGTCCGATCCTGCAGGAACTCGGAGCGCTGGCCGAGCAGGACACCGGGGCCTGGCCCCTGGCGGAGCGGGTCGCGACGGCCAAAGCTCGGGTTCTCGAGGAGCTGCACCACCACTTCAGGCCCGAGTTCCTGAACCGCGTCGACGACATCGTGGTCTTCAACAGCCTGCAGCTTGCTCAGATCAAGCAGATCGTCGACATCCAGCTGGCACGGGTATCCAGGCGCCTGGAGCAGAAGGGCATCACCTTGTCGCTCTCGGACGAGGCCAAGGCGTTCCTGGCCAGAGCCGGATTCGATCCGGTATTCGGCGCCCGCCCGCTCAAGCGAGCGATCACCGCCGAGATCCTCAATCCACTGAGTTCGAAGATCCTGGCGGGCGAGGTCGCGACAGGCTCCGGGGTGGAGGTCACGGTCGCGGGCGATCGCCTGGCCTTCGCGGAGCGTCAGCAAGTCGGGGCCTAGGGGCGCCC
>JAJXWQ010000112.1 GCA_021781555.1 bacterium
TGTCCCGTTGTGGTCTTGTCTTTTCCACAAAGGAGCACAACTTGGAGGTCCGGTCCATGTCGGCCAGCCTCGGTAAGAAGCTGTCAGCTCGCTAATTCAGTGGCATTGGTGCTAGGCGAGCTTGTGGCCGATCGACTTGGCCTGCGTGAACAGGGCTACGTAGTCCGGTCCACCGGCCTTGGAATCGGTACCGGACATGTTGAAGCCGCCAAACGGATGCGCCCCGACGATCGCGCCGGTGCACTTGCGGTTGATGTAGAGGTTGCCGACGTGGAACTCGCGCATGGCGCGTTCGATCCGGTCCGGCGACTTGGTGTAGATCGAACCCGTGAGCCCGTACTCGGTGCCGTTGGCGATCCGCAACGCGTCATCGAAGTCCTGGGCCTTGATGACGGCCAGCACCGGCCCGAAGATCTCTTCCTGGGCGATGCGGGCCGTCGGTGCCACGTCGGCGATGACCGTGGCCTGGAGGAAGTACCCGCCGCCACTGGTCTCGATCCGATCGCCGCCTGCCACGAGTTTGCCTTCCCGCTTGCCGATGTCGATGTAGTCGAGAATGGTCTTGAGCGCGGTCTCGTTGATGACGGGGCCCATGGCGACGTTGTCCGCCGGGTTGCCCACGCGGATCTCGGCCACCCGCCGGGTCAGGCGCGAGACGAACTCGTCGTAGACCTTGGCGTCGACGACGGCCCGGGAACAGGCCGAGCACTTCTGGCCCTGGAACCCGAACGCCGCCGTGGCCACGCCCTCGACGGCCGCCTCGATATCCGCGTCGTCGGCGACGACGATGCCGTCTTTGCCCCCCATCTCGAGGATGGTGCGCTTGATCCAGATCTGGCCCGGCTGGACCTTGGCGGCCTTGAGGTTGATATCGAGGCCGACCTCGCGGGAACCGGTGAAGGCGATGAACCGCGTCTTGGGATGCTCGACCAGGCCATTGCCGAAGCTGGCGCCCGAGCCAGGGCAGAAGTTGACCACACCGGGCGGCATACCGGCCTCCTCGAGGGCCTCGACGAACTTGGCCGCGATGGTGGGGGCGTCGCTCGAGGGCTTGAGGATGACCGTGTTGCCAGCCACGATCGCCGCGGCGGTCATGCCGGCCATGATGGCGCCGGCGAAGTTCCACGGCGGAATCACGGCTCCGACCCCCAGCGGGACGTACCAGAGGTAGTCGCGCTCGCCCGGAAGTTGCACCGGAGGCTCGACCTGATCCAGCCGCAGCGCTTCGCGCCCGTAAAGTTCGAGGAAATCGATGAGCTCGGCGATGTCGCCATCGGCCTCGGCGTAATTCTTGCCCGTCTCGACGACGAGCCAGGCCATGAACTCGAACTTGCGATCGCGCACGATCTTGGCCGTACGGAAGAGCAGGGCGGCGCGCTCGCTAGCCGGCGTCCGGCTCCAGGTCTCGAAAGCCTGGAGCGCGGCGGTCATCGCCGGCTCGATGTGCTCGAGACCGGCCTTCTGGTGCAGGCCCACGACCTCGGCGGGGTTGGCGGGGTTGAGCGACTTGATCTTGTGCTCGGTCAGGACGCGCTTGCCACCCAGGATCAGCGGGTACTCGCGGCCCAGGACGGCTCGCACCTTGGCAATTGCCTCGCGCATGCTCAGGGCATTCTGGTCGACCTTGAAGTCGACCGAGGGCTCGTTCTTGAACGGGTCGCGCGTTGCGGCGTCCCGGGGAGGCGCAGCCTGGGCTGTCGTCATGCCAGCATCCTTTCGATAGATCTCACCGGCGGGCCCGGGGGAGCGCGCCTGTTTGAATTCACATCTGGAGGCCACGGCCCGGAGCGCTGGCGTGAATTCCGCCATCTTTCCGTTCCCCGGACGTCTGACGCCGGAGCGGCGGTGACCACGACAGATCATTGTACCATCGGGGGTATCTCGGGGAGCGGGCCTTGCCGGCTCGATGCGGGGGATAGCGCGACGATGTCGCAGCGATGCTCGGGCGCGGAGTACCGAGGCGCTGCGCGTGTCAGCGCCGCGAGGTCGCCTCGGGCTGCCGCTCCAGGATCCGTTCGAGCACTCCCGAGGCATCCGTGGCGCGCTGGCGCCAGGAACTCCGCGCGGCCATGCGGCTGCGCGCCAGCGCGGCTCCGGGCCCCTGATCGGCCGCCGCCTCGCGGATCGCCCGGCAGAAGCCCTCGGCCGTCGCCGCCACGCGCACCGCCGCATGGGCCCTCACGGGCGCGCTGCGTTCCCCGCACGCGACGGCCACGACCGGCTTTCCCAGCGCCAGGAATTCGTTCGCCTTCGCGAGCCACGACGATCGGCGGGCAGCCGTCGGGCGCAGGGGGATCAAGCCCACATCCACGGCCTTGAGGGCGATCGGCAGGTCCGCCGCGGACGCCAGGTACGTGATGTTCGGCAGGGTCTCGAGGATGCGCAGTCGTTCCCGGCTGATGCCCGCGCTCGGACCGATGAGAACGAGTGAGCCTTCGGCAAAGCAGAGGGCGACCGTTTCGAGAAGCTTGAAATCGATGTCCTCGCCGAGCGGGCCGGCGTAGGCCAGCACCGGACGCGGCAATGCGCCGAGGCTCCAAGGCGGTAGCACCTCGGGAGCCAGCGCGCTGGCATACCGCTCGTGATCGACCCCGGCGGGCAGGCATACGACCGGTACGCCGAGGTTGCGCTTGTCCCGTGCCAGCTCGGGCGACGAGGCGAAGATGATGTGGGTCCTCCGAGCCAGCTTGCGCTCGAGCACCGGGGTGCGGCGCTCTGTGGATCGCCGGGGCTCAGGCTCGTCGAAGCAATGGTAGACGCAGGCCCCCTCGCCGAGCGTGCCAGCGAGCGCCGCTCCCGCGGCAAGATCGTTCCCGACCCACAAGACGTCCAGGGGCAGTCGCATGGCTGCCAGGGCCGATAGGATCGAGGCTCGCAGCACGGCGGCATTGGCGCGCGTTGCCGCGGCGTAGAGGCCGCCGTGGGAAAGCGAGCCGACCGGCAGGACCGGGGGCGGAGTCAGCACCCACAGGTCGCCCTCGCGGCGCAGGCGGGGATTGCGATGGACCTTGCGCCACAGGCGGTTGGCGATCGCGCCGTCTCGCCGCAGGGCCAGCAGCTCCTTCCAGGGCAGGGAGCGTTCCACGAAGAGGACCTGGTTGGAGCGCGCGAACTCACGCATGAGGTAGTGGGCTGCCGTCGGCGCAGGGGTGTCGTAGAGACTGACCGACAGACAAACGATCGTCTTGTTGCGCAGCACCCGGCCCCCCTTCCCCCCGCCAACCGGCACCCGCCGTTGGCCCCGGCCATGATGCCGGCTCCCCTGCGGACTTTCCGACGTGGTTACCAGGCCGGTTGCGCAGCGAAGCGACCGCGCAGAGGGACCCGTTCCAGCTGAAAGCCACCCGGAAATGATCGGGCCCGAGGAGTCAAACGGGGACCGGTTGCGCAGCGAAGCGACCGCGCAGAGGGACCCGTTCCAGCTGAAAGCCACCCGGAAATGATCGGGCCCGAGGAGTCAAACGGGGACCGGTTGCGCAGCGAAGCGACCGCGCAGAGGGACCCGTTCGAACTGAGAACGATCTACGACAGCCGCTCCCCCCGGTGCAGGTCTGCGATGGCCAAAAGGATCCGTCCGGAACTCGCCTGCCAGGCAAGCAAGGAGTTATCATCTCGGTCGGTGTCGGTATTTTCGGTCCGTGGCGGGTCGCTCATTCGCTCGGATCGACCGTTGGAGAGTCCTGCAGCTGTGAACCTCACCAGGGCCATTCCGGCTGGTTCGTACTTCGCGCTCATCCGGGCCGAGGAGCAAGATGTCTCGCTGCTAGGCGAGGTCGACGGGAGGGCCAGCATCGGGGAGGGGCCGATCCTCCTGGCCGCGCCGCCCTATGCCGTCCAGGATTTCGAGTTCTCGCCCTCGGGCGAGCGGCTTTTTTGCACGCTCAAGGACATCCGCCGTGGCCCCGACGACCTGGTGCTGGCGGTTTGCGACTCGAATGGCCGGATGCAGAAATTCGACGGCTACTCTCAGGTCTTCGCCAGCTGGGTCCGCGATGGCAGCCGCCTGCTGGTCCGGAGTTCGTCGTCGCTCGGCGAGCGCCCGCAGGTCTCCCTGCTCGACGTGACGACCGGCGCGATGGACACCCTGGAAACTCCGGCGGACATGTTCTTCAAGCACGACGTCTACGACCCCGAGTTCCTGGTCAGCTTCAAGCGTCTTGCGGATGGCGATCTGGCGGTCAACTACCTCGATGCCGCGGGATCCGAGCGGGAACTCCTGCGTGAGAAGAACGAGATCCGTGAGCTGCGGTTCTCGCCCGATCGCACCAAGGTGGCCTACTTCTACAGCTATCCCTATCACAAGTGGCTCTCGGGCTGGCGCGTGGTGGTCGTAGACGTCGCGACGCGCGGCCGGACGACGGTCTTCGACGGGGTGGCCGAGTCCATCTTTCGCCTGCGCTGGGCGCCCGATTCCCAGGGGCTCTTGTTCGTCGCGTCCCTGCTCGGCATCCCCGAAAATCGCCTGATGGACATGGATATGTACGAGACCATGGGCGGATATGCACCCGATCTCATCGGGAATGCCTACGTCACCTTCAGCATGAAGATGGATGGCTCGGATCGTCGCGAGGTCGCCCGAGATTGCTGGAAGTTCGACTGGATCTCGATCCCGGACTTCGAACCGGCCCTCGTCGCGGACTGAGCAACCGGCTCCCCCCGACAGGCAAGCCTTCGTCGGTGCTGCCCGCGGACGGTAGGACCGCCCCGGGGGCCCCGTGAGCGCCCGGACTACGGCTTGATGTGCTTGACCAGCTTGACCTGGTTGACGCCGCGGGCGTCCGAGGTGAACTCGACCTGGTCCATCAGCTTGCGCATCAGGTAGAGCCCCAGCCCGCCGACCCGGCACTGCGAGAGGTACTCCTTGAGATCCGGGTCCGGGTGAGCGGCCGGGTCGAAGCGATTCTGGCCGGTATCGGTGATCGCGACGACGAAGCACTCGCCGTCCCGCTCGATCGCCAGATCGATGCGCTGTTCAGTGTCGCCTGCGTACGCGTGCTCGATGACGTTGGTCACGGCCTCGGTCACCGCGAGCTGGAGGTCGTGGATCTCGGCGGCCGAGAGTCCGACCTTGTGCCCGATATCGGAGACGAAGTTGCGCGCCACGTCGAGGTAGTTGACGTCGGAAGGCAAGCTGACGGTCACGGGCTTCAGCGAGGGCGCCGGGCCCTTGTCGGAATCTGACATGCTAGTGATCTTGCACCCCCACGGCATCCTCGAAGACCGCGACGGCCGCATCGACGGTATCGCTGAACTTGAAAAGGGTGGTGAAGTCGAGGAGGTCGAACGTGCGATAGACATCGGACTGCGACCTCGCGATGACCAGATCGCCGCCGTTGTCCTGGATCGTTCCGATGACGCTCATGAGCACGCCCAGCCCTGCCGAGGCAATGAACGGCACCTCGCCGAAATCCAACACGATCCGATAGAAGCCGCCCTCGGTGAGCTCCTGGAGCTTGGCCTCCAGGGGGGGAAGCGACTGGGCGTCGATCTCGCCTGATAGGTCGATGACCTGAACGGAACCCAGTGTACGCGAAGTCACAGTAAGGGCCATGCGCCCATTATTCCCCAAGTGTGTGCAGGCCATCAAGCCCCGTGATAGACTCACTATTTGCAACTATCTTGGCCACACTCGAAGATCTCCTGCCCTATGTGACGCGCAGACCCGAGTTCGATCGGATCTGTCAGGAGCGGAGCGCGCGCCTGGAGGGCGTGAGCGCGGCCGCGGCCTTGGTGGTGGCTGCGAGCGTCGTCGAGCCCTGGCTCCTGGTCGTCCCGGACGTGGCCACCGCTCGCAAGGCCGTGCTGGATCTGGGCGCTTATGGTGCCGAGGCGGCGTTCTTCCCGCCGGTCGAGCTGTCGGCCTACCAAGGGGTATCGCCCGATCCCGATCTCGTCTCGCATCGGCAGGAGGTCCTCGCGGGCCTGGCCCGGGGCGACCTCAAGCGCGTGGTCACGACGATCGGAGCGCTGGCGGGCCGGGTGCCGTCTCCAGAGGCCTGGCGGCAGGCCATCGTCCGCCTGGAGGTCGGCCAGATCCTCGGTCCCACGACCCTTACTCAGATCCTGGTCCAGCTGGGGCTCAAGCCGGCGACGGCGGTGACCGAACGGGGCGAATTCAGTCGGCGGGGGGGGATCCTCGATCTCTGGCCGTTGCAAGCGGCAGAGCCGCTGCGCATCGAGTGGTTCGACGATACCATCGAGACCCTGAGGCGCTTCGATCCGACCACGCAGCGTTCGCTCGATGGCGCAGCGGCCGCCGAGATCTGGCCGGCGCGGGAGATCCTGTTGCCTGGCGCGCAGTGGGGGGAGGTGGCTGCCGAGATCCGCTCGGTTGCTGCTCGGCAGGCCGCCCAGTTTCGAGCCTGGGGCCATCGTGCCGAGGCCGAGCGCCTGGTGGCGATCGTGGCCGATCAAACCGACAAGCTGGGGCAATTCCAGCCCTTCGAGGGCTGCGAGGTCTACGCCCCGTTCTGCCACGAGATGTCGCTCTTCCTCGATCACCTTCCCGCAGGGACGCGCGTTCTCAGGTACGACCCCGAGGGTTCCCGCGGGCGGCTCACCGATCACCTGGCGAGCGAGGAGACCGAACGCAAGGCCAAGGTTCAGGCCGGCTTGATCCTCGATGGGCCTGTGGGACTGCTGGCCACGACCGAGGAGATCGAGGCGCGATTGGCGTCCTTCGCGACGATCGACCTTTGCCCCGGCGAACCCGATCTGCAAGGCGCGGAGCCGGGCACCGATCCGCTGTTCTGGTGGTCGCCGCCAGTTCCGGCCATGCCCAACCGCTTCGCCGACCTGGCCGAGGCCCTGGCCAGGCGATCGCGCTCGGGCGAGCGGGTGATCATCGCATCGGCCCAGCCGCAGCGGGTTTTCGCCCTGCTCGACGAGCACAACTGCCATGCCACCGTGGGCGCCAAGCTTCCGCCGCCCGCTGCCGCGGATCGGTATTACGGCGGGGTCTGGATCTTCCGCGAGGCGCTGGGAGCCGGGTTCGAGTGGCCGGCCCTCGGCATTTCGGTCTTCTCGGACCACGAGATCTTCGGGTGGCAGAAGCGCTCGGCCCGGACCAAGAAGGTCCCGTTCGCCGGCACGCCGGTCACGAACGTCGCCGAGCTCAAGCCGGGCGACTGCGTCGTCCACCACAAGCACGGCATCGGCCGCTATCACGGCCTCAAACGTCTGGTGGTCGATGGGCAGGAGAAGGAGTACCTGCAGGTCACCTACCAGGGGGACGATCGCCTCTACGTGCCGGTCGACCAGATCGGCCTCCTGTTCCGCTACCGCGGAGGCGGGGAGGTCGCGCCCAAGCTGTCCAAGATGGGCGGCGCCGAGTGGGACAGCGTCAAGAACCGGGTCCGCAAGGCCATCCAGGCTCTGGCCGAGGACCTGATCGCCCTGTATGCCCGGCGCATGGCTCTTCCGGGCCATGCTTTCGGACCCGACACGGACTGGCAGCGGGATCTCGAGGACGCCTTCGCCTACCAGGAGACCGTGGACCAGCTCCGCGCCATCGAGGAGACCAAGGCGGATCTGGAGCAGCCCCGGCCCATGGACCGGCTCATCTGCGGCGACGTGGGGTTCGGCAAGACCGAGGTAGCCATCCGCGCAGCCTTCAAGGCAGCGGTTGGTGGCAAGCAGGTGGCGATCCTGGCGCCTACCACCCTGCTGGCTCAGCAGCACTTCCAGGTGTTCCGGGAGCGCTTTGCCCCCTTCCCGCTGCGCGTGGCGCTGCTATCCCGCTTCCGCACGGCCGCCCAGCAGCGCGAGACCCTCCGCGGGCTCGGGCTCGGCGAGGTGGACGTCGTGGTGGGCACCCACCGGCTGCTTTCCAAGGACGTCAAGTTCAAGGATCTCGGGCTCATGGTCATCGACGAGGAGCACCGCTTCGGCGTGGGGCACAAGGAGCGGCTCAAGGCCATGAAGACCCAGGTCGACGTCCTCTCGATGTCGGCGACACCCATCCCTCGCACGCTCTACCTGGCGCTTTCGGGCGCCCGCGACATGAGCCTCATCACCACCCCCCCCTCCAACCGCCTTCCGGTCAAGACCACCGTCGGCCCGTGGGATCCCGAGGTCGCGCGCACGGCGATCCTGCGCGAGCTCGAGCGGGGAGGCCAGGTCTTCTTCCTGCACAACCGGGTCGAAGATCTGGAGCGCTGGGTGGCCACGGTGGTCGAGCTCGTGCCCCAGGCGCGTGTCGCGATGGCCCACGGCCAGATGGACGAATCGGCCCTCGAGGACATCATGCTGGCCTTTGTGGGGCGTGAATTCGACGTCCTGGTCACGACGACCATCATCGAGTCCGGCCTCGACATTCCGGCGGCGAACACGATCTTGATCCATGACGCCGACAAGCTCGGGCTGGCCCAGCTCTACCAGCTGCGCGGACGGGTCGGTCGAGCCGATGTCAAGGCCTACTGTTACTGCATGTACGCGCCGGGCAAGGAGCTCACGGACGAGGCCCGCGATCGCCTGGCCGCGATCAGCCAGCACACGGCGCTGGGATCGGGCTACCAGATCGCCCTGCGCGACATGGAGATCCGGGGCGTAGGAAACATCCTCGGTCCCGAGCAGCACGGCCAGGTGATGGCCGTAGGCTACGACACCTACATGCAGTTGCTCGAGGAAGCCGTGGCCGCAGGCCTGGGCCAGGAGGTGACTCCCCACGCGGAGGCCACGGTGGATCTGCCCGTCACGGCCTACCTCCCGGATGACTGGTTCGCCTCCCCCGAGACGCGCGCCGGATCCACCGCGCAGAGCGGAGCGTCCCCTTCGGCGCCGTCCGAGGGCGAGGTGGCGCTCGGCGACGCCCTGTCGGACAAGATGGTGCAGTACCGTCGCCTGGCGGGTGTGGCGTCGCTGCGCGAACTCGAGCTGCTCACCGAGGACTGGCGGGATCGCTACGGGCCACCTCCTCCTGCGGTGCGAAACCTGCTGCGGATGGTCGGGGTCAAGCTCAAGGCCACCGATCTGCACATCGCCTCGATCAAATCCGAGCGGGGCAAGGTGCGGGTCGCGCTGGCCCTGGCGCGATCGGCCTGGGCCGAGATCCAGCTTGCCAACCCGGTCCTCTCGCGCTGGCAATGGGCCGAGGCCGAGCTCGCCCTGGACCGGAGCAAGCTGGCCGCCGAAGAGCAGCTCAAGGCCGTCGAGAAGCTGCTGGATGCACTGTCGACGCCCGTCCGCGTCACCGCCTGAGGCCGTGCGCGGTCAGGCCTGGGCCGCTTGCGGGTCGCCCGTCAGCTGACGGCAGCTGCCTGGCCAAGGATTGACTGGATCTTGCGGATCCGGCTGACCACATCGAACGAGCGCTCGGAGATCTCACCATCCGCTTCGAGCATGGCTTCGGCTCGGGCCGGATCCCCGGACTGGATCGCCCGGACGGCCGTGCCGGCCGTCTGGTGGAAAGCCGCGTGGGCCTTGCGCAGGTCCTCGAGTGTTTCGGGATCCTTGGCCAGCGCCCGGCTGCCCTCGCCGTAGATCCACTTGCCGAGCGCGCACTCGTTGTCCTTCGCTGCCACGGTCGCGTCGATCTTTTCCTGCCCGGCCATCAAGAGCCGCAGGCGGACCTTCCAGTTGACGTGGGCGTCAATGGCGTCGAGACTTGCCGATAGGCGAGGAATTGCCAGGAGTGACAAAGGGCCGAACTCCCGGTAGGTTGGTTGTGCCTGCAACCCAACCACAGCCAAGAGAACAG
>JAJXWQ010000024.1 GCA_021781555.1 bacterium
TCGCTACGATCGCGACGGGCTGCCCCGCGACGACCGCTAAAGCGGATCACCCCGAGGTGCGATCGGGCCAAAAGGGTCAAACGGGCCCCGGCTCGAAAGGATCGGGCCAAAGGAGTCAAACGGGCCCCGGTTGCGCAGCGTAGCGACCGCGCAGAGGGACCCGTTCACACCCAACAAGAAACGGGCCCCGGTTGCGCAGCGTAGCGACCGCGCAGAGGGACCCGTTCACACTGCAAAAGCTACCGGAGCCTTCGGCTGACAACCGGGAGATCCGCGGGAGATACCGTCCCATCTCCTTGCCAGAGGCAGAGGTCCAATGGTCGGCGGGGTTCTAAAGGTTTCGCCTGGGAAGGATCGGGTGTGGGGTGTCAAACGGGGCCTGGTTGCGCAGCGTAGCGACCGCGTAGAGGGACCCGTTCAAATTGAAAAAGGAATCGTTCAGCTCAAGAGCGACGAAACCGTCGCCGGCGTGAGCTGGTGCGCCGCGAGTGCGACCGACGGCCGGGTGGCGATCTGATTCCGGATCAAACCGGCAGCCCGGATCGCCGCTCCAGGATCGCCCAGCGGCGAACTGGCAGCCGCGGCCCGGTTCTGGTTCAAGACCGCCGCGGAGGCCGTCTCGGCGGCGGAGCCGCCGGCGTCGGGGACGCCGGCTGGTTCCGCGCCCAGCCGGCTGGCGGGCGGGCGCTCGGAAGAATCCTGGAAGGAAACGATCCGAGAATCGATGCGAAAGTTCATGGGGGGCCTCCTTGCTCGAGGAGCTTGCCGGATGGTGTCCGGGCAGGCTCCGCACGTGTCCTTGTGAAAAGCAGGGGACCCGCGGAATCTCTCGATTGTCAAAGGGCTCGTGCTCCTTGAATCGGCAGCACGAGCCCTGGACTTTACCCTCGAACCCGGAGTTTCCCTTACTCGGGAATGGCGGGGGCCTGGTGCCATACCTCGGGCGACCGCCAAAGCCGGGAGACCAGAAGCTGCCGCTCGCAGACCAGTTCCCGGGGCAGGCGATCGTCTAGCTGGAAGAAGAGCTCGTCCTGCAAGGCCGCCTCCTGGCGCCAGAGTTCCCGATCCACGGCCATCAGCTCGTCGAAGCGGACGAAAGGCATGTCGAGCCCCTCCCACTCGAGATCCTGATGGCGCGGCATCCAGCCCAGCGGGCTTTCGACGGCATAGCCGCGGCCGTGCACGCGCTCGACGATCCACGCGAGCACCCGCATGTTGTCGCCGAAGCCCGGCCACAGGAAGTCGCCGTGGCCATCCTTGCGGAACCAGTTCACGTGGAAGATCCGGGGCGGGCTGAGCACATCCCGACCGATCGACAGCCAGTGGTGGAAATAGTCGGCCATGTGATAGCCGCAGAAGGGCAGCATGGCCATGGGATCGCGGCGAATCGTCCCGATCGTCCCCGCGGCGGCCGCCGTGGTCTCCGAGCCCATGGTAGACGCCAGGTAGACGCCATGCGTCCAGCTGAAGGACTGGAACACCAGCGGAACCGCGGTCGAGCGCCGGCCGCCGAAGATGAACGCGCTGATGGGAACCCCTTGCGGATCCTCCCAGCGGGGATCGAGCACCGGGCACTGGCGGGTCGGCGCGGTGAAGCGGGCATTGGGATGCGCCGCCTTGCGGCCGCACCCCGGCGTCCACTCACGGCCCGTCCAGTCGATCAGGCGAGCGGGTTCGGTGTCCGTCATGCCTTCCCACCAGACGTCGCCGTCCGGCGTGAGCGCGACGTTGGTGAAGATCGTGTTGGCCCGGATCGAGGCCATGGCGTTGGGATTGGATTGCTCGGACGTCCCCGGGGCCACGCCGAAGAACCCGTTCTCCGGGTTGATCGCATACAGGCGCCCGTCCATGCCGGGCTTGATCCACGCGATGTCGTCGCCGACGGTCGTGACCTTCCACCCGGCCATCGCAGGCGGGGGAATGAGCATGGCGAGGTTGGTCTTGCCGCAGGCACTGGGGAAGGCAGCTGCGACGTAGGTCTTTTGCCCCGCGGGCGACTCGACGCCGAGGATCAGCATGTGCTCGGCCATCCAGCCTTCATCGCGCCCCATCACCGATGCGATGCGCAAGGCGAAGCATTTCTTGCCCAGCAGGGCGTTGCCGCCGTAGCCGCTGCCGTACGACCAGATGGAGCGCTCCTCGGGAAAGTGGACGATGTACTTGTTCTGAGGATCGCACGGCCACGGAACATCCGCCTGCCCCGGGGCGAGCGGCATGCCGACCGAGTGCAGCGCCTCGACGAACTCGCCATCACCCAGAGCCTCGAGAACCGCGGTCCCGATGCGAGTCATGATCCGCATGCTGACGACGACATAGGGTGAATCCGTGATCTCGATTCCGATCTGGCTGATGGGCGAGCCGATCGGGCCCATGCTGAACGGGATGACGTACATCGTGCGCCCGCTCATGGCCCCTTCGAAGAGGGAGGTCAGCGTCGCCTTCATCGCATCGGGCGCAACCCAGTTGTTGGACGGGCCGGCGTCCTCCCGGCGACGGCTGCAGATGAAGGTACGATCCTCGACGCGAGCCACGTCGCTGGCATCCGACCGGCACAGATAGCTGTTGGGGCGCTTTTTCGGATCGAGCCGGGTGAAGGTTCCCGAGTCGACCATCTGCTGGCAAAGCGCGTCGTACTCTTCCTGGGAGCCGTCGCACCAGTGAATCCGTTCCGGCGTGCAAAGGGCCGCAACCGACTCGACCCAGTCGACCAGCCGGTGGTTGGTGGTGGGGGGAGAAGCGGAAAGACCGACGGTCACTAGTCACCTCGAAAACACAAAAAGGCCCGGACCAGGGCGCCAGGCGGGACAAACTCTCAGTTTAGCATGATCCAGCAGACACCCCGGTCGCTCGTGGTTCTGCGGGTCGCTTCCGACGGCTTGCGAGCTCACCGAGCTCGAACTTCCAGCCTCCAGATTCGCCAAGAAGAGCGCTCGAGGCTGGCGGTGTCCGGTCGGCTGCGGGTCCGCTCTCGCACCCGCAGGCGGCAGATCGTATTTTGAGCCCGCCGGCTGTTCCCCCCTGCATGATCGTGGCTCAGGAGGGGCGGTCTGCCGCTGCGAGGATGGCGTCAGGGGCGCTGGCAGAAACGGCTGGCGGCTCGAGGACGTCGGGAGGCGATAGCAAGGCCTTCAGCAGGAGACCGAAGATCACGAGGTTGGCCAGGCCAAGGATCCGGCCGATTCCGACCGCCGCCAGGACGGCTCCGAAGCGCAGATCCTGCGCGCCGTACATGTCGACGCAGCTGATCGCCGACAGCACCCAGTACCAGCGGCGAAGCCGCGGCCGGTAGGGGACGGCCAGGGCCAGCAGGGCGATCCCCGAGATGAAGTAGCGCTCGTGCATGCGGGTGGCCAGGAGAAAGAAGGCGCCGGCGCTTGCAGCCCACCCGAGGAACACCGTGCCGTCGTCTCGCCGCCGGTACAGCGCCCATGCCACCACCGCCTGCGCCATGGCAAGGAAAGCCAGGCCCCAACCCGCGAGCGTGACGCCGAGGACCCGCGTGGAATCCGCCGCGCTCGGGGCGAGGAGCCCCCAGAGGTTGAACGCCTTCATCGCGGCGAAGCGATAATCGTCGGCAGTGCCCCGCAGCAGGGCGAACAGGGCCACGAAGGGATGCCACGGCGGGCCGCCCGGCCAGAAGGGTCTGATGGCGACCCAGGCCACCAGCAAGCTGGTGGCGATCGCCAGCCACCACCGGGCGCCGTGCTTGCGGTACCAGTGCGAGGCCAGGCCCGCGGGCAGGACGAAGATTCCCTGCGGCTTGACGAGCACCCCCACGGTACCGGCCACCATTGCCAGCACGAGCCGGCCCTCGATCGAGGCCCAGAGCACCAGGAGCGAGAAGGTCACGATGACGGTGTCGAGCTGGCCCCACCACGCCGAGTCGTAGAAGAAGAGGGGGTTGAAGAGATAGAGCGCGGCGGCCCGGTGCGCCTTGTGCCGGCCGAGGCGCGGCACGAGGATCCGCCAGATCAGCCAGCCGTTGAGAACATCTGCGAGCGAAGCCGGAATCTTCATCCAGAAGTTCAGCGGGGAGACCGCCATGACCTGGTCCAGGCCCCATCTCACGATGCCCGGGTCGACCAGGTGGTACAGCCAGGCCCAGAATCCCAGCACGTACAGGTAGAGCGGCGGGTAGTCGCAGTGAACGAGCTGCGGGCTGGAATAGAAGCGCCCCGCACCGTACCGCACCAGCTGGATTCCCCAGGCCTTGAAGCACCCCTGGTCCCACAGGTGCCCGCCCGGGATCGCGGCGATCAAGAGGCGCAGCACGAGCGCCAGGACCAGGGTCCGGGCGAGGGCGCGAGGGCGATCGGATGGCAATGGCGCTGCCGAAACCGCTCTACGCGGCACCGGGCTTCTTTCTCGCGACCAGAACCGATCCCTCGCAGTGCTGGACCACGCGTGCGGACACGCTGCCCAGCACGAACCTTCCGATGCCCGATCGCCCGTGCGATCCGACCACCACCAGGTCCGGCCGCTGCTCGCCGGCAGTCTTCACGATGAGGTCCGCGGGATCGCCTGAAACCGCCAAGGTTTTCACCGCGAATCCCTGCCCGGACAGGATCCTGGATCCACGCGACAGAAATTCCTCGTGGGTCGCCGCGATGGCCTCGGCCAGCCGCTCCTCCTGCAGCTGGTGGCCGCCGGGGAAGAGCGGCGTCGGGATCCACGGGACCGGGGGCTGCACGGTCAAGAGCAGGACCTCGCATCGCCGTGCCGGCAGCAGGGTGCCGAGGAGCTCCAGGGCATTCTCGGCGGACGGCGATCCGTCGGTGGCGGCGAGGATGCGGACAACCTCCGTTGCCCCGGCTGACGCGGGCGGCCGCACGATCACGACCGATCGGTCCGCGCTCTCGAGAACCTTGGCGGACACGCTCCCCAGGAAAAAGCGCGTGAAACCGGTGTACCCGTGCGCCCCTACCTCGATGAGGTCCACGTCCCGCGAGCGCGCCGCCTGGAGAATGCCCTCGGCGGGGAAACCGCTACCGGTCAGCTCCTTGACCGAAAATCCCTCGGCCTCCAGGATCACGCGGCCGTCGACCACGTGCTGCCGGCTGGTGGCCGTGAACTCGTCGAGCTGCAGCTGGTCAGGATACAGATAGTCGTAGCTATGGAAGAGGAACGACGTGTCAGTGACCGACACCAGGTATACCTGGCTGGAGCCCGGGTCCAGGATCCGTTTCAGGTGCCGCAGGGCAGCGACAGACGGCTCCGACCCATCGGTCGTGGCCAGCACCTTCATACTCGCGTCCTCCACTTCGATCATGGCCCCGACGGCTACCCGGGCCCACCGAAGATCCTACGACTCCTCGGTGGCTGCCGACCATAGGCAAGCTGATCCGGCGCCCTGGACCCGCGAGGCAACCTGGCGCTCGATTCCCCGCACGATCTGACGGAAGTCAGGGTGCTCCGGGTTTGAATGGATCGAGCCGAGGGACCCGTTCAAGCTACAAAAGCTATAATTCCCTGGCCTCCCGACACGCCTGGAAGTCCGGGGTCCGATGCACGAGCTTTCGATCGCACAGGAGATCATGCGCATGGTCTTCGAGAACGCCGGCGCGGCCAGGGTCGTGCGGATCGGGATCGACATCGGCGACCTTACCGGATTCGAGCCGGACGCGCTGGCATTTTGCCTCGAGGCACTGATCGACCCTACGACGGCGGCAGGGGCGACCATCGACCTCGTCCGGATTCCCGGGAGCGGCTTCTGCCACACCTGCACCCGCGAGGTCGCTCTGGCCAGGCGCTACGACGCCTGTCCGGAGTGCGGCGGGCTCGACATCGATCTGCGCGGGGGACGCGAACTGCGGTTGCGAGAACTGGAGGTTGAGTGAGATGTGCACGACATGCGGTTGCGGGGGCTCGTCGGACGATGACCGGGCGGATCCCGGTCATGACGCTCACCACGCCCACGGCGAGGAGCACGACGCTAGCCATCCGCATGACCACGGACACACCCACGACCATGCGACAGACCCCGACCCCGAGAGTGCCGCGGCTCGACGTCGCCTGATCCAGGTCGAGCAAGACGTCCTGGGCCGCAACAACGGAATCGCGGCCCTGAACCGCCAGGACTTCTCGCGCCGGGGCATCGTCGCCCTGAACTTCGTGTCGAGCCCTGGATCCGGCAAGACCACCCTGCTTTGCAAGACGATCGAGGCCCTCAAGGCCGACGCCCCGATCACGGTCATAGAGGGCGACCAGCGGACCTCGTACGACGCCGAGCGCATCCGCTCGACGGGCATCCCGGCCTTCCAGGTCAACACGGGCAAGGCCTGCCATCTCGATGCCGCGATGGTCCGGCACGCGATCGACCACCTCGGCCCGACCCAAGGATCGTTCCTCTTCATCGAAAACGTCGGCAACCTGGTCTGCCCCGCGGAGTTCGACCTGGGGGAGCAGGCGAGGATCGTCATCCTTTCGGTCACCGAGGGAGACGACAAGCCTCTGAAGTACGCCCCGATCTTCGCAGCATCCGACGTGCTGATCCTGAACAAGATCGACCTCGCTCCGTACGTCGACTTCGATATTCCACGCTGCATCGCATACGCTCGGGAACTTCGTCCCGATATCGAGGTCTTCAAGCTGTCTTCCCGCACGGGCGCGGGCCTCGAGAACTGGATCGCCTGGCTGCGGGCGAGAGTGGTTCGACAGGAGGCCCCTGCGACCCGCTGAAAGCGATCTGAAACCCCAGAAATGAACCAGAAACCCGGCAGTCCTGAAAAAAATCAGCCGAACTTTGCAGCCTGATGCAAAATTTCCAGCGTTTCTGCGCAGTGAACGCCGATTCGGATGTATGATGGCTCCCGGCAGCTCCTTGCCTGACTTGACGCTGCCGCAGTGGCACGAAAGGGCTGGGTTATGCCGGAGCTAGCCGCAGAGCGTGCGGCCCTGCAAGAGTCCATGACGTTTCTCGGCGCCATCGCAGGCGGGCTCGAGCAAGCCCTCGGCGAGTCGGCAAACGATATCTCCTACCTCGCCGGCAAACGTCTGGGCATCAAGCTTTCCGCCGACGCGCCCCGCGCCGCCGACCTCGAATCTGCCCTGGAGACCGTCCGCCAGTTGCTCGTCGACAACGGTTGCCTGTGGCACTTCGAGACCTTCAAGCCCCACGATCGGGTCGATCTCGTCGAGGTCACGGACGCCGGTGAGAATATCTTGCTCGTCTTCCGCGATTGCATGATCCGGCAGTCGCTGTTCCGGTTCGGCCACCCGCAAAAGGGCTCGCTTTGCCGCCTGATGTACGGCTTCTTCGCCGGAGCCCTGTACAACATCCTGGGCGAGGATTCGACCCTGGACATCATCCACGCCGGAGAGAACGCCTGCCTCAAGCAGCTCACCATCCACCGGACCTGCCGCCAGGAACTCGCCTCTTGAGCCCGCAGACCACGGAAACCGACCGGACCATCACGCTCAATGCCGAATGGCTCAGCGACTGCTCGGGCTGCCACGTAGCCATCGTGGATCTTCACGAGAAGATCCTGGCAGTGCTACAGTCCGTCCGCATCCAGCACTTTCCGGTGCTGACGGATATCAAGGACTATCCCAAGGCAACCATCGGCATCGTCTCGGGCGCCATCCGCACCGAACATGATCGCCAGGCGGCCGAGGCCATGCGAGCGAGCTGCGATCTCATCATCGCCTGGGGGTCCTGCGCGGTCTACGGAGGCATTTCGGGAGCGGGCAACCTGCACGCGCCCGAGGATCTCCTTAAGGCGGTCTACACCGAAAACAAGACCACCTCACCCCACCCGGGACCCAGCCGGGAGGTCTCGCCCCTGCGCCCGGTGGTGACGCCGCTCGACCAGGTCATCGACGTCGACCTCTACATGCCGGGGTGCGCGCCGCATCCCACCTTGATCTTCGAGGCCCTGACGGCTCTGGTCGAGGGCCGTACTCCGATCGCGACCCAGGAGTCCGTCTGCGGTCGCTGCACGCGGACGATGCAAAAGACCGAGGTCGACTGCATCCGCCGTCCCTCGGAAGGCCTACCCGACCGCGAGCTGTGCTTCTTGAGCCAGGGCTACCTGTGCATGGGCTCGGCGACCCTCGATCGCTGCATGTCGCCGTGCCCGCAGAACGGCATCCCCTGCTCGGGCTGCGCGGGGGCCACGATGCGCGTCCTGACCGAGCCCAACCGCGATATCCGCACCGAGATCGCCGAGCGCATGGCGCGTCTCACGAGCATTCCCCGGGAAGCGATCGTCAAGGAAATCGAGCGCAACGCCAAGACCCACTATTCCTACACCATGGCCACGGCGATGATCGGCGAGAAGCCAACCTTCCTGATCCGGCAGTGGCTGGCCGACGCAGAGGCGGACCATGACTAGGACGATCCGCATCGACCCCGTGACCCGCATCGAAGGCCACGCGAAGGTCTTTCTCGAACTCGACGAGGATGGCGAGATCGCGTCGGCCGGCCTGGTGGTCAACGAGCTGCGCGGATTCGAGCGCATCCTGGTGGGGATGGCCGCCGAGCAAATGCCGCTCGTCACGGCTCGCATCTGCGGCGTCTGCCCTACGGCACACCACCTGGCCGCGACCGATGCCCTCGAACATGCCGCCGGGGTGACGCCGCCGCCCGCCGCGAAGCTCTTGCGCGAGCTCATGTACATGGGCCACCTGATCCATTCCCACACCCTATCTTTGTTCGTCTTGCAGGGCCCGGACCTGATCATGGGGCTCGACGCCGACCCGGCGGTACGCAACATCGTAGGGGTCGTCCAGGCCAACCCGGATGCGGCCAAGAAGGCCCTGCGCTGCCGCTCGCTCGGCCAGAAGATCAACGAACTCGTCGGTGGACGCGGGACCCACCCGGTGACCTCCGTGGCTGGCGGCATCACCTTCGAGCTGGACGATTCCCGCCACAAGATGCTGAGCGGCTGGGCCGACGAGACACTGGCCCTGCTCTCCGAACTGGTGCCGCTGGCCAAGGGATTGTTGCTCCAGCAGATCGAGCTCCACCCGGCCTTGATGGCCGACTGGATCGTGCCGGCCTGGAGCCTCGGCACGGTCAAGGACGGCCGGATTTCCATGCTCGACGGCCCGCTGCGCGCGGTCGACGAAGCCGGCAACACCCGGCTCGAGTTCCCGGCCGAGGCCTACGATGGGCACCTGGAGGAGTCCGTGATCGAGTGGTCCTACATGAAGCAGGTCCACATCAAAGACGGCGATCGGCACCACGAGTATCGTGTCGGCCCCATGGCCCGCATCAATGTCGGAGGCACGTATGGCACTCCGCTGGCCGACGCCGAGCTCGCCACGCTCCGAGAATTGGGCGGCCAGCCCTGCCACGCAGTCGTGCTGCAGACCTATTCGAGGCTCATCGAGCTGCTTTACGCCGCAGAGCGGGCCCAGGAAATCCTGCGCGATCCGGCTCTCGGCGGGCCGACGCGCGTGCCGGTGCAATTCACCGGCGGACGGGGAGTCGGCCACGTCGAAGCCCCGCGCGGTACGCTCATCCACGACTACGAGATCGACGATCAGGGCCTCGTCCGCTCTGCCAACCTCATCGTCGCCACGCAGCAGAACTACGCGTCGATCAACCGCGTGATCGCCCAGGCCGCAGCCTCGCACGTTCTTGGCAAGGCGGACGACGCAGCGCTGCTCAACGCCGTGGAGTTCGGCATTCGCTGCTTCGACCCCTGCCTCTCGTGCGCAACCCATGCCCTCGGGGAGATGCCCATGGAGATCGCCATCACCCGCGACACCCAGGTGGTGCGTCGCATCACGAGGGCCGATTGATGGTCCGGATGACCCTCCACGAGCGGGCCTGCCGGGGCTGCGAGATGTGCGTCGACATCTGTCCGACCCAGGTCTTCTCGTACGACCGCGAGCGCCGAATCGCGGTCATCGATCACGAGGAAGACTGCATCGCCTGCCTGAGCTGCAGCTATCTCTGCCCTTCGGGAGCCCTGCAGCACGACGACTATCCGGTGGTCAAGAACTTCTACCGGGACCTCGAGTTCACCCGCAAGATCGAGAAGTTCCTATGAACTCCGCAAAGGACCGAGAACTCACGCGGGAAGACCACCGTAAGGCGTTTGCCGAGGTGTCCTTCCTGATGGAGATGTTCACCACCACGATCGACCAGATCATGGGGGGCGCCACCGCGCCCGTCGGGCGTATCGCCGGCCGCGAGATGGCCCGCAAACTGCCCGTCTACCTTTGCAAGCCCACGCTGGCCGAAGTCGTCGACGAGCTCGCGGAGCGCATGCGGGGCGGGTTTGATTTCCACCTGATGAAGTCCGACGCGGGCCAGGACCTGGTCTTCGATCGCTGCCTCATCCGCGAGGTCTGCCGTGCGCGAGGCCTGACCCAGGGCGGTCCGACGTGCAGCCTGTTCCATTCATACCTGGACGGGCAGATCGACGAGCTCCTGGCCCGCCCGGTCAAGTCCGAGCTGATGGCCAGGGGCGAATCCTGCCGGGCCAGGCTCAGTACCCAGTGACCCTCGCGACGGCCGCGTCCACGCTGGTTTGCTGCATCGGCAACGACCTGGTGGCGGACGATGGCGTGGCATGCCGGGTTTTCGAGAGACTGCAGGCGCTCGAGCTTCCCGGGTCGCCCCGGGTGGAGCAGGTCGGCGTCGGAGGCCTCGACCTGCTGGAGCTGCTGACCGGAGCGGAAGGCTCGCTGGTCGTGGTGGATGCGGTTCAGTTCGGCGCGCCGCCTGGCACGGTGCACTGCCTCGACTGGCAGGATCTCCCGGCGGCCCGGGGCATGGCGGTGTCGGCCCATGCCATCGGGCTGCGCGAGACCGTCGAGGTGGGGAAGGTGGTCTGCCCCGACAAGCTCCCGTCCAGGATCGTGCTCGTCGGCATCGAGGGGCGCCGGTTCGACGAACTCGGGGGCGCCATGACTCCCGAGACCGCAGCCGCCGTCGACACCGCGGCCCGGCGGGTGCGGGATCTGCTGTTCACTTTCGAGCAGGAGGCTGAAGTTGACGAGTGACGATGCGGTCGCCACGGCACCGAACTGCCATGCGGAGATCCAGCGCCTGGCCGCGGCCGTGCGCCAGGGCCAGCTGGACGCTCGTGCCGACGCGACCGGGTTCCAGGGCCAGGACGCGACCACGGTCACGGCCGTCAACGAAATGCTCGACGCCCTGGTCGTCCCGCTGCGCGTGGCTGCCGGGGCCATCGACGAGCTGGCACGCGGGCGGATCCCGCGTTTCCTGCTGGACGAGCAGGTGGGCCAGGACAACGAGCTCAAGCGCAACCTCAACACCCTGCTGGCGACACTTTACGGCATGCACCACGAGACCCGTCACCTCGTGGCCAACATCCGCCTGGGCAAGCTGCACTACCGTGGCAATGACTGGGACTACGAAGGCATCTGGCGCGAGCTCATCGCCGGGGTCAACAGCGCCCTCGACGCGGTGATCGCCCCGGTCAGCGAAGCCAGCTCGATCCTCGGCCGCCTGGCCGGCTACGACCTCGCGGCGCGCATGCGGGGGCGCTATCGGGGCGATCATGCCGAGATCAAGAAGGCCATGAACCTGACGGCCGAGTCGCTTCACAGCGCCATCGCCCACGTCGCCGAGACGGTCACGGTGGTCTCCGTGGTGGGCGCCGACATCTCGCAGAGCAGCCAGGCCATGTCGGAAGGTGCCGCCGAACAGGAGCGCCAGATCGCCCAGGCGACCGAGCAGCTCGAACTCATTTCGGAGACGTCCAGCCAGGCCACCGTGAGCGTGCACGAGGCGCAGCGCAATGCCCGGGAAGCCGCCGAGGTCATCGCCCGCAGCAAGGACGCCATGGCGCAGATGCTGACCACCATGGGGGAGATCGTTTCCTCGGCGGACAACACCGCCACCATCATCCAGACCATCGATGCCATCGCCAAGGAGACCGACACCCTGTCCTCGAGCGCATCGGAGAAGGCCAGGACGGTGCGTTCATCGGCCAGCGGCTTCAGCGTGGTGGCCGGCACGATCGGGGATCTCTCGGAGCGCTGCGAGGCTGCCGTCCACGCCCTTGGCCGGCTTCGCCGCGGTCAGCAGGCGCTGGATGAGGACGACGCAGACGACGCCGCGGACGACGAACTCAAGGGCATCTTGAAGAACCTGCGGGAGGTCACCAACATCACCGAACTGCTGGGCTTGAACGCGGCGATCGAGGCGGCGCACGTCGAGGGCGCGGGCTTCGACTTCGCGGCGCTGACCGAGGAGATCCGCACACTCGCACAGCGATCCGCCGATGCCACGCGGCGGACCGAGCAGCTCATCCAGACCTCCATTTCCCTGGCGCACAAGGGGAAATCCCTGGCCGAGGTCATCGACAAGCTGCTCGTCGATGCGGTGAACAGTGCGGCGGCGATCGGGCGGATAACCGACCGGATCTCCAAGGCGAGCGACGAACAAGCCGCGGCGGTCGGGCAGATCAGCCAGGCGACGTCCCGGATCAACGACGTCACGCACCGGAACGCGGCCAGCGCCCGGGCGTCCTCGGCCGACGCAGTCGACCTCGAGGGCCACGTGCAGAAGCTTGCCGCGATGGTCGAGAAGTTCCGGCTCGAGGCGGCCAGCTGAACCGGGAGGCCCGAAAGACTCGTCACCCTCGCCCTTGAGCTGCCGGGGTTTCGGGAGCTGCATGAAGGATCGCTTCATGGCAGACGATCTTCATGACCCCGCACCCACGGCGGCGCAACCTCCTCGTATCGAGCAGACGCTGGAGGTGGCCGCCTTTCTCTTTCTCATCGTGCCTGGCCTGGCACTGTCCTACTTCGTCAAGGGGCCAGCCAGCCTGCGCTTCGAGTTGCTGGCCGTGTCCACGGTCCTGCGAGACCTCTCGCTCGTGGCACTCCTCTTGTTCTTCCTCTGGCGCAACCGGGAGCCCTTTTCCTGGATCGGCCTGACCCACCGGAACCTGCTCGGAGAGGCGCTGCTCGGGGTCCTGCTCTACGTGCCATTCGCCTTCATTACCGGCTGGCTGGAGCGGGTCTTCGAGCGGAGCGGGTTGTCGGCGCCCGGGCCCTCTTCCCCCTTCGCCTTCCGGGGGACCGGCGATCTTGCCCTGGCCATCTTCATGGTCGTCGTCGTGGCGATCGCCGAGGAGGCGATCTTCCGGGGCTACCTCCTGCGGCGATTCATCGCCATCACGGGGAGCGCGACATTTTCCGTGGTGCTGTCCACGGTGATCTTCGCCCTGGGCCACGGATACGAGGGCACGGCCAGCGTGCTGACGGTCGGAGTGATGGGGCTCTTCCTGGCCGTCCTGTATCTCTGGCGCCGCAGCCTGGTGGCCCCCATCGTCCTGCACTTCCTGCAGGATTTCATCGCCATCGTCCTGGTACCGCTGGCCCATACCCGGTGAGGCGCTGGCCCGGGATGCGGGAACCCGTGCCCCGCATCCCGGAATCCAGACCTCGGTGCTTACTTCAGACGGCCGCGGCCCTTACCAAAGGCCCGCTCCGCACCCGAGCGCTCCGTAGCGGAGTCCCAGGCCGTAAGCCCCCATGCCGTAAGCTCCCATGCCGTAAGATCCCCGGCCGTATGCTCCCAGGCCATAAGATCCCATGCCATAGGGCGCCAGCGAGCCGCAGCCTGCCGCCGCGAAGGGATAGCCCAGATAGCCGTAGCTCCCCAGGAACGGCGACGAGGCCAGTGGCGACCAGAGACCCGCCCCGCCGAGGTAGTACGGAGCATAGTAATTCGCTCCGTAGTAGCTGAAGGGGTAGAAGCCGCCATAGCCGCGCCACCCCATGGCGCCCCACGGCGCCCCACCCCAGCCGAGGCCCCAGCCGCGGCCCAAACCAAAGGAGCCGAAACGCCCGAAGCGCCCCAGCCACGAGGTATGCAGCTTGGAATTGTCGGCCGGCAGGAGGATCTTGCTCGCCGGGAACTTCACGAGCATCCTCTCGGCCTGCGCCCCGGTCAGGGTTGCAGGCAGGATCCTTACCAGCTCCGCTGGGGTTGGAATCTTCGGAGTCTTTTGCGACTGCACGTTCGCCGCTGGCGACGTGCCACATCCGACCAGCGCAATCATGGCCCCGATGGCCACCGCGTGTTGCGCGTGAAACATCGTTCACCCCCTCTCGAGCCTTCACGGGCTCGCCGCCGGCGATCGGGCGAGGCAGGAGCCCGGTGGCCCTCCGCAATCTCCCTCCCGGGGCTCCCGATGGCAAGGGTTACTGACTCCTCGGGAGGCAAGAGGCTGGTTTTCCCGGGCCTACTGCCAGCGGGATGCCACCCGGAGCCACGATCCCGGCCGATCGGCGGGAGCAGGGGCCGGGCGCAGCGAGCGCGTTAGCAGACGTGCAAGCGCCACCCGATACCACGAAGGTGTACCGTGGGACCGAACCAAATGGCTCTCGGGGTCGTCTTGGTCTAGGCTTATCGGCGTTACGGGCCCCTTGTGGGGCCCCGACTGCTTTTCGAGGAGGATATTTCGCAACGATGCTCAGGACTTACGCCCGCGTTGCCATTGCAACCTCGCTGGCCCTCTCGGTCACTGGCTGCCCGGCCCTGACCAGCGCCCTTGGCAACTCGAACACGAGCGGCACGGGCTCGACGGGCAGCAATCTCACGACCGCCGTAACAACGGCGATTGACAGCGTGCTAGCCGCCTTCGGCGATTCCGCCGACCTGTCGGGTGACGTGGCCGGGGCCGCCAGCTTCCTGGCCAGCGCCCAGGACAACGGTTCGGGTGCCGGTCTGTCGGTGCAATCCCTGCGTTCGGTCCAGGACGTCAGTGGCAACCTCGGGGCCGGCTTCACGTTCCCGAGCCCGCAATCGTCGGCCTCTTTTACGCCAGCGGCCCCGGTCAACAGCGCGCCGTACTGGCTCAGCCTCATCTTCGACGCCCAGACCGGCCTGGCCCGGACGATCTACGTGAGTCGGAACCACCGCTGGACCACCACGGCGACCTACTACGTCAACCAGGGCGCCGCGACCAACAAGCCGCCCTTCGGGTCCGAGGTCGTGGTTGCCGATGGAATGGACGGCACGGTTCACTCCGATGAGATCATCGCTCCCGAGGCGACCGCCTCGACACTGACCTTGGCCACCCCGACCGCGGCCCCCCCGATCTTCACCAACGCCAGCCCTGGCCTCGAGCCGACCTCCGACATGGTGCGGTCGACCACGATCACCTTCCCCCGGTACGGCTACACGGATGGGGACCTGAACACCGCGGTCGGATCGCGGTGGGTGGTTTACAACACGGCCAGCGCCCCGATGCCCGGCAAGTACTATCCGATCTACTCCTGGATCCGCGCGCTCGAGATCTCGCGGACCGATGCCTCGGGAAGCCTCACGGTCGATCACTACGACATCGCAACCAACTACCAGCCCGAGCTCAATGCGGCCGGAAAGTCGATCAAGGCCCCGTTCGAGTTCATCACGGACGACTACAATCCGGCCAAGAAGACCGAGTGGCACAACGATCGTACCTACAGCCCCAGCACGTATACGTGGACGGGCAACGGTTACTTCGTGACCGCACAGGGCTCGACACATTCGGTCCAGACCACCTGGAACACCGCGGCCACCACGGGAGCCAGCGACGTCTGGACCCGGACGGCCTCCTGGTCCAACAAGGCTGGCCAGAAGATCGCCTTCGCGCTCGACTACAACTACGACGAGTCGGGCACCGGCAGCATCGCGGTGAACGGCACCCCGTTCGCCGCGCTCAAGTGGGGGACGAACTTCCTGGCAACGGTGACGCTATCGAGCGGCCAGACCCTGAAGTACCGGGTACCGCGCCCGTAGGGCGACAGTCCGCACTGCGGTAAAAAGGGGCGCCGGATCGCATGGCCAGGATCCGCGCCCCTTCTACTTCATGCCTGAGAGGAGACTCGAACTCCTACGCCTTGCGGCGCCAGATCCTAAGTCTGGTGCGTCTGCCATTCCGCCACTCAGGCCCGGCTACAGTATACGGCCTGCGGTGCGGATCGAGCGGCACGGCCGAGCGGGCCTCCCGCGACAGCCGCGCTCGGTCCGCGGGCCGGTGAGGCAGGCTAGGCCTTTTGCAGCTTGAACGGGGCCCTCTGCGCGGTCGCTTCGCTGCGCAACCGGGCCCCGTTTGACTCATCGGGCTCGATCCATTCAAACCGGGAGCACTCTAGACTCCGAGCCGTTCGCGAAGTTCGACCAGGCGGGCGGCGAGGACGTCGTCCGAGATGTCGCGATAGCGCAAGGGGAGCAGGCGGCGGTTGGAGCACTCGAAGACGGCCAGGAGCTCCATGAACTCGGTCATGGCCCGGTTGCGGTTGGGCACGAAATCCAAGATCGCCTCGAAGACGTCGTCCTCCGTGACGGCACGCCCGTTGCTCGCGGCAATCTCGTCGGCCAGCAACACCAGAGCCTCGATCTCGGCCGCCGAATATCCCTCGGTCCGACGGCAGGCCTCGTCCCAGGCGAAGGACTCGCAGGCCAGGGCGTGCTTCTGGATCTGCGCTGCGAAGATGGCAGCGCGCTCGGCCTCCGATTGGGGATAGAAGAAGGGGATCTTGCGGTCGAAGCGGCCGGGACGCTTGAGGTCGATATCGAGCTTGTCCGGGCGGTTGCTCATCACCAGCCAGAGAATCTTGCCGCGGTGGGTCGTGTCGCTCATGAAGGCCTTGATCCGGGCGAAGACACGGCTAGAGACGCCCGAGTCGCCATCCTCGCCCGAGAGGGCTCGGTCGACCTCGTCGATCAGGATCATGACCGAGCCGAGGGCCTTGACGATGTTCAGGATCTTCTCGAGGTTGCCCTCGGTCGACCCCACCCACTTGTCGCGGAAGTTCTTGAGGGCCAGGCAGGTGAGGCCGGAATCCCTGGCGAAGGCCTCGGCCATGTAGGTCTTGCCGGTGCCCATCGGGCCGACGAAGAAGATCCCCATCGGGACGCGGCGCGTCACGCCCTCGCGAATGGCTCCGGCGATGCGCTGGAGGTCGCCCTTGACGGTTTCGAGCCCACCCACGGCATCGAGACCATGGGCCGGTTCGAGCAGCTCGACCAGGCCGAAGCACTCGGCCTCGAGGATCTCCTTGCGCTTGGCCGAGAGCATCCCCTCGTCGACGGGCCGGTCGGATCTGGCAGCCTGGCGCAAGATGGCCTCGATCTGGATCAGGCGGAGGCCCGAGGACAAACGGGCGATCGCCGCATCGGACAGTTCGCGCCGGACGCCGAGCTGGTCGCCCACCGTGCGCACGAAGTCGAGGCGCGTGGACTGGTCGGGGAGGGGCACCTCGATGAGCTCGACCTGGGGACTGCGGACGATGTGCTTGTTGACCTCGGTCACGTTCTCGGCAATCAGGAGAACGATGTTGTTGCTCTTGAGTAGAAGCGGGTCGTTGGCCCACCTCTCGAGCGTGATGAGGTGGGTCCGGTCGTCACTCCCGAGCATGGCGCCCTCGCCATCGGGGATCAGGGCCTCGACGTAGTCCACGACGATCCCGGCGCGCTGTCCGGGGATGGAGAGGAACCCCTCGATCACGGGCAGGGCCCGACGCGGCTCGCGCGGGAGCTCGGTGGGTGGCGCAAGGCCCAGGATCGAAGCCCGGACGGAAAGAGAGGTCATGAAGCGCTCGCGCATGGCGGGTGCCGGGAACCCGAATCCCTCGGAAAGGTCGTAGAAGGCCACGACGTCCTTGCTGGGTCCGAGCAGAGCCTCGTAGAGGAAGGTACGCAACGGCACGTACTCGCCCTTGAAGGGCACCAGATCGCGCACGTTGTTGTGAAGCAAAAACTGGATGGCGGCGCCGGAAAGATAGTGGGAGCGCAGCTTTTCGGCCCAAGCCGGCAGCAAGCTCGTGGTGACGTTCTGGCTCATGGGACCTCGATTGTACCCTTGCCATGCCACCCGCGCTGCGACCCGCTCTCGCGCAAGGCCTAGAGTGCTCCCGGTTTGAATGGATCGAGCCCGAGGAGTCAAACGGGGCCCGGTTGCGCAGCGAAGCGACCGCGCAGAGGGCCCCGTTCAAACTGCAAAAGGCCTAGCTGATCTGCTCGGCGATCAGGGCGCTGGTCTCGAGCAGGACTTCCTCGGTGATCTCCACGCCGCTGATGATCTGGTCCAGATCCGTGCGGACGTTGTCCGGGGCGCGAAGGGAGACCATCTGATCGTCGATCAGGTGGAACGTGTCCTCGATGACGTCCAGCTGCGCCTGCACGTTGAGATACCCCCGCTGGATCGCCACGAAGCGCTCCCGGCGCTTGTCGAGGATATCGAGGTTCTGCTGGAGGATCCGGCGGGTATCGGGGTCGGCCATGCGATGGAGCGTGCCGCGCAGGTGCTCGATATCCTTGAGGATCGAACCCTCGTCCGTACGGTCGAGATACTGGCGGTAGCGCTGCGAGGCCGACAGCAGGCGGAGGAAGGCCGCCAGCAGAGCCTCGAGCTTGTCGAGCTCCTCGGCGAGCAGGTCGGCGGCAACGGCTCCGGCCTGCCGGGCTTCAGCCTGGATGCTGCTGCCGAGGCGGCGGACGGTCTCGTACCGGAGGGCGAGCTCGGGCGTGAGCAAGGAGAGCTGGCGCCGGATCTCGGCCTCCCGGGCCCGGACGAACCGGTCCCCCTCCCGGCGCCTTTGCAGGGCCTGGTAGCGAGGCAGGACGGGTGCGACCAGGAGCCAGATCGCCTCGAGCGCAGCGACGCCCGCACCACTCGCCCGAACGTGCCAGTGGAGCGTCATGACGTCCCAGGCCCAGGCCGCTCCGAGCAGGGCCCAAAGCCCCAGCTGGGCCGGCTCCCGGAGGGCGTCCCAGAGGCGCAAGCGGTAGTTTTGGCGCGGCATGCGCGGGGAGTTCGAGGACCTCCTTCGGCCTCCTCGGGCATCCTTGCCGGGAAAGATCGTCCTTGATGAAAGCGAGGGCGCGGGCCTCTAGATGGTCTTCTCGGCCTGCGGCTGGGTCGCGCCCAGATCCTTGGATCCGCCTTCGGCCGAGGTCAATCCGAGCTGCATCTTGTAGTGCTCGAGCTCGGCAGCGGCGGCGGTGGACTTGGCCGCATCGCGGATTTTCTGGATCTTGGACTCGCCGCTGGCGCCGCCCACCTCGCGTGCGACGTCGGCCTGGGCCTCCATCTTGTGGATGCTCTCGCGGACGTGATCCAGCGCCTTGAGGTCGGCCTCGACGGAAAGCCCGGAGAGCTGCTCCTGGATCGCCAGGCGCACCTTGGCGCTCTCGTTGCGGGCCAGCATGCGATCGCGCTCGTCCCGCAGCTTCTGGATCTCGCCCTGAAATGTCATCAGATCCTGCTTGTGGCGCTCGGCATCCTGGGCCGTCTGGGCGAGGTCGGCCTGGAGGTGATCGATCTCGGCGGTCAGGCCGTTCTTCTGCTCGATGAGCTGGAGGGCAATCTGCTCCTCGCCTTGCTTGACGGCCTCGGGGATCTGAGCCTGGATCTCCTGCAGGCTGGCAGTCTTCTCGTCGAGATCCTTCTGGATCTTGTTGCGGAGGTAGACGATGCCGCTCACGGCCTTCATGAGCTTCTGGTATTCCTCCTGCCGGCCCTGTATCGCCGCATCGTACACGGCCTCGGGGTGTTTGCTCTCGAGCCCCCCTACGAAGACGCCGAGAAAGCCCCGGAAGAGGTTACCCAGCCGTTCGAAAAACCCCATGTGCGACGACTCCTCCCTGCTCGTGGTCGCATTCAGCATGCGCCCCTGCGATGGCATTATCCCACAGGCGCCCCTCGGCAAACTCGCATTGCCACGATCCAGTGGCCGGGGGCGGTACCTTGCGGGCCAACGATTGCCGGCAAAGGTCCGGATCGGGCGCGTTGCGCCGATCGGTTCGGCTTTTGCGAGGATGCTATGCTTAGGGTCCGCGCCTCCCTGCTGGCCGTGGCAGGCCACATCGGTCCGAGCGTTCCCAAGGGCCTGTCGAGCCGCACACCTGGCTGCATATACGGACTTTTCTGGCGTCCGGAGCGCGCTTTAGCTTCCTCGTCTCGCGATTTTCAGGAGGATCTCGATGGCCGAGCCGATCGGCGCCCAGCGTGGCACGCGCGACATCCTGCCGCCCGAGATCCAGGCGTGGCAGCTGATGGAGGCGATCGCTCGCGACGCCTTCTCGCGGTACGACTTCGCGGAGATCCGGATCCCGGCCTTCGAGGCCACCGAACTCTTCGCTCGCGGCATCGGCGGCGAGACCGACATCGTCGGCAAGGAGATGTATACCTTCACCGATCGCGGCGGCCGCCAGATCAGCCTCCGGCCGGAGGGCACGGCCGGCGTGGTGAGGGCCTACCTGGAGCACAAGCTCTACGCCGGCCCGCTGCCGCTCAAGGTCTGGTACCAGGGCCCGATGTTCCGTTACGAGCGGCCACAAAAAGGCCGCCAGCGCCAGTTCCACCAGATCGGCGTGGAGGTGTTCGGCTCGGCCGAGCCGACTGCGGATGCCGAGGCGATCGCCCTCGCCCGGGACTTCTACCAGGGGCTTTTCGAGGAGATCTCGCGCCGACGCCCGGGCGCGGACCTGCCCGAGCTCGTGGTGCAGATCAACACCCTCGGCGACGATCGCTGTCGTCCGGCTTACCGCGTGTCCCTCCAGGAGTACTTCCGATCCCATGCCTCGGGCTACTGCGAGGATTGCCAGCGGCGGATGGAGACCAACCCGCTGCGGGTCCTCGACTGCAAGGTACCGTCGTGCGAGATGCTCAACGGCGCGGCCCCCACGCTGGAGCCCTGCCCCGACTGCCAGGTCCACTTCGATGCCGTTCGCGAGCTCCTGAGTGCGGCCGAGGTCCCCTTCGAATGGAATGCCCGCCTCGTGCGCGGGCTCGACTACTACACGCGGACCGTCTTCGAGATCGTGCCGAGGGGCGCGTCGAAATTCGGCCAGAGTACGGTCTGCGCGGGCGGGCGCTACGACCGCCTGGTCTCGGATCTCGGCGGGCCGCCCACGCCGGCATTCGGCTGGGCACTCGGCCAGGAGCGCGTGGCGGATCTCGTCCTGGCGGCGCTCGACGACACCAGCGCGACAGAGGCCGGCCTGCCCCTCGCGGTCGGACCCCTGGCGCCCGAGGCCACGGTGCAGGCTTTCCAGCTCGCCTTGCAGCTACGCAGGCGCGGCCTGGCCGTCGCGCTCCTGCCGCAGGCGAGCAAGCCCGACAAGCATCTCAAGGCCGCGGTCAGGCTCGGCGCGCACTACCTCGCGCTCCTCGGCGCGGACGAACTCGCCCGTGGCGAGGTGACGCTGAGAGACCTGCACGCTCGCCAGCAGCAGTCCGTGGCGGCCAGTGCCGCTGCTCTCTCTGCCGCGATGGCAGGGCCGCAGCCCGCTCCGGCTGCGCCCTGATCCCTTGTCGCGAAGCGAGGGTCCGGATGCGTCCGCCGCCGTGCGCGCGAACGATTCCGACCGCCCTACCCGCCGTAGCCGAGGTACGTGGCCTGCCACTCGGTGTAGAAGTCCATGGCCGTCGACCCCATCTCGCGGCCCCCGAACCCCGAGTCCTTGATGCCCCCGAACGGCAGGTGCACCTCGCTGTAGATCGTCGGGCAGTTGACGTGCAGCAACCCGACCTCGCTCTGCCGGGCGTAGGCGAACGCGGCGGCCACGTCCCGCGTGTAGATCGCGCTCGAAAGACCGTAGTCGACCGAGTTGGCGATCTCGATGGCCTCCGCCAGACCGTCTGCCGCCAGGAAAGCCAGCACCGGCCCGAAGACTTCCTCCTTGTTGAGGGTGTCCTGCGGCCGGACGCCATCGAGGATCGTGGGCTCGAAGAAGAAGCCCTGGTCCAACCCCGCTCCGCTCGCCCGCGTGCCGCCCATGACCACGGTGTTGCCCTCTGCGAGCGCGGTGGCGACGTAGCCCTCGGTCCTGGATAGCGCCCGTTCGTCGATCAGCGGGCCCATGACCATGCCCTCGACGAAGCCGTTGCCGGTCTTGACCGTCTGGCGCGCCAGCTCGACGACCCTGGCGACGAAGGCAGCCTTGATCCGGCGATCGACGATCACGCGGCTGGTTGCCGTGCACCGCTGCCCCGTGCTGCCGAAGGCTCCCGACACCACATCCCGGGCGGCCCGCTCCAGATCGGCATCCGCCAGCACGATGCAGGCGTTCTTGCCTCCCATCTCGAGCTGGACCTTGACCATGTGCTCGGCGGCCGTGCGGTTGATGAGCTTGCCGACCTCGGTCGAGCCAGTGAAGGAGACGGCCCGGATCCGGGTGTCGGCGACGAGGGCCTTGCCAGCCTCGGGCCCGCCGTGAACGACATTGAGAACCCCCGGGGGGAGGCCCGCGTCGTGCAGGGCCTCCACGATCAGCTGGGCCGACAGCGGCGCCTGTTCGGCCGGCTTGATCACCACGGTGTTGCCCGCGACCAGCGCAGGGCCGAGCTTCCAAGCCGGCACGGCGAACGGAAAGTTCCACGGCGTGATGAGGCCGACGACGCCGAGGGGCCGGCGCTGGGTGTAGGCGAACACTCCTGGAACCTCGGACGGTGCGGTCTGCCCGGTCAGGCGACGACCCTCGCCAGCCTGGAACTCCATGGCGTTGAGGCCCCGGTTGACCTCGACGCGAGCCTCGGCCAGGACCTTGCCTTCCTCCCAGGTCATCGCCTGGGCAAGCTCCTCGAGACGCTCGCGCATCCCCGCAACCGCCCGGGCGATGATCGCACCCCGCTCCGGCGCCGGCTTGGCCATCCAGGCCGGAAAGGCCTTCCGGGCGGCGAGGATGGCGCTCGCGACGTCCCTGGCGTCGGAATCGGGGAAAGTGGCAATGACCTCGCTCGGGCTGGCGGGGTTGCGGTCCTCGAAGGTGCGGCCCGACGAGCTGTCCACCCACCTGCCGTCGACGAGGTTGTGGTACTCGCGGGAAACCTTGGCCCGGAGCGCGGCGGGAACCAGATCAACGGCGGTCGTCACGGCACGGTCTCCCCTCTCGAGCGGACCCGGTCAGAGCCTCCGCCGGGACGCCCCATCATAGCTCCCGGGTCGCTCCCTCGAGCTTCCCAGGAAACTCCTGCAGACGAGCTGGCCAAGGCCGGGCGCGGCGAAATAGAGCAGAGCTTTCGCTCGTATCGCCAGAAGCCTCACGATCCTGGTTCCATGCGGGAATAAGAGCCACGATGCCCAACATTTTGGTGGTCGAGGACGACCTCGCGAATGCCGAACTCCTTCGCGTCACGCTCGAGACCGAAGGTCACCGGGTCGCGGTCGCCTCGACCGGTCCCTCCGCCCTCGAGATCGCCCGCACCGAACGGCTCGATCTCGTGCTCCTCGACAACAAGCTCGGCGATCCCTTCGACGGCGTCGAGGTCGCCTCTCGGCTCCGGGCGGATGGCTTTTCCGGTCCGATCGTCTGCCAGACCGGCTGCACGTCCCGAGCCGACCGCCAGCGCTTTTTCGGCGCCGGGATGAACGACGTCCTGATCAAGCCTTTCCGGCGCCAGGACATCCTCGCGATCGTCGGGCGGCTACTGTCCCAGGGCCGCCAGGCTCTCCGCCGGCCCGACGATGCTCGTGACGAGGCGATCGGGCCCCAGATAGCGGATCGCGACCTCCCGTAGATCGCGTGCGGACAGGGCCCGGATGGCGTCGTCCTGGCGATCGTGGAACGAATACCCGAGCCCGATCGATTCGTAGTAGCCGTAGCTGGCTGCCAGGGCCACGGCCCGCTGATCCGAGAGAGCCTGGCCGCCCACGATCCGGTCCTTGATGTGGCCGAGCTCCTCGTCGCCCACGAGCTCGTCTTGGACTTCGCGCCACTTGGCCGCGAGCTCGTCGACCACCCGCTGGGCGTTGTGGGCCGCCGAACCGATGAAGAGAGCCAGGGCCCCGGCGTGCACCTGCACGGACGCCGTTCCTCCGGTGCTGTAGGCGAGCGCCTTGTTGTAGACGAGGTCCACGAAGCACCTGAATCCGACGAGGCTGGCAAGGGTCCGGACCGCCAGGTAATCGGGGTGAAGGATCGGGACCGCGGGCGCTCCGAGGATGACCTGCACCTGCTGCTTGGCCATGGGGACCGCGATCCGACCGGCGAGCGGGGCCAGGCGAGCGATCCGGGGGTCGCTGTCGAGTTCCGGTTCGGTGCCGTTGCGCCCCGCGCGCGCAAGATCCTCTCGGTCGGTCCGGCTCGGTGAGGACCAGGCGACGAGTCCCGACCGCTCCAGGACAGCCTCGAACTCGGTCTGCGAGAGGTCGCCCACGATCGTCAGGACCGCTCGCTCGGGAGCCACGTGCAAACGCCAGAACTCCGCGGCATCCAGGGCCGTGCAAGCGGCGACTCCTTCCGGCGTGCCGAGGACCCGGTGCGCGTAGGGGCTGCCGTGAAACACCGCCTGGTTGTAGCGGTCCCAGGCCACGTCGGCGATCGCGTCCAGCTGCCGCTCGATGCGGGCCTGCTGCTTGGCCTTCTCGTTGGCCACGTCGGCGGGGTCGAAGCGCGGATGCATCACGACCTCGCCAAAGAGCTCCGCTCCGGCTGCAGCGTCCTCGCGAGCCAGCACGACCCGCCCGTAAAGGTGCTCCCGGTCCACGCCGAAGCCGTAGTAGCCGCCCCAGTCGTCGAAGCGCTGCGCCAGCTCGACCTGAGAGTGCTCCAGGGTCCCCAGCAGGGGCAAGCAGGCGGCCAGCTGCGACAGCCCTTCTTGCCCCGGGGGATCGAAGCGCGATCCTGCGCGGGCGTGCAGGGCCACGGCGACGATGCCCTTGCCGGGCTTGGGTCGAAAGAGCACGGTCAGGCCGTTCGGGAGCACCCTCCGGCTCGGTGCGTTCCCGGAGCTGCGGGCCGATCGAACAGCCGCCGCGCCCGTCCCCTGGTTGGCCTCAGCGGGGGCAAAGGTGGTCCGGCTGAAATCGAGCCACACGGGCCGCAGCTGGCCCGTGGCCAGGCCGCTGCACAGCCGCGCCACGGCCTCCCGGTCGGCGTCCGGCGGCTCGGGCGTGGCCTCGGGCAAAGTCCGCACGACCGTGAGGTTCTCGAGAACCAGATACCGCCGGGCGACGTCCCGGACCTCTGCGGCCGTCACGGCATCGAGGCGATCCAGCGCCTCGGTGTGATAGCGGATTCCTCCGTAAAGCATGCTCTCGCCGAGACCCTGCGCCTGGTTGAGCACATCCTCGTCGGCAAAGCGCTCGTGCAGCCGAGCCTGCCGCTTGATCCGGTCGAGCTCGTCGGCGCTCACGCCATCCTCCCGGATGCGCAGGATCTCCCTCAGCAGGGCCGCCTCGACCTGCCACGCGGCGGTGGCATCCACGGGACTGGCACTTGCGTGGAAGAAGCCGAGATCCTCGAGGATCAGCAGGCCAGCCTGGGCATCCAGGGCCAGGCGGCGCTCCTCGACGATCCGCTGCCACAGGTGGCTCGACGCCCCCTGGCCGAGGATCCGTCCCAGCAGCTCGAGGGCCCAGCGATCCGGATGCCGCCAGCCGGGGACGACGAAGCCCAGGCTGACCGACGATCGCCTGAGATCGAGGCGCAGGGTAGCCTGCTGGTAACCCTTGAAGGCATCCGGAAGCGGCGGATGCTCGCGCCGAGGGTCGCCCGACTGGAACCCCTCGAACGCTGCTGCGACCTTTTCCAGCACCTCGTGGGTCCGGACGTCCCCGCAGATCGAAAGGACCATGTTGTCCGGCACGTACATCCGCTTGTAATAGGCAAAGAAGTCCTCGCGCCTCAGACCGTCGAGGGTCTCGAACGTTCCGATCACCGGCCGGCCGTACGGGTGCGGCGCGAAGGCGAGCCGGAAAAGCTCGCGGTAGCCCGCCGAATCGGGGTTGTCGTAGTAACGGCGCAGTTCCTCGGTCACGACCTTGCGCTCCGCCTCGATGCCCTCGGCAAGGAGCGTGGCGTGCTGCATGACGTCGGCCATCGCATCGAGCGCGACGTCGAAGTACTCCGACTTGACCACGTTGAAGTAAGTCGTCCGGTCGTAGTAGGTGTTGGCCGAGTTGTGGCCGCCGACGTAGAAGACGTCCAGGCGATCTTGCAGCGGCTTGCGGCGGGTCGTCCCCCGACTGGTCAGGTGCTCGAGATAATGCGAGTAGCCCGCCACCCGATCGGTCTCGTCCTTTCCCCCGGCGTGCACCCACATGTTGACCGCGACCACCGGCCAGGAGGGATCCTCCTTGATGACGACGCGGAGCCCGTTCGGCAGCGTGTGCACACTAGGGCCGACCCGGGGGGATCCGGCGTCGGGGACCGTCTCTTGCTGCAAATCGCGATCTTTCATCGGCCCGCGGGACCGGGCGCCCGCCGATGGCGGCGGATCGTCTCGTACTCGGGATCGAGGTGGTAGTTGGACTCGTAGGCCCCGGTCTTGCCGGAGTACTTGGTGTAGGTCTTCTGGTCGTAGGGCAAGCGCGTGGGATTCCCGGCGAAGAAGCACAGCTGGGCGATCCGGACGCCCGGATACAGCGCGATGGGCACGCGGCTCACGTTGTGAAGCTCGAAGGTGATCGAGCCGGCGAAGCCCGGATCGACGAATCCAGCCGTGGCATGGATCAAGAGCCCGAGCCGCCCCCACGACGATCGCCCCTCGACCCGCACCGAGATGTCTGCCGGCACGCGCACGAACTCCATGCTGGCCGCCAGCGCGAACTCACCCGGGTGCAGGATGAAGGCGCGCTCGGGAGGAACGCGATACGAGCGCATCAGCGGAGCCTGATCCGAGGCCGGGCCCGCCGTGGGATCGAGGAAGGCGACGTTGGCGACGTCGACGACCTTGAAGTCCGTCCCCAGGCGGATATCGACCGACGTGGGGCCGAACTGTTCGCGGGGGTTGACGATCGGCGTGATGATCACCCGCCGACCGGGGTCGGGGTCGGTGAGCCGGTCCAGAAGCTCGAGTTCGTTCAGGATCACAGCCCCGCCTCCATCAGCCGGTGGACCCCCGCGGTCTCGAGAGACTTCAGCACCAGGGCATCGAGCGCCAGAACCCTCCGACCGAAGGCCCGTGCGGGGTCCGGGCTGGCCAGTGCCTCGGATAGCCAGGCCGCGCGGTTGCGCTCCAGTGCCAGCCAGCCGCCATTCAGGATCTGAGCGGCCGACAGCGGCACCTCGCGCAGCCCGTCGAGCACCTGGTAGACGTCCTCGGGCTTGCAATCCTCCAGCGCGAGCAGGCGTTCGCGCCCGGCCCGCAAGGCCCCCAGGTCCTCGGAAGGACGGGCGCTGGCCAGGATGCCGGCCGAGAGCCTCTGTGCGGCGAACTCGGCGGCTTCGGCATCGGCGCGGCGGTAAGCTCCCGCGAAGCGGACACCGGCCGTCAGCCCCGGGGGATCCGACCCCTGCGTGGCGGACGGCGGGGAACCTCCCGGAATCTGGCCGACAGCGAGATCCTGAACGGTCCTCCGGAACTCGCCAGCGAGAAGACCGCTTCGCTCGAGCTCGACAGCCACGGTGGCGATGCGCTCGTCGAGTGCCAGCGGCTCTTGCGCCGACACGGCGCCACCGGTTGCCGCCTGCGACTCGACGCTCCCTGCGGGTCGGGCCAGCCACCGCTCGGCCAGCGCGAACCCGTAGGCAGGGCCGAGCAGGCTTGCTGCCAGGCGATCCAGTTGCCGGATGTCCTCCGGCCGCCCGCTGCCAGGTCCGACCGGGTGCGCCCCGGCCAGATCCAGGGCGGCGATGGCCCGACGCGGCCACTCGAGCGGAGCCAGCGCCAGCCAGACCGGCAGGGGGATGAACCCGTCCGCGTCGAACTCGAGGTCCTCGCCCACCAGGACGAGGGGCGCCAGGCTCGCATCCCCGACGATCGCCTGCAGGACCTCGAAGGCCTCGGGAGGCGGCGGGATCTGCCCGGGAAGCTTGACCAAGGCCCGCTCGACGGCCGCCAGTCGATCCGAGATCGAAGCCAGGCGCGCATCCATCGCGTCCAGTTCCGGAGAGCCGGCCGGATCCAGGCCAGAACGGCCGGCCGGTTGGCCCCCCGGGGCCATCTGCGGAAAGACCTCGGCGAGGCCGTCAGAAACCCGTTCCAGGCGCTCTGCGATCCGGCCAGCGACGGCCGCCTCCGGGGTGCGCGCCTCGGGCGCCGGGTCGGCGACGAACCGCCGGGCCCGGGCAAGCCGGCTCATCAAGGTGGCCAGCGTGCGGAGGGATCTCGGCCACAGTGCAGGGGCGAATTCGGCGATCATGAGTCCGTGATTCTAACCGGGAGCGCCATCCCGTCGCCACTGCCAGAGCCAGGATCGCGATCTTGTCGCCACGGTCAGGTCCGGAATCGCCATCTTGTCGCCCTCTCGTCCCGGGTATCCAGGCAAGGCCTCCATTATGTGGAGGCTGCCTGGCCGCCGAGCAAGAGGGCAGCGATCATTTCGGGTATCTTTCCAACACTTGGCCCTGTGCTATCCAACTGCCGGCCCCCGGGCCTGGCTTTAACGGGTTTTCTTGCCGATGCAATCGTTGCTGGCGTCTCGGGGTTTCCGATCGTCCCTGGTCCCGCTCGTTCTCGGGGCGTTCGTCGCGACCCTGGCGAGTGGCTGCGCCATCGGGGCGATCGCGACGATCGTCGGGCGCATCACCTCGGCCCAGAGCCCCGGTCAGCTCGCCCCGAGCTGGCCCACGGACGATACCCTGGAACTCGTCGATCAGTCGATCGCGTTCGGCGATCCCAAGATCCAGGGCAGCCTGGCCAACGCCTTCAGCGGCAAGGGCATCCTGGCCACCTCCTCGACCGGAGTCGCCACGATCAGCCCGGCGCCCATCGCCTTGCCCGTGACCGCGCTGGGATCGCACCTGCAGGTGGCGACGCCCTACAACCTCGCGATGCCATCCGAGTCCATCGGCATCCCGGAGTCCAGCTGCAGCATCCCGGCCACGTCGATCTCCTTCGCCCAGACCCCGGCGGGCAGCGCCACCTACAACTTCCCCGGGGTGGGGACCGTCCCGCTGACCCAGGCCTGCACCCTGGCTTCTCAGCCGCAGTACGCGAGCCTGACGCTGGGCAGCGCCGTCGATATGAGCTCGTCGACGAGCACCAGCGCTGCGATCCCGAATGTCGAGGACGTCACGGTCGCCTCGGGGAGCCTCGTCGTTCCCGTGAACAACAACACGGCCGGCGCCATCTCCTCGCTCACGATCACCGTGACGGATGCCCAGAACCGGATCGTGGCATCCCTGCCGGCGGGATCGGCGAACGGGTCGATTGCGTCCCGCACCGCCAAGACCTACAGCTTCGACCTCTCCGGAAAGACGATCGCGAGCCCGGTCAATATCTCCGTCAGCATCGTCGCCAGCATGCCGGGCACCACGGCCCTCTCGCAGATCCACCCCAGCACCGATGGCTTCACCGTCGGCCCGACCACGCTCGACATCGAGCCACAGAGCGGTCACGTCCACATGCCCGCCCAGCAGGGGACCGATCCGCAGCTCAGCAGTTACAACCCGGCGCTTGCGCCGATCGTGCAGACCTTCCCGGTCACCAGCCGCATCGCGACGGACTCGGGGATCACCGCCGTGGACTCGGTCACGGTCGGGTCGGGGTCGCTGACGATCACCCTGAACAACCAGCTGGCGGTCGCCGGCAACGTCGACCTCGCATTCAACGGGATCGCCAACGTCAATTCGGCCATCCTCCAATCCTCCCCCGGGGCGCCCACGGTCACGGCCAGCGCCGGCGTCCTGTCCCTGCCGGTTGCCCCGAGCACGACCTCCGTCATCACCGTCCCGCTGGGCGGCGCCGTCATCACGCCCGACGCCAACGGAGACGTGACGGCGACGCTCACGCCCACCACGCAGGACTCCTCGCCCTCGGCGACCACGAACGGGTACGCCTACGTGACGACCTCGGACACCCTCGGCGGTAGCGTGACCTTGAGCCCGATGACCTTCGCGAGCGTCGTGGGTTCGTTCAACGTCACCGAGCCGATCGCCTCCCAGACGCTTCCACTCGATCTTCCGACCGAGATCACCCAGACCGGTATCGCCCCCGGAGCGGTCGCCATCTCGCTCGACCTTGCCAACCAGAGCGAGCTGTCCGGCGTGCTCGATCCCCAGATCGTGGGCATCGCCTCGAGTGGCGTGCAGGTTCCGCTGATCCTCAACGCCACCGCCAGTCCGCCCCAGACCGTGTTCTCGGGGGCCTTCTCCGGAGCGACGATGGCCGGGGCCACGCAGTCGACCACGATCCGCATCGACCAGACGGACTCCAACATCCTGCAGCTCCTGGCGGCGGGAGTGTCGCAGCTCCAGGTCGGCGGCACGGCCACGATCACGGCGAGCCATGCCAGCATCAACGCGACCGATCAGATCGGGGGACAGGTCTCGATCGCGATCCCGCTGAGCCTCGTGGTGCCCGCCTTCGGTCCCAACGAGCCCGAGCCCGCCTATGACGTCAATCCCCCGACCCCCGTGAACCTGAGCGCACAGACCGCCACGCAACTCCAGAACCTGCAATCGGCCGAACTCGACTTCCGGATCGACAACGGCTGGCACTTTCCGCTGACCGTGAACGTGCTGCTGTCGACGACCTCGGACCCCTATACGGACCCCAGCGCCATCGTGCGCACGCTCTCGCTCGGCGCGGGCCCGACGACGCTCTCGTCGCTCGTGCTCGACTCGCAGCAGATTGCGCTTTTGCCCAAGCTCAAGACCATCGGATTCGAGATCACTTCCCCGGGTACCGGTGGCCAGGCGATATCGCTCCTGCCGACCGATGCCGTGCAGCTCCAGATCACCGCCCACGTCAAAGCCCAGCTCAGCACCGGGTTGCTCAGCACCCTCGGAAAGTAGCAGATGTCGATCAGCCCCACGGGCCAGCACGCCCAGGACAGACCCCATTCGCCCCTGGCCCGCGCTCCCCTCGGCGCCACGGCGCTCGCAGTGGCCGCAGGCTTGTCGCTCTTGCTGACCGCACCGCCGGCGTGGGCCCTGGCCACCGATGCCCGGGCCCTGGCGATGGGGAACGCCTACTCGATGGTCGCCGACGAGGCCGACATGGCGGCCTGGAACCCCGCTCTGCTGGCCATAAGCCAGCCGAACCAGCACTGGTTCGAGCTCACCGCACCCTCGGTCAATCTGGGGCTGGGCAACAATTTCCTCTCGTTGAACTCGCTCGTGAACCTCCTGCCCAATGCCAAGGGCCAGGCGGCTTCGCTGTCCCAGAACGCCGTCTCCAGCCTCCTGGCGGGCCTGCCCACCTCGGGCTGGCAGATCGCCCTCGACTCGGGGGCCCGCGCAGCCATCGCCTCCCCGCCCCTGGCCACCTCGGTGATGCTCGAGACCGATGCCGATATGCAAGGTGTAGGGATCCCGCACGACCTCGTCCAGCTACTGCTCGAGGGCAACACCGGCACGCCGCAGGTCGACATCTCGGCCCTCGACGGCGCGACCGTCGCGGCGATCGCGTCTGCCGGGATCTCCCACGCGATCGCCCTGCCGCACTTTCTGGGCAAGGAATCGGCCCTCGGAGTGACGGTCAAGTACCTCCAGGGCCTGGCCTACGGGACGGTGACCAACGCGACGGGCTCGCTGGCCACCACGGACCCCCTCGGCGAGGTCTCGGCCAGCGCCTCCCTCGAGTATCAGGCCGCCTATCCGTCCAGCCTTTCCAACCTGCTGTCGACCGGCTCGGGGGTGGCGGTCGACCTGGGGTTCGTCAACCAGCTCGACGATCAGCTGCGCTGGGGCCTGATGATGGGCAACCTCGGCTACATCAAGTGGAACCACATCCAGGACCGCATCGAGAGCGTGAATCAGGCCCCGACGGGCGCCGGCCTTTCGGCCACGGGGGCGGCGAGTACCCCCAACTTCTCGAACGCCCTCAAGCAGACCAGCGGAGTCAATAACGGCAAGAGCAACATCGATGGCCATCTTCCGCCCTACGCTCGCATCGGAATCGCGTGGGAGGGCAACCTGGGCCTGCCGCGGACCTCGCGCAGCCACGACCCGTGGTCGATGCCCGTGATCGCCAGTCTCGACGCCCAGCAGGGGTTCGGCGAGGGGTACGGGATCAGCACGACCCCGGAGCTCCGGATCGGCCTCGAGGTGCGCCCGCTCGGCCGCTGGCTCCCGCTGCGGGTGGGCACCACCGTCGGCGGCGACCTCCCGATGATGGGCGCCGGTTTTGGCATCGACCTCGACCGCTTCCGGATCGACGTGGCCGCCGGCACGATGTTCGGCTACTTCGACAACAGCGCCAAGGGCCTCTACGGCACGGTCACGACCAACTTCGCGATCTAGACCTTTTGCAGTTTGAACGGGGCCCTCTGCGCGGTCGCTTCGCTGCGCAACCGGGTCCCGTTCGACTCCTCGGACCCGATTCGTCCCGCCCGGGAGCAGCCTAAAACGAGATGTAGGGGAACCAGTCCAAGGCCGATCCGCCGATCGGGTGCGCAACTCCCAGGTGCAACACGACCACCTGGCTCCCGCCAAGGGCCAGGCGGAGCCTCAGCTCGGCCCCCACCGAGGAGTGGAAGGTCGGCGCGGCACCGCTCTGCCAGGCGTCGCCCGTCTCCGCGAAGGCCGAGGCGTAGAGCTTGTCGAAATAGAGCGGCCCCAGCGAGTAATCCAGGTGGGCATCGATCGGCAGCGTGTAGTCGGCCCCGAGGTAGACCATCCGGTTGCCCGTGAACTGGCCGGCATCGTAGCCGCGAAGAGCCGTCAGGGATCCGCCGCCCGTCGCGCCGCCGAGGAACAGCGGGGGGGCGTCTCCCTGGTTGAGGCCCACCTGGGCGGACAGGGTCAGGTTCTGCCGCCAGTCCGGGATCACCGGGATGAAGCGGTCGAAGGCCAGAGACAGATTGGAAAAGTCGAAATCACTGCCGATGACCCGATCCGACAGCGTGTAGTTGGCCGCGATGGCGTAGCCGGCAGAGGGGTTGATGTCGGCGTCGAACGTGGGGGCCAGATGCTGCGCGCCCCACCCCAGCGAAACCGTGTCGAGACGCCCCTCGCGAAGCGTGAGCCCGGGCTCGAGCGGCTGGGTCAGGGCATTGAGGTAGCTGAAGGTCGTCGACAGCGTGAAGGGACCGAGCTGAAGCGCCCCGGCCAGGCCGCGCTGGCGCTCCCAGTACAGGCTGCCATCCAGATCGGTGGGTACGATGCGGTCCGGAATGCCGATGGTTGGCTGATCGAACACCGAGAGCTGCCAGGTGTGCGGCATCAAGTGGTTGGTGTAGCTGGCCTGATAGGCAAAACGCTCGCTCATCAGGCCGAAACGCACGTCAAGGCCGAGTTGCTGCTTTTCCAGGATGTCGCTGTACATGGCTGCGACCCCCACCTGCTCGCCACGCTCGTCGCTGGTGACCTCGGGCATGACCAGGTCGGTGGTCATCCGGGGCACGTAGGGGTGCTGGGTCCAGCCAGATTCCGGAGCGGTCAGAGCGTCAGCAAGGGCCGAGCCGCTGGCCACCGAAGACACGGGCCGCACCGAGGCGCTGGCCGCGGCATACGCCAGCCGGGCTCCACCGAGGTACATGGCGAGCGGCCCCGGCGGCTTGTAAGCCACGGCGGTGCCGCCGGCCAGCGGAGCCTGGCGGATCTCGGTGCCGGTGTCGCGGTAGTTGGCCCAGAGCACGGCCTTGCCGCCCGCAGCGATCGCCGGCGCGCTGGCGCCGGTGTAGATATCGGTCAGCCGCACCAGGCGGCGATGGCCGAGCGACAGCTCGAAGAGATTTTGCATGCCCTTGGGCCGGGTGGAGGAGAACACGATCGCCTTGCCGTCGGGCGTCCACACCGGTCCGGTGTCGGCGAACCGTGGCGAGCCGCCGGTCAGCGGCACGAGGGTCTTGTCTTCCGGGTCGATGAGCACGATCTTGCCACCGTTGCCCGGCATGAAGCTCGAGGCCACCAGGCGCGAACCATCGGGGCTCCAGGCCAGATCGGCGAGCTGGCGATCGCCCAGCACCAGGCCCGTGTCGCGGACCAAGCCGGTCTTGACGTTGACCAGCTCCAGGTGGGCACGGCTATCCTCGGTCCGGACGAAGGCGACGTCGTTCGTACCCGGGCGCCACGCCGGGTCGGTCGCCCCGCCGATCGTCGTCAACCGCCGTGCGTGCGTGCCGTCGGCATCGGTGATGAAGAGGTCGAAGGTGGGATCCTGGTGCTTGTCCGTGCAGGCCGCCGACACCACGAGCTGCTTGCCGTCCGGACTCCAGGTGAAGGTAGAGATGCGCCCGTGGGCCACCGGCAGGATGCGGGCACCGCGGCCAGCGGGATCGGCGATCGCCAGCGAGAGGAAGCCCATCACGTGGCCGCGAAGGTAGAGGTACGAGTCCTCGTAGCGACTGGTCAGGTACGCCAGGTGCTTGCCGTCGGGCGACAGACACGGCCGGACGTTGACGTCTTGCTGGGTGCTGGGCACGACGATCCGGCTGCCCGGAACCTCCGCGTGAAGGTCGACGGTCTCGAACCGATAGCGCTCGCGGATCGACTCCTTCCACGCGGCCCGCACCGCCGCCATGCTCTGGCCCGTGATGCGCTGGATCCCCTGGTCGAGACTGGAGACCTGGCCATCGCGGAACAGCTTCATCAAGGCGGCGATCTTGTCCCGGCCGTAGGTGTTGAAGATGTAAGCGGTGAGCGAGTAGCCTTCGTCGTAGCCGGCGGCTCCGGCCTCGTTGCCGAGCAAGGGAAAATTGTCGCGCTCGCCACGGCTCAAGAGCGAATCGTCGACCGTATGGAGGCGTAGCATCCGGTCGTCGGACGCATACCAGTACTCGCCCTCGTACTGGGCCAGACCCTCGAGGAACCACCTCGGAAAGGCTTCCACGTTGGTGAGCTTCGACAGCTCGCCATCCCGATCCACGGCCCGGAAGTTGATGACGTGCGTCAGCTCGTGGGCGATGAAGCGCTTGGTCCCGATGACGGACGACGAGGCCAGGGAGGGATCGAGGTAGATGCGGTCCTTGATGGGCTCGGCTTCGCCGTTGAAGAAGGTGTCGCGGTCGACGACGACCGGTATGCGCGTGAACGGGTGCTTGCCCGTGGGCGAGAGGCTGACTCCGAAGTCCTTCGCGATCCGGGGCAGCACCGCTTCGGCCGCGGCCGCCAGCCGGCGAGCCGTCCGCTGCTCGCCGGGGTAGTAATGGACGGCAAAATGCGGAGTGTCGAGCACCATCCAGTGGCGGTTCGAATGATTGGAATCCGCCAGCGCCGGCAGCGGGGCCAAGCAGATGGCGAGCGTGAGCCAGAGGGCGTGTAGGCGCTTCACCCGAGATCCTTGATCAAGAGGCTTTTCAGATCGTCCGATGGGCGATGCCGGAGCACGAGGATGCGATCGGCAAAAGGGACAAGAGCCGGGTGTCGTATCTAATCGTGAAGTAGCTAAAAATGGCACAGCGAGGCAATTAAGAGAGTTCTTCCCTTCTCGTCGACGACATAACGCCGGCATCTGCTAACATTTGTGACGACCCCATTAAGGGCATTAACGGCGAGGGCCCGGCAACATGGAGTTTTGGCCGGGCGTTAAATCGGGTGTCGAGGTGGTATAACTGCCACGGTTAGGTTGGCCGGTAACCCGGCAAGAGGGGGCGCTGCGTCCAGTACATGTCCGCCAAGATCTTGGTTGTTGACGACGAGCCTTCCATCGTCAAGTCCATCCAGTATTCGCTGGAAAAAGAGGGCTACTCCGTGGCCACGGCCCAGGATGGCCAGCAGGCCCTCGAGGTCGCACGCCGCGAGAAGCCCAATCTGGTGATCCTCGACGTCATGTTGCCCAACCTGGACGGTTACGAGGTCTGCCGCCAGATCCGCCAGGAGATGCCGGTCCCGATCATCATGCTGACGGCCAAGGGCGAAGAGATCGACAAGGTCGTCGGCCTCGAGATCGGCGCCGACGAGTACGTCACCAAGCCCTTCAGTCTCAGGGAGCTGCTCGCCCGCATCAAGGCGTTGCTGCGCCTGGTATCCCGCTACCAGGAGGCCAAGGCTGCCCAGCCCGACAAGATCGAGATCGGCGATCTGGTCATCGACCTCACCCGCCACGAAGTGACCCTGGCCGGCAAGGTGCTCAACTTGACGCTCAAGGAGTACGAGCTCCTCAAGCTCATGGCGCTCAACGCCAACAAGGTTCTGAGCCGCGAATTCCTCATCGAGCAGGTCTGGGGTTACGACTTCACCGGCGAGGGCCGCACGGTCGACGTCCATATCCACTGGTTGCGCGAGAAGATCGAGAAGGACCCCAACAACCCGATGCGCATCCAGACGGTACGCGGGGTCGGCTACCGGTTCGAACGGCGCATGCGAGCCGGCGCTCACCTCGAGTAGCGGCGGCTTGCCACCAAGCCAGCCTTTGAGCCCCCAGCGGACCAGCGAACCCTTACGTCGCGCGCCGACGGATCGTCTCGTGCTGCCCGTCGGGACCTCCACGTCGCTGGCACTCTGGTTCGCGGCCCTCTTCGCGGCGCTCACGGCCGGAGCCACGCTCCTGGGATGGCTCTACGGCATCATCAAGCTCGAGTATCTGCCGGCCATCTCGGCGGGCTGGCTCTTTGCGACCCTCGCGTTCCTCCTGGTCGGCATGCAGGTCACCCGCCTGCACTGGAGCCCCTTCGAGCCGCTTCACCGCCAGATCGAGAAGGTCGCGACGGGAGACTTCGACGTCCACCTGCCCTCTCCGAGCGCCATGCTGCACCCGCAAGCCCGCACGCTGGCGGAGGGCATTCGCAAGCTCACCGAGCAGCTCCGCGGGTTTCACGAGCTCAAGGTCGAGCAGCTCATCCTCGAGAAGGCCGAGCTCGAGGCGGTCATCTTCTCGATGACCGACGGCCTGCTCATCTACGATCTCGACTTCAACCCCGTGATGACCAATCCGGCGCTCAATCAGATCGCCCAGCCGGCGGTGCACAAGACCGCCTTCCTCGAGCCGGGCAACCTCTTCCTCGACCGCTGGGCCGACCCGGACCAGGTCTCCGAGATCGAACGCCTGATGCGCTCGGCACCCGATCTTCCGCGTGTCGACATCGTCGAGCTCCGGAACCCGCGCCAGTTCCTCAAGCGCTTCTCTTCGCCCCTGTACAACCAGGAGCGCCGCCAGATCGGCCACCTCGTCATCTTCCACGACGTCACCGCCGAGCTCGAGGCCGATCAGATGAAGTCCGAGTTCATCAGCAACGCCTCGCACGAGCTGCGCACGCCGGTCACCAGCATGAAGGTGCTGACGGAGAACGTGGTCGACATGCTCGAGGACGTGCACAACCAGGCGGAGGTGGCACGGCAGAACCGCTTCGACGAGGACTTCGCCGACCTCGACAAGGGCATCGAGGCGGTCAAGGCCTTCGTGCAAGACGTCTATGCCGAGGCCAACCGGATGCACCAGCTGGTCAACGATCTCCTCGACGTCGCCAAGCTCAACAGCGCGTCGTCCGAGCTCAACGTGCAGCGACTCGACGCCGCTCGCGTCATCGAGGAAGCCGTCGCGACGGTGGCCCCCCAGGCCAAGAAGAAAGAGATCGAGCTCAGCTTGCAGTTGCCCGGCGAGATCCACCTCGCTGCCGACCGCGTCCGCCTGCGCCAGATCCTGGTCAACCTGCTCGGGAATGCCGTCAAGTACACGCAGAACCGCGGGGCGGTCACGTTGATCGTCACGTCCCTGGGCGACGCCTGGGAGTTCGCCGTGACGGACAATGGCATCGGCATCTCGCCCGAGGATCTTCCCCACATCTTCGACCGGTTCTTCCGGGTCGGGCGCGATCGGGCGCGGGTCCAGGGTGCCGGCGGCTCGGGGCTCGGGCTCTCGATCGCCAGGTCAGCCGTCGAGGCTCACGGCGGTCAGATGGTCGCCGAATCCACCGTCGGCCGCGGCACGACCTTTCGCTTCACGATCCCCACGGAGCTCGAGGCCAAGATCCCAGCTGGCAAGCCCGCCGAAACCGGCCGGGCCGGCACGCGCCAGGGCTGGCTGAGCTGACCGCCCGCGCCGGCCAGGAGCTCAGAGTTCCAGCCGGTAGCCCGCCCCGTGGACGGTGTGAAGGTGGCAGGGGTTGTTGGGATCCGGCTCGATCAGCTGACGTAGCTTGACGATGTAGTTGTCGATCGTGCGCGTGTTGAGCATGGAATCCTGTCCCCAGACCTCGTCCATGATCGCATCGCGACTCACGACCTTGCCCTTGTGGCGCAGCAGGCACCGGAGCAGATCGAAGCCCTTGGTAGCCAGCTCCCGTGCCACCCCATCGCGGGACAGGATCAGGCGGTCGAAGTCTACGATCGCCATCCCGATGGTCAGGACTCCGCTCGGATCGTCGCCAGGCAGGCCGCTCGCCCTCCGGAGCACGGCCCCGACCCGGCCCAGGAGCTCCAGGACGCTGAAGGGCTTGGTCACGTAGTCATCGACGCCGAGCTCGAAGCCCATGACCTTGTCGACCTCCTGGCCCTTGGCGGTGACGATGATGACGGGCAAGGCCGGTGCCTTGGCACGGATCGCCCGCAACACGTCGAAGCCGCTCATCTCGGGCAGCATGACATCCAGCAGGACGAGGTCCGGCCGGCTCGGAGCGAGGGCCAGGTGCAGGCCCTCGGGTCCGGTGACCGCCGCCTGCACGCGGTGGCCCTTGGCCTCGAGTACCTCGACCAGCCCGCGGCGGATCGCCGCCTCGTCTTCGACAACCAGGATCTGTGCCATGTCCGCTGTCTCGATTGTATGCCACCAGCTGCCAGAGCATGGTGTCGAAGCCAGAGTGCTCCCGGTCTGACTGGTTCGGGTCCGGGGAGCCAAACGGGGCCCGATCCTGGCTGGGCGAAACCGCTCTAATCCCGGGAGAATACCGGCCAGAGGACCGTGAAAGTGCTCCCCTGGCCCGCCTCGGAGTTCACGTGGATCTCGCCCTCGTGGGCGGCGACGTACTCCTTGACCAGCGCGAGGCCCAGTCCGCTTCCGGCCGGCCCGTCGGCGGGCCCGATGCGATAGAAGGGCCGGAAGATGCGAGCATGCTCGCGCTTGGGTATGCCGCTGCCGTGATCCTCGATCTCGATCCGGACCGCGGTCGGCGGTCCGTTCTCGTCTTCGGCGGGCGCCCTTTCGGTCGCCAGCCGGATCGACAGGGTGCGAGAAGCGCCCGAATACTTGAGCGCATTTCCGACGAGGTTGAGCAACACCTGGAGGAAAGCGTCGCGATCCGCCCGGACCGCCGGAAGGTCGGGTTCGATCTCGACGTCGACCGTAAATCCCCCCTCCTGGATCGAGGGATCGAGGATGGCGAGAGCCTCCTGCAGGAGGCTCTCCGGGTCGACCGGCACCACGTTATACGTCATGGCTCCGCGCTGGATCCGGGCGAAGTCCAGCACGCGATCGATCAGGCGCGCCAGCCGATCGCCCTCGGCGACCAGCGTCCGGGCCGCGGCCGATGGATCCCGCGCCAGGCCGAGCGCCAGCAGATCGGCGTACATCTTGATGGCCGTGAGCGGGGTCTTGAGCTCGTGCGAGACGCCCGCCACGAAGGCCGCCTGCATGCGCGCGAAGCCGAGTTCCCTCGTGATGCCGCGATAGAGCGCCCAGCTACCCGCTCCGATGACGAGAAGAACGAGCGCCAGCCCGGCCACGGATCGCTGGAACTGGGCATGGAGCCGCTGCTCGACCAGATTCTCGCGCAGCTGGATGGACGCCCGGGCGAAATCGAAGGGCGGCTCGAGGCGCACCTCGACCGAGTTGGGCGCCCGGCCGGCGAGTACCCGGAACGTGGCTTCGGAGGTCGGATCCAGGCTGACCCGCCGGGCCCAGCGCGGAACGTAGTCCGTCGCGATCGCCTTGAGGTCGACCTCGAAGCCCACGTACCCGTCGCTCGGGGTCCCGGCCACGCCGTACAGCCTGGGCCCGTCCGGACCGTCGACCCGGATCCACCGCGGCTCCGAGAGGTACTGCCCCCGCACGCGCGGCCACAGGGTCTGGCGCAGCACTTCCGCAGACGTGGGCGCGCTGGCGGAAGCGGCAGAACTCCCCGATGCGTTCTGCCGCGCGAGCATGAGGAGGCTCGAGGCGACGGCGCGATCGAGATAGGCCCCGTAGGCCGCGGCCTCGTCCGCCGAAAGCGCCTGGTCGAGACGCGCGTGAACCTCCGACACGAAGGCGGGATCGGGCGCCATCGCAGCCAGGCGGATATCCGCCAGCAGTCCGTAGGGCACACCGTCCGCGTCCCGGCCGTTTCTCAGGATCTGGTCGGCGGCGCGGTAGTAGGCGGCGGCACGGGTGGGATGCCCGGAATGCTCCTCGAGTCGCCCCAGCGAGAACGCGGCGCGCGCCCTTAGACCGAGCCTTGCCGTATCGAGGAGCGCCTGCCGGTAGTCCGCCTTGGCCGCAGCGAGGTCGTGCAGGGTCAGCTCGGCCCGGGTGCCGTCGCTCAGCGCCTCCTCGGCTGCGGTCGCATTGCCGGCACCGACCGGTCGGGGCAGCTCGGCCACCGTGCTGGGGGCGGGAAGGATTTCCTGGCCGTTGAGGCGGGCGTTGCGGTCGATCCAGAAAGCCTGCTTGATGAAAGGCCGATCCTCGTTGAGCTCTCCGGCCAGGTGGGCGGCCTCCTGCGGGGTTTCCGGGACGTGCAGGCGCGCCAGGCGCCGCCGGAGCTGGGCGGCGATGTCGGCCGCCAGAGCAGCGGCCTGCGTCCGGTGGGCCTCGGCCAGCGAGGCGCGGACCGTGGCGCGATCGCGCGCCAGCTCGCGGAGGTTGGCGGCGACCAGCAACACGGTGGGCAGCCCGATGAGGATGACCAGCATGAGCGCCACGCGCATGGGCGATGCGGCCGCAAGGTCGTCCTTCGGACGGAGGAAGGGCCAGAGCCTCACGGGCGGCCCTCGAGCATCGCCAGCCGCTGCTCGGCCTTGGCGGCAAAGGGCTTGCCATCATGATCGCTGGCATCGGGAAACTCGGCGAGCAGGCTGCGGTAAGCCGCGCGTGCACCCGGGCGATCCCCGGACGCCTCCTTGATCCGGCCCTCGTAGTAAAGGGCCCACGCGCCGGCGCGCATGCCGTCAGGCCAGATGTCGTTGCGGCGATCGTCGGAGAGGACGGCCTGGATATCCTGCAGGGCCTGCTGGCTCTGGCGCCGCTCGAAGTAAGCGATGGTCGCAAGCTGCACCAGCGCCCGGCCATCGTAGTTGCTGGCCGGGAACTCGTCGACGATGCGGCGGTAGAGCGTCTCCGCCAGCACGAAATCGTGGTGCACGTACTGGGCTTGCTCGGCCTGCGAGAACAAGCTGCGAACCTGGAGGTAAGCGGACCACGACGCCAGGCCCAGGCACTCGCGAAGATGCTCCTCCGCCAGGACATCCAGCGGCTTGCCACCAGGATCCCGCGCCAGCGCTCCCGCCCTGAGCACGCGCCCGAACGCGACCCGCGCAGCGCTCATGTTGCCGGCCTGCATCAACGCGAGGCCTTGCTGGTACGAGGCCCAGGGTGCGTGCCTCGGGTCCTCGCGGCTGGCCGCGGCCCCATAAGCCAGTGCCGCGAGATCGGGGCGGTCCATCGCTTGCGCTCGCCCGCCAATGTCGAGGAGGTCCGCGGGCTTGAGCTGGGCCGGGAACTGGGTGACGAGCTCGTCGAGAAGCGCGAGGCCGCGATCGAATTCGCGTGCCTGCCACAAGCGCCGGGCCTCGGCGAGGAGATCCTGGGCGGCGCGATTGCGGGCAAACGCTTCGACCTGAGCCCCGAAAGCTGCCCGCTCTGCCTCCGGCAACAGAGCCTCCCAGCTGCTTCCCAGACCCGGGCGGGAGACGATCGCCGGCTGCGGTGAACCGGTTGCCTCTGGCAGGGCCGCTAGCCCCCCCAGCACCACCAGGTGGCGCGCGGCCCGGGCGTTCCGCGGATCGGCTGCCAGAGCCTCCAGATAAGCCTGACGGGCTTCGACCACGCGCCCGAGCGCGTCGAGCGCATCCCCGAGGTCATCGGCCGCCTCGGCCCGGACCGAACCGGTGGCCTGGGCGACGATCGGGCGCAGCGCCGCCACGGCGCCGCTCGGGTTGCCGTCGGCGATCGCCGCCAGCCGCGCCTCGGCCAGTTGCCGGGCCAAGCTCTCCTTGGCGGCAGCTGCGGATGTCCAGGTGCCCAGCAGGATGACGCCGGCCAGGAGCAAAGGCCAGCTCCGCCTCCAACGCGTCGCCATGGCCCCTATTCTAATGGTCCGCTATCTCAAGAGGGGATCCAGAGCCTGCGATCAGGTTCTGGCGAAGAGGATCGCCAGGATGCTGCTGGCCGCCTGACCCAGCGCTGCGGCCGGCTGGACGCCCGCCACCTGGCTCACCCGGCTGGCGCTCGCTCCGGCCTTGCCGCTCTTACCAAATGCGGCCCAAACCTGTTCGGCCGTCTTGCTCTCGGCCAGCGCGGCCTGGGTGCCCCCGGCCTGATAGGCCTCCTGGAAGGCGTCCAGGGCCCGGGCCTTTTGCCCCGCGGCATACATCTGGCCCGACTTGTCGAGCTTGGTAGCAAAGGACTCGAGCTGGCTGGCATCCGCGGGGTGCCCCATGCTCGCGAGCCGGGCGGCCCTTGCCCGCATCTTCTCGGCGGCGCTCGCGAAGGGCCTAGCGACATCTCCGGCCTCGCCGGCAGCGGCGCTCGGGGCGGCGATCGGCTCGAAATGGACCTCGCGAACCGAGTGGTAGTGGAGCTTGAACTCCTGCAGCGTTCCCTGGCCCGGAATCCGCGTCGTCTTGAGCTCCTGCGAGATCTCCTCGGTCCGGCTCTCGCGCATCACGTAGTTCGATCCACCGTCCGCCATCTTGCCGACCTGTGCGACGTGGGTCTCGCCAGCCACCTTCGCGGCCGTTGCGGCCTTGGCAGCCTCGGCCGCCTTGGCGGCTCGAGTCGCATCGCCGGCATCCCCGGCTCCGATCTCGATGGTGATCTCGGTGTCGGCCTGCCCGGCGCGGAAGGTGCCCGCAGCGGCCTTGGCGGCCTTGGCGGCATCGGCAGCCTTGGCGGCTTGGGCAGCCTTGGCGGCTTCGGCGGCCTTGGCGGCTTCGGCAGCCTTGGCGGCTTCGGCAGCCTTGGCGGCTTCGGCGGCCTTGGCGGCCTGCGCGGCCTTGGCGGCTTCGGCGGCCTTGGCGGCCTGCGCGGCACGCTCGGCTTCGTTCCCGGCGTCGCCGATCTCGATCGTGATGTCGCCACCGGCGCTCCCCGCACGGGCGGCCTTGGCCACGGCAGCTCCCACCTTGGCGGCATCGGCGGCCTTGGCGGCATCGGCAGCCCCGGTCGCGACAGCTCCTGCCCTCGCGGCTTCGGCAGCCTTGGCGGCATCGGCAGCCTTGGCGGCGGCCCCGGCGACCTCGCCGGCCCTCGCCGCACCGGACACGGCCTCGGCAGCCTTGGCAAACAGTTGTGGGCCGAAGAAGAGCGTCCCGATATCGACCAGGCCCATTCCGATCGCCTTCCCTGGCCGGCCCTCTGCAACAGCCTCGGTGTAAGGCTCGGTGAAAGCCCCGATGACCTCCCCGGGCTTCGTCACCAGGGTGATGGGTAGCATGACCAGCCCCTTGATCGTCTGGATGGGGTGCAGGACCATGCTGGCCAGTCCGCCCACCATGTTGCCCACGCCATCGGCAGCCCCGACGAAGACATCCCCCACGAATCCAAGCGCGGATTCGGAGTGCGTGGCCGGCGCTGGCGGCGCATTGGAGCCAGCCGGCTCGCTCGAGGACAACGGCGCGGCATTCGCCGTGACTGCCGGGGCGGTTAAAGCCCCGGGCACGACCTGCCGACCGGTCTGGCTCGCCCGCACGGAATCCACGGCCATGGGAAAGACCCTCCTCGTCC
>JAJXWQ010000025.1 GCA_021781555.1 bacterium
AAGATCGACCTCTTGGGCCTGGGGATGATGGGGGTGCTGCAGGATGCCGTGCCGCTGGTGCGCGCGGCCGAGGGCATCGAGATCGACTATGCCCGCCTGCCCGACGACGACCCCGCCATCTGGGACATGCTGTGCCGGGCGGACACGGTCGGGGTCTTCCAGCTCGAGAGCCGGGCCCAGATGAACATCTTGCCGCGACTGCGACCACGCTGCTTCTACGATGTCGTGGTGTCCATCGGGCTCATCCGGCCCGGGCCGATCGTGGGCAAGATGGTCAGCCCCTATCTCCAGCGCCGGGCCGGTCTGGAGAAGCCTTCCTACCCCCACGTCGACCTCGAGCCTGTCCTCACGCGGACCCTGGGGGTGCCCATCTTCCAGGAGCAGGTCATGCGGATGGCCATGGTCATGGCGGGGTTTTCCGGCGCCCAGGCCGAGCAGCTCCGCCGGGCGATGGGCTTCAAGCGCCGTGACGAGCGCATGAGCGATATCGAGCGCCAGCTGCGGGATGGCATGGCCAGGCGGGGCGTGTCCGGTGGGGTCGCCGACGCGGTGGTCAACCACATCACGAGCTTCGCCCAGTACGGTTTCCCGGAGGCGCACAGCTGCAGCTTCGCCCTCCTGGCCTTCGCCACCGCGTATCTCAAGGCCCACCACCCGGAGGCGCTGCTCTGTGGCTTGCTCAACCACTTCCCCATGGGGTTCTATCACCCCGCCACGCTCATCCGCGACGCTCAGCGTCACGGCGTCGAGGTGCGCCCCATCGACGTCGCCGTGTCCAGCTGGGATTGCACGCTCGAGACGGTCGATGCCGTCTTTTCACCCGACCTGGATCCAGCCGACGTCCGGTTTCGAGATGACCAGGCGCAGTCGGCACCTCGCCCGGCCGTCCGCCTGGGATTTCGCTACGTCCAGGGCCTGGGCGAGGGGGTGGTCCGGCATCTGGTCGCCGAGCGCCAGCTGGTGCCTTTCGCCGATATCAGCGATCTCATGCGGCGCACCCGTCTGCGCACCGACGATCTCGAGCATCTGGCGACCATCGGGGCCCTGGCGGCGCTGGGCGGGGAAGCCCAGGAGCGAGCCTCGCGCCCTGCCGGCCGACGCGAGGCCCTGTGGCAGGTCCAGGGCCTCGCCGACTACCGTCGGGGCCTCCTGGCCGGAGCCGAGCCCGACGACGACCCCTTCGAGCTCGAGGAGATGACTCCGGCCGAGGCCCTGGTCGCCGACTACCGGGGCACGAGCGTCAGCACGAGCACCCATCCGATGGCCATCCTCCGCCCGCTGCTCGAGCGGCGTGGCATCGTACCGGCGAGGGCTCTCGACGGGATCCCTACCGGTTCGACGGTCACGATCGCCGGCTCCGTCATCGTCCGAAACCGTCCGCCCACGGCCAAGGGCATGACCTTTCTCTCGCTCGAGGACGAGACGGGCCTCATCAACGTCGTCATCGAGCCGCCGTGCTACGAACGCTACCGCGTGGCCATCGTCACGGCCGGATCCCTGGTCCTCTCGGGCCGGCTCGAACGCCGCCAGGGCGTGACCAGCATCCGGATCCAGCGCGTCGAGCCCCTGGCCAGTCTGGACCTCCCGAGGTCCTCCCGAGATTTCCACTGACCCGGGGCAGCTCGCTTTTTGCTGCCGGTCACGCTCCACGAATCCGAAGGCGTCGGCCTTGCCCGGGCATCACCGGTGGCCGGGCTCCCTGCTATGCTGGCGGGTAGCTGGAGATCCAGGACATGCGCCTCGCCTTCTTTTCTCGACTCGTCCCGACGGCAACCGCCCTCGCATGCGGCCTTTGGGGCTCGAGGACGCGCCTTCGCACCTTGGGGATCCCGCGGTGCAGCCGGTCTGCCCGGGGCCTTGGCTCGGTGGGTCAGCTGCTGCTCGGGGCCCTCGCAGTCCTGTTTCTGACCTTGCCCGCCTATGCGCAGGCCACCGCGCTGTCCGGCAGCCAGTCGGAGGTTCCCAACTTTCCCTCGGTCCCGACCGGGCCCTCTGCGCCCACGGCCGACGCGGGATCGATCTCGAGCGTCCTGTCGGGATCCATGCTCGGAGCGACCTCTTCGGCTGGACTCTCCCTGCACGTGCACGCCCGGGCGGAAGTCGGCAACGAGCCCACGATCACCGGCGGCAACCTCGACCACCTCAAGACCCTCAACGGCGCGCTTCCGCTCACCAACACCCAGATCACGGGCCGTCTTCCGGCCGTATCCGTCGCCCTCGAGGAGATCGTCATGCCGGGGGTTGGGGTGCGCTTGTCAGGCGACCTGACCCAGCAGATGCACGAGCCGATCACCAACGGCGATCAGGAGGATGCCTTCCAGCAACGACAGCAGTGGCGTCTGCACGGGTACTCTGGCCAGAAGCCGCTCTATTTCGGCGAGATCGCCGATGCCTACCTGGCCATGACCGACCCGACCCGCCACGGCGGCATGGAACTCGGCCAGTTCCGCATTCCCTTCACCTTTGGCAGCTTCTCGACGCTCGAGCCCCCGCTGGCCATCGCTCCCGAGGAAACCCCCATGACCGACCTCATCGCGGCTCGCGGGGCGGTCGACTACCAGCCTTCCACCCTGGTCTGGCGCCGGGATATCGGGATCATGCTTTTCGGCCAGGGCAACAACGGCACGTACATGTTCGGCGTGTTCAACGGCAGCGGCCCCAACCGGCTCGACGACAACGGCGACAAGGACCTCTTCGCACGCCTGGACTGGAAGCCGGCGCCCAACCAGGGCCTCGGGGTCTCGACGCTCGTCGGGAACGACGTCGGATACCCCGGCGGACTGGCTCCCACGGCCGCCGTCTCACCCGTGCCGGTCCAGCGGCGCATGTACGGCGTTCACGCCTTCTTCGATCTCTTCCGGATTCACGTCAAGGCCGAGTGGCTCCAGTCCTTCGAGGTCGGCCTGGACCACGCTCCGCGCCGCGGCTGGTACGTGGATCTCGATGGTCCGCTGTCTTCCAGCGATGACGTGTACGCGCAGTACAGCGACTACACGGATCCCTCGACCCCGATCGGTCCGCCCTACCACAGCAACCAGGTCGCGATCGGCGAGGCCCACGAGTTCGCTCCCGGACTCAAGTGGCGGACCGAGATGCTCTGGCGCTGGGAGCAGCTCGGCAAGTCCGTGCAGGACAGCTACCCCACGTACCTGACCGGCGTCGAGATGACCCTTTGAGTTCGCCTGAGCCAGGGGATAGAGGACCTGGCCCGGACGGGAGCGAGCCAACGGAGTCGAACGGGGCACGGTTGCGCAGCGCAGCGGCTGCGCCGAGGGAGCCGTTCAACCTGCAAAAGATCTAGAACATCAGCTTCTTCTGCCGCATCGCGATCGCCTCCAGCAGACCGATCGCGATCACGTCCGTCAGGAGACTGGTCCGCCCGAAGCTCATCAGTGGCAGCGGGATCCCCACGACCGGCATCAGGCCTGTAGCCATGCCGACATTCACGAACACGTGGAACAGCAGCATCGTCACGACGCCGATCGCCAGCAACGAGGCGAAGGGATCCTTGGCCCGGTTGGCGATCACGATGCCGCGGCCGATGAGGATGGCGTAAAGTGCCAGCAGCACGATGGCGCCGATGAATCCGAGTTCCTCGCCAACGACCGAGAAGATGAAATCGGTGTGCTGCTCGGGGATGAAGTGGAGCTGGGTCTGGGTCCCGTGGAACAAGCCCTCGCCCAAGAGTCCCCCGCTGCCGATGGCGATCTTGGACTGGATGACGTGATAGCCTGCGCCCAGGGGGTCCGAGTTGGGATTGAGGAACGTGAGGATCCGCTGCTTCTGGTAGGGCTTGAGCATTCCCCACACCTTGTGCGTGGCGATGCCCGTGAGCAGGTTCAGCCCGCCGAGGCTGATCGGTACGAGCCAGTGGTGGCGTCGGCTCCACAGCAGGAAGACAGCCAGACCGAACATGTAGGCGATCCACCACCAGAGCCCCAGGGCGAACACGATCATCGAGACGACGGGTGACAGCATGTTGAAGATGGCCGCCGGTGAGAGGCCGGCCCAGTACAGCATGCCGAGGGCGATCGCACCGTAGACCAGGGCCGTTCCGAGGTCCGGTTGCTTGAAGATCAAGATCGCCGGCACGGCGACGGTCGCCAGCACCGTGATGACCCCATCGGGCGCGTGGACGTTCTTGTCGGAAAGGACCTTGGCCAGGGTCACGATCAGCGCCAGCTTGGCGAACTCGGAGGGCTGGAAGCGGAAGCCCGCCAGGCTGATCCACCGCTGGGCCCCGAGTGCCGAATGCCCGACGACGATGACCGCCGCCAGGGCCACGATGTTGACGATGTAGATGTATTTGGCCGAGGAGCGTAACCACTCGTAGCCGTAGGCCGCCACCAGCAGGATCGTGCCCAGCGCCGGGATCACCATCTCGAGCTGCTGGGTGAAGTCCCGGTGCAGGGCCGTGTTGTGGGTGACCGAATCGATGCAGGCCAGAGAAAAGCCCAGCAGGGCCACGGCGGCCAGGAACATCACCCAGTCGAACTGCCGCCAGAGCCGCGGGTTGGCGGTCCCTATGGCCAAGGGATCTCCGGTCGGCAGCTCTGCATCGTCATCCTGCCTTCAGGATAGCATCTCCGCGACGGCGCTCCGGGCGCGCCGACAGGCCCGGCGAGGGCTCCCTGCGGCCAGCGCGGGGAGCTCGCAGGGCAAGGCTATGCCAGAGCCGGTTCGGCTTTCTCCGGGTTGTCGGGGCCCTCGGAGGCAACGTCGGTGCGGACCCGCAGGATGGGAACGTTGGCCAGGAGTGCAACCGTGCCCTCGGAGCGCTCGAGGTTGATCTCGAGCGCCTGCTGATCGATCTCGACGTACTTCGACAGAACGGTCAGGAGCTCGGAGCGCATCTGCTCGAGCACCGCAGCCGGAATGGCGGCGCGATCGTGCATGAGAACGATCCGGAGGCGGTTCTTGGCGGTGTCCTTGCTGGCCTCGGGGCGACCGAAAAGCCGTTCCAGAAACGATGGCAGCGGCATGTTCGTGACCTCCTAACGAGCACCGGCGAACAGGCGCCGGAGCCGCGAGAAGAAACCGCCTTCCTCGAGATCCATCAAGGGGACCTCCTCGCCCTTGATACGGCGGGCGATGTTGCGATACGCCTGCCCGGCCCGCGCGCCATCCTGGAGGATGACGGGCTCGCCGCGGTTGGTCGAGTTGATGATCGCCTCGTCGTCCGGGACGATGCCGAGCAACGGTATGGAAAGGATCTCCTGCACGTCCTCGACGCTCATCATGGTCTCGTTCTTGACCAGGTGCGGGCGCAACCGGTTCACGACGAGTCTCGGGTTGCGCAGGTCCTCGGCCTCCAGGAGCCCGACGATGCGGTCGGCATCCCGCACGGCCGAGACCTCGGGATTGGTCACGATGATGGCCTCGGTGGCGCCGGCCGTGGCATTGCGGAAGCCTTGCTCGATACCCGCCGGGCAGTCGATCAGGATGTAGACGTAGCCGTCCTCCTGGAGGTCGGCGATGAGCTGGCGCATCTGGTCGGGATTGACGGCCGACTTGTCGCGAGTCTGGGCGGCAGGCAAGAGCACGAGGTTGGGCATGCGCTTGTCCTTGATGAGCGCCTGGCGAAGCTTGCAGCGCCCTTCCACGACGTCGACGATGTCGTAAACGATGCGATTCTCGAGGCCCAGGATGAGATCGAGATTACGCAACCCGATATCGGCGTCGATCAGCGCGATCTTCTCTCCCATCGCCGCGAGCGCCATCCCGAGGTTGGCCGTGGTGGTCGTCTTGCCGACGCCCCCCTTGCCGGACGTGATCACGATGACGCGACCGTTGGACATCCGCGACATTCCTCCTGCAAAAACGACCCAGAAACGGACAGATTGCAACGCGCTGAGCCCATTCTAGCAGAGGGTCAGCCGAAACGTCCCGAATTCGTTGGCCGGATCGGGCCTCCTAGGCCGGGACCACGTGGATCTCACCGTCCTCGACGACGGCCTTCTCGGGGAACTTGGACAGCGGAGGCTGACCGCCGTCGGGCGCCCGAGCGATGAGGTCGCCGATGCGCAGCTGCGTCGGGCGCAGGTTGAGCGCCTGGATGCGCGCATCGAGGTCGCCAGCGGCCCCGGCGTGCGCAACGCCTCGCAGGGTGCCGAAAACGACGATATCGCCCCCGGCTCTGACCTCGGCGCCGGCGTTGACGTCGCCGAGAACCACCAGGTGTCCGGGCGCCTCGACCACCATGCCCGAGCGGACCGTGCCCTTGAGATAACGCGCAACCGGAACCTCCTCCGCGGCAGTCCCCTTGGAGGTCGGAACCGGAACATCGCCGTGGGCCTCGATCCCACGCCGCAGGGCGAGCTGGCGGGTTGGCTCGTCGCTGGAGATCACCCCCACGACGGCCAGATCGAAGTCGGCTGCTAGCTTGTCGAGCAGTGCCGCCAGGGCCTCGGGCGCGAGCTGACGAGCGCCGAGGTCGAGCGTGCAGGGTGCGCCCTCCCAGAAATCACGGGCCTGGGCCATCCGTTCGAAGAGACCATCGAGCGAGCCTTCCCAGTCCACCTCCGCGGGGAACGTCACCAAGAGCCCGCCGCGCCAGCCCTTGAAGCGGACGGCGTTGCGCAGATCCAGCGGGGCCTCCAGCCGCTCGGGCGAGGTGCGGGATTCGTCCGTGGCGGCCTCGAGCGTGGAGGTCAAACCACCATCAGGGGATTCGAGCCGGGGTTCGTCGAGCATGGCCAGGTCCTCCAAGGTTCCAGGCCCCCTTAGAGGCCTGTCTAGCCCTCACGGGACGGAGGGCAAGTCGCTGCATGGACGCCGACGACCGGCGTTCGGTCAGGATGGCGCCGACTGGAGCCGGCGAATAGCTCAATTGTACCTTGCGCGGCCCCGTGGCTCGCCAGCTGGGGGGGGCTGCTGCCAACTTCAGCTGGCGCCGGGGTCAATCGGCGGCACCGGGTCTGGCCGGGATGTAAGGATTGACCGAGGCCACCACGCCGGTGGCCGGCTTCTCGAGGGCCAAGGTTGCCTTGGCCGACTGCGTGGCGTTGGGGGAAAGCGGCAGGCCGTAGAACTGCCGCAGCATCCTGTTGAGAATCGGGCCGCAGCCCAAGGCCCCTTCGCCGCCGTGCTCGATGGCGCACGAAATCGCGATGCGGGGGTGCGAGATCGGTGAGAAGACGACCATCATGGCGTTCGTCTTCTTGCCACGCCACTGCGCCGTGCCGGTCTTGCCGGCGATCTGGATTCCCGGGATGTGAACGGTCGTTCCCGTGCCACGATCGATGACGTCGCGCATGGCCGTCCGCAGCATGTGCCACGTGGCGGCGCTCCAGTGGTTGACGATCCCGGGATCCTTGGCCTCCTGGGGCGCGGGGGGAAGCAGCAGCTTCGGTCGGACGACGCGGCCGCCATTGGCCACGGTCGAGACCATGACCGCCAGCTGCAGCGGTGTGGCCAGGACATAACCCTGGCCGATCGCCATGATGGCCGACTCCCCCGGGTAGAGGTCCCGGTGCAGGTGCCGCTCGGCCCAGGCGTTGTCGGGGATGACGCCCGGGGATTCGCCGTCCAGCAGGATGCCCGTCCTCTGCCCCAGCCCCATCAGGTGGGCGTAGTGGGCCATCCTGTCGGCGCCGAGTTCGACGCCCAGCTGGTAGTAGACGGTGTCGATCGAGTTGACGAGGGCGTCGTGGAACGTGACACGGCCGAAGCCGCCCTTCTTCCAGTCGTGGAAAATGTGGCCGCCGAGCGTGAAGATGCCCGTGCTGTCGAAAGGCGTGTCCTCCTTGACGATGCCGCTCTGCATGGCAGCTACCGTCGTGACGACCTTGAATGTCGACCCCGGGGGATACGTTGCCGAAATCGCGCGATCGAGGAGCGGGTGCAGGCGTGAATTGAGGGCCTTCCAGTCTTGCGGCGTGAGCCTGCCCGCGAAGACATTGGGGTTGAAATCGGGCTTGCTCGCGAGCGTCAGGACCTGGCCATTTTGCGGGTCCAGGGCGACGATCGCCCCGACCTTGCCCTCGAGGCCCTGTTCGGCCACGGCCTGGAGTTCCGCGTCGATCGTGGTCGTGATGTTCTTGCCAGGAACCGGCGGGATCTCTGCCAGGGTCTGAATCGGCCGGCCCCGGGCGTCTACCTCGACCTGTAGCCGGCCTGGTTGGCCGCGCAGGATGGAGTCGAAGGTCTTCTCCAGCCCGCTCTTGCCGATGATGTCGCCCTGGCGGTAGCCGTCGTCCTGCATGGTCTGGAGCTCGGCGTTGGTGATCTCGCCCGTGTAGCCGAGGAGATGGGCCGCGAAGCGGCCCCTGGGGTAGTAGCGCACCGTGAGGGGTTCGATCGACACCCCGGGCAAGAGGCGCTGATTCTCGGCGATGATCGCGATGGTCTTGGGATCGACATCCTGGAGAATGCGCACCGGGAGATTGCGCGCCTCCTTCCACCTGGCCAGGATCTGCAGCGGTGAGAGGGCGAGCAGGCGACCCAGGCGATCGATGACGGCCTGCGTCTGGGCGCGCGTGAGCTTGATCGGATAGAGGACGACCGAGTACGCCTGCCGGTTGGCGGCCAGGATCTCCCCGTGCCGGTCCAGGATGAGCCCTCTGGGCGCGGGTTCGAGCGTGATGCGCAGGCGGTTGCCGTCGGCGCGTTCCCTGAACTCCCCGGAGCCGATGAGCTGAAGCTGGACCAGGCGGAAGACCAGCGTCGATACCGCGGCGGCCAGCCACAGGCCCATCACCAGGCCACGAAATCGGCTTGGCTGTGCCACTCTTGCTTTGGCCATCAGCTCCCTGCTGCCCGGCTAGAGCTCCGGCGGGTCGGCGCCGGACCCCGGCCGGGTCGCCATATGGCGGCGGCAAGCCAATACAGCGGCCAGGCGAGGAGGGAGTTGGCAAGGACGGCGAACAGCCAGATCTGCTCGAAATGCAACCAGTCGTGGTGCGCCAGGGCCACCACCGCCTCTTGCAGCACGGTCGCCAGGGCCACGAGCGGCACGCTGATGGCGGGTTGCCGGACGTTGAGAACCGGTCGCAGGCGTCCCATGGCCCAGCCGAGGAGACCCCGTACGATCGTGAACGTGACACCGCCCCCGATGAGGGCGTCCTCCACGGCACCGGAGGCCATCCCGAACACGAGGCCCCGCCTCGAGCCCGTCAGTGCGGCCCAGGCCATGGCCAGGACCAGCAGACCGTCGGCGCGTATCGGGCCCCACGCCGCGAGCGGTGAGATCTGCAAACCCGCCAGCACGAGGAGGACGCCGATACCCGCGATCCAGGCCAGCAGGCCGCCCTCGTGGCTGGGGGTTTCGTGCTGACTCATTGCAGCGGGCTGGGCAGGGCGTCGAGGATCAGAACCTCTTCGAGTCGGTCGAGATCGGCGTCCGGCACGACCGAGACGTCCGGGGTGATGGCGTTGGCCTGGCGGGTCACGGCAGAAACGGTTCCAAGGGGAAGGCCCTTGGGGTAGACGCCTCCGTACCCGCTGGTGATGAGGGCGTCTCCGACCCGGAAATCAACCTGCTGCTGCAGGTACTTCATCACGAGCGTGGACTCGCCCTCGCCGGCGACCACCCCGGGCGAGCGGGAGCGCTGATCCAGGCAGGACACCTCGTTGCCGGGGTCTGTCAGGAGGGCGGCTTCGGAGGTGTGCGGCCCGACCTTGATGATCTTGCCGACCACTCCTTGCGGGGCGACGACCACCCCGTCGATCTGCACGCCGTCCGCGCTACCCTTGTCGAGGTAGACGCGGGCGTGCCAGTTATCGGGCGAATGCCCGATCACCTCGGCGGCCCTTCCGTGCTGGGGTATCTGGCTTTGGAGCCCGAGGAGAGCCTCGAGGCGGACGGCTTCTTTCTCGGCCTCGACGTGCTGCGATAGCTTCTGCTGCAACGAAGCCACCTGGGCCTGGAGTGCGGTGTTTTGCTGCTGGAGCTGGGCGAGGTTCTGGAAATAACCAGCCCCGCCCTGGACCGCCGAAAACGTCGCGCTGATCGCCCCGAGACCCGGCCGGAAGATCTCGGGAAGCAGCATGCTCCGGCCGCTGGCCCAGCTCGATACACCGGCCAGCAAGAGCAACCCGACCGCGAACGAGATCTCGCGAACGGGCAGGCGAGCGGCTATGGGTGCCATCCCTGGCAACGACTCTGGAATCCTTTACGCGGTTCCAAGCACGCGCTTGAGCGTCGGGAACTCCTCGAGCACGCGGCCGGTGCCCATGACGACGCAGGACAGCGGGTCGTCCGCGATGTGCACCGGCATCTCGGTGTCGTGGCTGATGAGTTCGTCGAGGCCTTGTAGCAAGGCCCCACCCCCGGCCAGGACGATCCCGCGGTCGATGATGTCGGCCGCTAGCTCGGGAGGGGTCTTCTCGAGCGTGTCGCGCACGGCGTCCACGATGGCTGTGACGGGCTCCAGGATGGCTTCGCGAACCTCCGAGGAGCTGATCGTGACGGTGCGAGGCAGGCCGCTGATGAGGTTGAGGCCGCGGACCTCCATGATCTTTTCGTCGCCCCGCGGATAGGCGGATCCCAGCCGGATCTTGATCTCCTCGGCGGTGCGCTCCCCGATGGACAGGTTGTGCACCTTCTTGAGGAACTGCACGATCGAATCGGTGAGCTCGTCCCCCGCGATGCGAACCGACTTGGACACGACGATGCCACCCAGCGAGATGACGGCGACCTCGGTGGTGCCCCCGCCGATGTCCACGATCATCGATCCCGTCGGCTCCGAGACCGGCAAGCCCGCACCGATCGCCGCGGCCATCGGTTCCTCGATGAGGTAGACCTCGCGAGCCCCGGCCTGCAGGGCGGCATCCATGACTGCCCGGCGCTCCACGCCCGTGACTCCGGACGGGATGCCGATCACCATGCGCGGTCGGAAGCCCCCCTGGCGCTCATGCGCCTTGTTGATGAAGTGCTTGAGCATGGTCTCGGCGACGTCGAAGTCGGCGATCACCCCGTCCATGAGAGGGCGGATGGCGACGATGTTGCCCGGCGTCCGGCCAAGCATCTGCTTGGCCTCCTCGCCGACCGCCAGGGCAACGCTGCGCTGGTTCTGCTGAATGGCAACGACGCTCGGCTCCCGGAGAACGATGCCCTTGCCCCGCACAAACACTAGGGTGTTGGCGGTGCCGAGATCGATCCCCATGTCGCGGCTGAAGCGGCTGAAGATGCTGTCGAACACGAAGTCAGATCCTTCCTGGATGGCCGCCCCCGCGGGCGGTGTGCTGGCCTGAACTGTGCCCTGGGTCAGGGCTTGAGTCCCACAAGGCACTCGTGGCCCTGAGGCTGGTATAGCGACCGTTCCCCACGATGAGGTGATCGACGATGGGGATACCCACGATGTCGGCGACCCCGAGCAGGCGACGGGTCGCCGTCAGATCCTGGGCGCTCGGCCGGGGATCGCCCGAGGGGTGTCCATGGGCGAGCAGCAGGCTCGCCGCCCCCTGGCGGATCGCCGGCCTGAAGACTTCCCGGGGATGAAGCTCCACCTCGAAGAGGCCTCCGAGCGCGACCAGCGGTTCGCCGAGCAGGCGGCCCTTGGCATCCAGCAGGAGCGCGACCACGCTCTCCTGGGGGCAACCATCGAGCCGCGGAGCGACCAGGGCGTACGCATCCTGCGCCGAGCGTACCACCGGCCGCTCGTCGGCAGGCGCAAAGGCCCGGCGACCCAGCTCGATGGCGGCGCTGAGTCGGGCTGCCTTGGCCGGACCCACGCCCGGAATCTCGCAGAGCTCGGTGGGACTGGCGTTGCCGAGCGAGCGCCCGCTGAACGCCTTGAGGAGCTCGGCCGCAACGACCAGCACCGGAGCGCCCGGCCGCCCCGTGTTGAGCACGATCGCCAGCAGCTCGGCGTCGGAAAGAGCTGCGGCCCCCTGGCGCCACAGCCGCTCGCGAGGTCGCAACGCGATCATCCGACCCTCCAGCCGAGTTGCCGCAAGGCGGAGGCGATCGCCGGGAGCGGAAGGCCGACGACGTTGGTGTAGTCCCCGGAAATACCCTGGATCAGCAGGGCGCCGCGTCCCTGGATGCCGTAAGCGCCTGCCTTGTCGAGCGGCTCGCTGGTGCCGACGTAGCGGGAGATCTCGGAAGGCTCGAGCCGCCGGAAGCGCACCTGCGTCGTCTCGGCACCACAAACCCGCGTGTCGCGGCCGAGCACGGCAAAGCCCGTCACCACGTCGTGTTCTCGGCCAGACAGGCACGCCAGCATGCGCTCGGCATCCGCGGAATCCTGGGGCTTGCCCAGGGCCAGGCCGTCGATGGCGACGACCGTATCGGCCCCGATGATGAGGTCGGCGTCGGGGTACCGCGACCGAGCGGCCTCGGCCTTGGCCTCGGCGAGGCGACGGGCCGTCTCGGACGGAGTTTCATCGGGCAGGGCACGCTCCTCTACCCCCAAGGTGGAAGCCACCTGGAAGGGAATGCCGACTTGCTCAAGCAGCTCCGCTCGGCGCGGAGAGGCGGAAGCGAGGATCACGACTGCGTCGTCAAGCGTTCTGAAATGCGACATGAAGACCTGGACGTCGACATTGTACCGCGCTCGGAGGGGCTCAGGGATGGCGGCCAGGTGTCCAAACGGTTAGTGCCAGGTTATGCCGCTCGAAATCCGGCCGAAATCCGTCAGAAACAGGCTACCGCCGCGGTTCGATACGCCCGATATCGCTAGGATGTGGTCCTGGGCGGATCCTTGGGGTAGCACCCAAGTGGATCGGGCCCCAGCTGGCCGCGCTTGGACGGTTCCATGTTTGTCAGCTTGCAGATCGTTGCTGGAAAAGAGCCAGGACCTGGCGCAGAGCCCGTCGAAGCAGCCCCGCGACCGCGCAGAGGCACCCGTCGAAGCCGGAAACCGGCAGGCGGGTGTCGGCACGGCTGGGGATCGCGTAGAGTGGTCATCATGCCTTCCGTGCCCCGCATCGCCTTCGCGACCCTGGGCTGCAAGACCAACCAGGCGGAGGTCGTCAGCCTCGTCTCGCAGCTGGCCTGGGACCTGGCGGTCGTTCCCTTCGACGCCCCGGCCGACATCTACGTCGTCAACACGTGCACCGTCACCCACGCGGCCGATCGCCAGAGCCGCCAGCTCGTGCGGCGGGCCCATCGTGCCAATCCTGACGCTGCGATCGTCGTGGCGGGTTGCGCGGCAGATTACGCCACCGAGGATCTAAGCGAGCTTCCCGGCGTACGCCTGGTCGCGCCCAACGAGCGCAAGGATCTGATTGCCGGCCAGGTCGCCGCCTGGTACGGCTTGCAGCTTTCCCCCCGGAGGCTGCTGGGCCCCGGCGATCGCGCGACTTCGGGGCCAGGCGCGGCGCTGCTCGACCTGGTCACCACCCGGGCCTGGCTGAAGATCTCGGAGGGTTGCGACAATGCCTGCGCGTACTGCGTCATCCCGCGGGTACGCGGCGCCAACCGCAGTCGCCCGGCCCGGGACCTGATCGGCGAGGCCAGGGCTCTGGTGGAGGCGGGCTACCGGGAGATCGTCCTCACCGGAACCAACATCGGGTCGTATGGCCAGGACGGCGAATCGGGCCTGGTCAGCCGCGCCCGCGGGACGCTGCGCGGTTCCACGCTGGCCCCCCTCGTGCATGGTCTGGTCGCGTCGGCTCCGGCGAGGTGGCGGATCGGCTCCATCGAACCGCTCGAGTTTCCCGAGGATCTGGTGGAGGTCTTCGCCGACGACCGGGTGTGTCCGCACCTGCACCTGTGTCTCCAGAGCGGCAGCGACCGGATTCTGGCGCGAATGCGCCGGCGCTACAACACGTCGAGCTTCGCTGCTCTGGTCGACCGCTTGCGCGCGGTCCGGCCCGATATCGCGATCTCGACCGATGTCATCGTCGGATTTCCCGGCGAGACCGAGCCGGACTTCGACGAAACACTCGCTTTTCTGCGGCAGATCGGATTTTCGGGAGTCCACCTGTTTCCCTATTCGGACCGAGAGGCCACGGCCGCGGCGGCGCTCGAGGGGCACGTCGGGCCTGCGCTCATCGCCGGGCGGATGGAACGAGCGCAGGGGGTCGCCCGGGAGCTGCAGACCGCCTTCCACCGGAGCTGGCTGGGCCAGACGGTAGAGGCCCTGGTCGAGCGTGTCGGCCCCGACTTCGCCACGGCGACCACGCCCCACTACCTCAAGCTGCGCCTGGCCCCGGATCGCCTGAGCTCGAACACCCTCGTGCGTGCGAGCGTCGAGGGTGTTGCCGATGGCCGGGCAGAAGCCCGGCTGGTGGACTGACCCGCCTCCCGCACGGGTCCGGACCCCGGGGGCCGAATGGGGTGTCAGGCGGCGGGGCGGGGCGGGCTCAGGACCAGATCGCCGTGCCCGTCAGGGAATCGCCGTAGGACTCCGAGAGGCGCCGCGCCAGATCCGCCAGGAAGCCGTCTCCCCCGCTGGCCAGCGCCCGGGAGTAGCGGCCGAGCGCCGCTTGCTTCCACTCGAGCGCCCGCCGCTCGTCGAAGATGAGCTTGCAGACTCTGTCCCAGAAACGCTCGACACGCGCATCCCGCGCCTGATCCGGCGCGGTGGTCACGAGGACGGTGCGAGCCTGGGTAACTAACGGGGACAGCATGTCTCACTCCTTGAACTGAGTATCCACCCCTCAGTCTTACCGCGCGAGTATCAATGCTCGGAGAAGCGATTGTTAAGGATTGGGTAAGAAGCGGATAAAAGTTTAACCTAATCTTAGCCAGGAAGTCCAGCTCGGGGTCGGTTCCCGCAGGGCTGGCTCGATTCAGTCGTGCGAGACCAGGACGACCGTGACGTTGTCTCGGCCCCCGTTGGCGAGGGCAGCCTCCACGAGGGCCGCGCATGCGGCCTGGGGCTCCTGGATGCGCAGGATGATATCCCGGATGGCGGGTTCCTCGACGAACCTCGTCAACCCATCGCTGCACAGCAAGAGGAAGTCGCCGGAACGCCACTCCTGGGTCTGGACGTCGGTCTGCACCTCCCGGAACTGGCCGAGGCTGCGGGAGATCGCGCTCCGGTAAGGATGCGTCGCCGCCTGCTCTTGCGTTATGACGCCGGCACGGACGAGTTCGAGAACCATCGAGTGGTCTTCGGTGAGGGCCCGCAGCTCGCCTTCGCGCAGCAAGTAGGCCCTCGAATCCCCGACATGGGCGACCGTGAAGCTGTCGGGTTGCACGATCGCCGCGACGACCGTGGTGCCCATACCCTTCAGGGCCCGATCCGCTCTGCCAGCAGCCTCGATCTGGGCGTTCGCCTCGTCTACCGCTTGCACGAGAGCTTCGTGGGCTGGGCTGCCCTGATCCCAGTCGCGCAGCATCTCGAGGATGACATCGACGGCACGCTGGCTGGCAACCTCGCCCGCCTGGTGTCCGCCCATGCCGTCCGCGACGACGAAGACACCGCGATCGGAGGATACCCCCATCGCGTCTTCGTTGTTGGGGCGCAACTTGCCCACATCGGTGAGGCTGCCGACTCGCACCGTAACCTCCAGAATGGCAATTTGAAGAGGATACCAGATCCGAGCGGTCGTGCGCTGACGGCGATCACCGTCTTCCCCCGCCAGGCAGCCCTTTCGGCGGCAAGAAGGTGATCGTCGTTCGATTGCGTGGGAATCGAGGCATCATGGCTCCGTGATGATCCACCGAGATGCGATGCGTGTTGCCCTCGACCAGGCGCGGCTGGCGCTGGACGGTGGCGAGGTCCCGGTAGGGGCGGCGATCGCCTGCGCCGGGGAGATCGTCGGTCTGGGCCGAAATACCCGCGAGGGCGACGCCGATCCGCTAGGCCATGCCGAGCTCGGCGCCATCCGCCAGGCCGCCAGCCGGCTCGGGCGCTGGCGGTTGACCGGATGCACTCTCTACGTGACTCTCGAGCCCTGTCCGATGTGCGCCGCTGCCGCCATGCAGGCTCGCCTGGACCGGATCGTGTTCGCCGCCTACGACCCCAAGTTGGGGGCCTGTGGTTCGGTCTTCTCCGTGGTCGAGGCTCGCCCCTGGAATCACCGCCTCGAGGTCATCGGCGGCATCTGCGAGGAGGAGTCGGCCCAGCTCCTCAAGGGGTTCTTCGCGCAACGCCGCCCATGCTCGTGATCTCGGAGGCATCCCGTGCTAGACTTGGAAGCCAGCCGTGGAGGGTAAGCGAACGGTGAGCGGGCCGCCTCGAAAGCGGTTGCCGGTGACGAACCGGTTGCGGGTTCGAATCCCGTGCCCTCCGCCTTCCCGGAAAGCCTGTGATCGCAAGGCTTTCCGGATTGTTTTGTTTGGGTGGCTTTTCGGCTCTGGAGCTTGGCCGGGGCCGGGCCGGGGCGGCGGGCGTGGGTTCAGCTGTTGGCGGTTTCGAGGGCCGACAGCTGGACGATGGCTTGTTCCCTCTGGCTGGCGATGCGCAGGCTCATCAGATGTGAATCCTGGAGATCGGCGTCCATGGAGTGCAGCTCTTCCATGATGCGCCCCAGGGCGCCGTCGAGCCTCGCGACTCCCTGAGAGGCCTGGGCCACCTCGTCGGCCGACCGCTGTACCGACAGCGCCGTCGCTCCCGACTCCTTGGCGACCGACTCGAGCAGCTCCCGGATATCGGAGGTCGACTGCGAGATCGTCTGGGCCAGGTTCTGCACCTCGTCGGCCAGAAAACCGAAGCTCTTGCCTTGCTGGCCGGCGCGGGCGGCCTCGATGGCTGCGTTCAGGCTCAGCATGCGAGTGAAGTAGGCGATGTCGGCGATATCCTTGAGGACCTCCTCGATCTGGCGACTGCGCTGCCCGAAGGACTCGACCAGTTGCAAGGAATCCTGGATCGAGGCTCGTACGGCGGCCATGGCCGCGAGGGCTTCCTTGAGCATGGCCCGGCCCTCGACGAGGAGGGCATCGGCCGCTTCGCTGGTCCCGACGAGCTGACCGACGGAGTCCGCCACGATCCCCACGTGATCCAGCAGCGGTCCGAGCTCCTGGCGGACTCGAGCCAGATCCGAGCGCCGGCCGTTTGCGGCCTCCAACAGGCGCTGGCGTTCAGCTTCGAGGAAAGCGACCCGGTCCGCCAGGGCCTGCTCGCGTCGTCGGAGCTCGGCCAGTGCCCGATCTTGCCCGGCCAGCTGCTGCCTGGCCCGGTCCAGGTCGCCCTCGAGATCGTGCTCGGCGGGCGCCGGGTACGAGGCGGCCGATGTCGGGGATCGATCCGGCGTCCGGAGCCAGGGGCGGATCCAGGAGGACAGCCACGGGGAGCGCTCGCGCATGGTCATCGGCCCGCCTTACCCGTACACCTCGACAGCCCGAATTCTGGGTATACCTAATATGCGGGAGATGTGGGAGGTCACGATGGCTCTATCTCCGATCACTGGATCCTATGGCAATGTTAGCAGTGTTGGACCCTTCGGGGCGAATACCGGGACCACGGTTCCGGGCCTTGGTTTCGATGCCAAGAATGCCACGGATGTGATGACCTTGGCCGGCAGGGCCATGCAGATGTGCCAGACCCTACCACCGCAGTTCGCGAGCGTCGTCGACAGCTACATGCGTGGCTTCCAGGCGCTGTCCTCCCCGGACGCGGTCGACATCCAGGCGGCCAGCGTCAAACTCAACAACGTGCTGCAGATCCTCGCTCGCGCCAACGCGCAGACCGCGCTCAGCCGTGTCGAGAACCTGCTCGTCGACCCGACGCAGTATCTCGAGGACGGCCAACAGGATCCCTACTCCGAGATCGGGTCAGGGTATTCGACGGTCCCGGACCCCTCGCAGATCCAGGTGGACTCCGGGGTCGACACGGGCGTGCAGACGGCCTATCAGGCGATCCTGGGCCAGCTTGGCAACCTCGGCGCGGATTCGCTCACGACGACCAGCACGCAGCTGAGCGTCGAGGCGTCGCTCTCCTCGATGATCAGCCAGAGTCTTTTCGGCAGCTAGACCTTTTGCAGTTCGAACGGGGCCCTCTGCGCGGTCGCTACGCTGCGCTGCGCAACCGGGCCCCGTATCTTTTTCGAGTGTGAACGGGTCCCTCTGCGCGGTCGCTACGCTGCGCAACCGGGCCCCGTATCTTTCTCGAGAGTGAACGGGTCCCTCTGCGCGGTCGCTACGCTGCGCAACCGGGCCCCGTATCTTTCTCGAGTGTGAACGGGTCCCTCTGCGCGGTCGCTACGCTGCGCAACCGGGCCCCGTTTGACTCCCGGGGCCCGGTCCTGTCCGGGCGAATTTGCCCTAAGTCTCTTCGGGGACGAGCTCTAGGCCGCCGAGGAGTTCGCGAAGCTCCTGGAACTCCTCGGCAGTGAATGTGATGCCGTTCTTGCCGGGCTTGTACTCGTCGGTCTTACGATCCTGGTAGTACTGGCGCAGAGAGACGTAGATGCGGTTCTTGAACGACTTCTGCTCGACCCGGATGACATCGCCTGAAGCCTTGGGCAGCTCGGCCAAGGTGGCGATCGTCTTCCATTCATCTGCTGCTGCTTCTGCTGGCATGGAATCTCCTAAAATCTAGCGAGGACGAACCAGGACGTTGGGTAGAACGAGAGCCACGTCGACCTTGGAATCGATGGCCGCCATGACCGTGATCACGGTGTAGCCGTCGGTCAGCGGCAAGCCGGCCGGGGCGTCGGTGACGACCGGAGCCTTGAGGTCGACATTGAGATCGCGCTGACTCTGCTTGGAGCAGACGTTGCCGCAGATCACGTTGAGAAACTCCCGGGTTGCATCCAGGACCAGGGCATCGTCCCCGGCGATCTCTTCTCCGAGCATCTTGGATGCGATCTTGACCGCCGTATCCCGTGGCAGGCCCAAGGTAAGGGTCGCATCGACGTCCCCGATGAAGCGCTGAGACACGGTCACGTCGTGGGCATCCCAGCTATCACGTTCCTGGTGGCAGTCCTCGATCAGGACCGTTTCGTGGACCAGGCGCTTGAACGTCTTCAAGACGAGGTCCAGGACGTCTACCACGAATTCGACCCCCTGGAGCTGCATGAGGGCCCCGCGGATCATCATCTGGCCCGCGTGCTGTTCGGCTTCGAAGGCGGTCAGCTCTGCCTCGAGTTCGCCGGCCGAAAGGATGCCCTTGTCGACGAAGGCTTCTCCGAGAAAGAGTCGGGAGGATCGCTGCAGATCCAGCAACTCGGCGAGCTGGTCCGGGTCCAGCAGGCCCATGTCCACGGCCAGATCGCCGAACATCCGATCGGTGGTCCGCTGTGCGGCATTGATGGCGTCGGCCTGGGCGGGCGTCAGGTAACCCCGTTCGAGTGCCAGGGCTCCGAGCAGTGGATTGGCGGAACGCTGCCTGGAGACGGCCTCGAGGAGCTGATCCTGGGTGATCCGCCCCTTTTCGAGCAAATACTGGCCGAAGAACTTGACTGATATTGTGGTCATCGGCGCTTACGGGCGGCCTTCATACGCCTTCTTCAACGCCTGGAGCAGCGTATCTCGCTCGAACGGCTTCATGATGAAATTCTTGGCGCCCTTCTTGATGGACTCGAGAACCTTGTCCTTGCTTCCGAGCGAGGACACCATCACCACGCGCGCTGCGGGGTCGAAGTCGATGATCTGGGCCAGCGCCGTTACCCCGTCCACCTCCGGCATGACGATATCCATCACGACGAGGTCAGGCCGGTGCTGGATGTACTGGCTAAGCGCCTCCTGGCCATCGGCTGCCTCGGCGACGGTGTCGAACTCCGTATCCGTGAGCGACTTCCTGAACATGGTCCGGAGCGTCAGGGAGTCGTCGACGATCAAGACGCGGATCTTCTTGTCTTCCATCTAAGCTGGCAATGTCCCCGGAAATTTCATCGAGGCCGAGCGGCCGGCATCCCGTGGGCCTGTACCTTTTGCAGTGTGAACGGGTCCCTCTGCGCGGTCGCTGCGCCACGCAACCGGGCCCCGTTTGACTCCTCAGGTCCGATGCCTTCAAACCTGGGCCCACTCTCCGAGGGCTTGGGGGAAGAGTAGCATACCTCGGCGGGCCCTGTCACCGACCGCGGAGGGCGAGGGTCAACGCGCGAGAGGCGGGCGCAAGGCCGCTTGCGCCCGCCCTGAACCTGGAATCCCGCCGCTGTCGATCAGCGTGCCGGCGCTACCTTGCCAGGGATGATGATCTGAAGCTTGGTCGGGTTGAAGAGATAAGCGTTTCCCCGACTGTCCGTGATGGCTGGGCGGATGCTCGGATAGACCTGTTTCAACCACATTGCGTGGACCCTCCTTTGGTCCGTTGGATTCCGAAAGAGCGCCGAGGGTCCGGAGGCAAAATGGTCGGTGGGATGCGGGTTTCAGACTAGGTGCGAGCGGCCCTCCAGCTTGGATGATAGGTCCGGTCGTTTATCTTGGAGTTAGGTCGGCATAACAGCTCCTTCAAATGTGCGATAAAAGTTACGTTACCCAACAAGTAATAGTTGTACACAAAAGATTGTAACGACGCTATGGTGCAGGCAGACGAGCTTGGCGGGCCATGATCGCCAAGTTTCTCCTTTTGAGTCTCGGAAGATTCCTGCCGCCAGACGAGGGTCTCTTGAGGGGGGTGCGGTAACAAAATGTCCGGCGTGGGTTGAAATGTTGTGAAGATGGGGGCCAGGGGGCGGTGTCGACACGGCTGGTGCGTGGTAAGATCCGGACGTCCCCAGCATCAGGAGGTTATCCCGGCGATGATCACGTTGACCGAAGTCGCGAGCGCCAAGGTCAAGGACTTCATCAAGGCGCAGAATCGCGACGATCTTGCGCTGCGGGTCTACGTGAAGCCCGGCGGGTGCTCGGGATTCAGCTTCGGCATGGGCCTGGATGAGCCCCGCGAGGACGACGAAACCACCGAGATCAACGGGATCCGCGTCGTCGTCGACCCCCAGAGCATCCCCTACGTCGAGGGTGCGGTGGTGGACTACAAGAACACCATGATGGGCGGCGGCTTCGCCATCACCAATCCCAATGCCGTCTCCTCGTGCGGCTGCGGCTCGGGTGGCTGCGGGGGCGACGAGGATGCCGAGGATCCCGAGGGCTGCGGTTCGGGTGGCTGCGGCTCGGGCGGCTGCGGCTGCCACTGAGCCACGAGTGAGGCCGCGATCGCGCTGAATCTTCCGCAAACGCGGTAGCGGTCGGCGCCGGCTTTCTCTCCGAAGGGTGTGTTCTGCGGCTCGCGGCAAGCGTGCGCATGAACACACTTCCTGTGTGTTCGGGCAGACGGCAAGACGGCCTGGCGAGGGATACTATCGACCTCGGTCAGCAACGCCACCGCAGCGCCGGGAGAGGAGCGTCATGAAGACAGGCCCCTGGATTGCCCTGGTCTGCCCCTTCCCCTGGCCCGCTCTGGCTCCGACGGCTGTCAGCCAACCCATGGCAAGATCCGCCTTGTGCCGGGCTCATCCCCGGCGTCGCGACAGATAACCGACCGAACTTCCGATCCGCCCTCTCCGCCTGGCTTCGGCCGGGCGGAGAGTCGCTCAGATGACCATGACTTCTTCGCGGCCCTGGTGGTTCGTCGTCGAGAATCGCGCCAGTCCCAGATCCGAGATATCGAGCGTCGTACGAGCGTCCAGGATCAGCTCCGCCATCGTCTCTCCGGCTGCCGGAGACTGCATGAAGCCGTGTCCAGAGAATCCCGCGCAGGTGAACAGCCCCTCGGGCTCCGTGTGGGCCTCGAAAATCGCGTGGTGGTCGGGCGTCACCTCGTAGAGTCCGGCCCACGCGGAGTTGATCTCGGCCGTTTCGAGCGAGGGAATGCGGTCGACCGCGGCTCCCACGATCTCCATCACGAAGTCCTCGTCGACGTCCGTACGATAGGCCGGAGGCTCGTCGCGCTTGGCCATCCCCATCAACAATCCGCCGCTCTCGGGGTGCATGTACAGCCCGGAGCCGTTGTCCACCATCATCGGATAGGTCGTGGAGATGAAGGGCAGCGGCGCGGTCGTGGCGATGTGGCGGCGGACTGGCACGATCGGAACGTCGACCCCGGCCATCCTGGCGATCTGTGCGGCCCACGCCCCCGCGGCGTTGACCACCCGCGGTGTCGAGATGGTGCCCGCTGGCGTGACGACCCCCTGGATCCGTCCACCCTTCACCTCGAGACCCGTGACGGGTCGCTGCGCGAAGGCGCGAACCCCGAGCTCGCGGTTGCGCTTGACGTAGCCCTGAAGGAACTCGTGGGGATCGGCCAGGCCATCCTTCGCGCTGTAAGTTGCGCCCACGACATCGTCCGTGCGGAGGTCGGGGACGAGGTCGTTGACCTGCTCCGCCGTCAGCAATTGGACCTCGACTCCGAGCGAACGCTGCAACTGGACGGCCCTCTGAGCTGCCTCCCACTGTGCTGGGTCCGTGGACATGAACAGGTAGCCCACCTGGTGGAACGCCACCGGGGCACCCATCTCCTCGGCGAAACGCTCGAACGCGGCGATGCTCGCCAGCGACAGCTGGATGTTGATGGGAGTGGTGAACTGGGCCCGGATGCCGCCCGCGCACTTGCCGGTCGACTCCGCACCGAAGAAGAGCTCCTTCTCGAGGAGGACGATGTCCTTGATGCCGCGCATCGCCAGATGGTAAGCGATACTCGCCCCGATGATTCCCCCGCCGACGATGACGACTTCTGCACGTTCCATATCTGACATTCTAGGAGACAGAAGCCCGGATCGTCACGAAGTTCAAGCGCAGCGAGGCCGGAATCGGCGGATGTTACGGAGGCCAGGCGAGCCGAGGGTCGGGGCGGCCGCGCCAGGCATCATCACGGATTGGGCGTGGCTGGCCCGAGGAGGTCCTGCAGCGAGCCAGCGGGCGAGCCGCCTCCGGGCAGGGTCCCGGGGAACTGCAACCCCGCCGCCCCGGCTCCCGACTGGCGAAGCATGTCGCTCATGTCCATCACGCGCACGCCGGCAGGCGCGCGGAAGTAGGAGGCGGGAGTCTGTTGCGGCTTGAGGGAGCGCAGTTCCACCGTGGTCGTGCCCCGGGCGTTGCGGATCCGCGTCCCGATGGTGTACGGGCCCCACTTCCACTCGTCGATGACCGTGGCCCCGTCCGGGCTCGTCATCTCCTCGCCCTGGCAAAGCTTGCCATCGATGGCCTGCTGGCCGAGGGGCCGCTTGCGGTATCCCTTCAGGGCGGATGCCGCCGCCTGCTGGGACCTGGAGAGGTTGAGGCTGGTCAGCGACATCTCGAACCAGGTCTTGCCGAACCCGCTGTACATGACGTGCTCGGGGAGGTCGACGATGGATACCATTCCCTGCGGTCCGGGGAGACCCGAGAGCGGTTCGATGCGGACCCGACCGGTCTCATGGAAGATCCGGTAGGTCGACCTGTGGCCCGTCGCGTCGGTGACGACCATCCGGGCCACGAAGGGAGGAGACTTGTCGAAGGTCCCGAGATTGGCCGGCAGGCCAGAGCTGGCGGGCGCGAATCCAGACGTCGTCTGCGCCGGGGCCATCGATGGGATCGCCCAGATTGCCAGTGCGAGTGCCAGGGCTCGCTTGCGCATGGTCTTTCCTCCTTACCGAGGCATCGTACCCGGCCGGCGGGCAGCCGACATCTTTGGCTGCGAGATCGCCCGGCGCCGGGAATCTCCGGGCGAGCGTCCGGTGCCGCGCTGCGATCGGACCCGCTCAGGCCATCAACAGAGCCAAGATCGCCTTCTGTACATGCAGGCGATTCTCGGCCTGGTCGAAGACCACCGAATGCGGGCCGTCGATGATCTCGGGCGCGACCTCCTCCCCGCGATGCGCCGGCAGGCAGTGCATGAAGAGGAAGTCTTCCTTGGCGAGCGAACAGAGCTTGGAGTCCACCTGATAGCCCTTGAAGTCCTTCAGGCGCTTGGCATGCTCTTCTTCCTGGCCCATGCTTGCCCAGACATCCGTGTACACGACATCGGCGCCCGTGACGGCCTCGCTGGGATCTGTCGTGACCGTGATCGAGGCGCCCGTTCGCTTGGCGATGGCTCCGGCCTGTTCGGCGATCTCCGGCCGGGGTTGGTAGCCCTTGGGTCCTGCGATCACGACGTGCATCCCGGCCAGCGCGCCGGCGCCCATCAGGGAATGGGCCATGTTGTTGCCGTCGCCGATGTAGGCCAGCTTGCGGCCCAGGAGCGCGCCGAGCTTCTCGCCGATCGTGAAGTAGTCGGCCATGGCCTGGCACGGATGGTTGAGGTCGGTCAAGCCGTTGATGACGGGAATGGTGCCATACGTGGCCAGGTCGACGATGTCCTGATGCGCGAAAACGCGGGCCATGAGCCCATCGAGGTATCGCGAGAGGGTTTGGGCGGTGTCGGCGATCGTCTCCCCGCGCTTGAGCTGGAGATCCCCGGCAGACAGGAAGATCGCTGACCCTCCGAGCTGGATCATCCCGACCTCGAAGCTGACGCGCGTGCGGGTGGACGCCTTCTGGAACAGCATGCCCAGGACCTTGCCTGCAAGCAGCGGATGGGCCTTGCCGATCAGTTGCTCCACCTTGAGTTGCTTGGCCAGCTCGAGGATCTGGAAGAACTCCTCGACGGTCAGATCCATCTCGGACAGGAAGCTCTTGCTCTTCATGTTCGTTGCCATAGCTGCGACAAAGACCTCTCTGGTGATTCGGAAGCGAGGGAGACCGTTCCGGGTTGAAAAACGAAGTCAGGAGCGTCTGGGTGAGATACCCGACCCGATCCTAGGGAGGGGGGAGCGACAGGAGTCCTCGGGCAGCACCTGGACTCTGGAACCGGAAATCGAGCCCGAAAACCACGCCGCCGAGGTCCGCCGGATTGGGGCTGAACGCGTACCCCCCGAAGAGCGATGCCGCCACGCCGTCGGCAGCCACTCCGAGCTCCAGGCGAGGCTCGGCGATCCAGAAGCCACGCAGCTGGGCCACGTCGCTCACACCCGCGACCGTTGCGGTGCGCAGCATCGCACCCAGACCGAGAAGGGCGCCGACGTCGACCCGGACCGGACCGGCCTGGTAGCCCAGGCGGGGCACGATGCCGCCCAGGCTTGACACCCACCCGCCGGCCCCTGGCTCGCTGGGGGTCAGCTGGTATCCGAGGGCCGTCTGGGCGCCGAGGTGGAACCAGCTGGTGAGTGCGAGATCGTTGCCTTGGGCCAGGAGCAGCGCGTTGCTCCTGGCCTCCGGGCCGATCCCCGGCAGGTAGGAGATCTCGGACCCCTTCCACCAGCGGGAGGCTCCCGGCGCGGCGCCGTAGGGCGAGATGCTCGCCGGCTGGGCGAGCGCAGGGGGCGCAAAGAGGCATGAGGTGGCGCTCATGGCCAGAAGCGCGAGGCAAGGCCTTGGCATGGCCGACTCCTTTCGGAACCCGTCATTCTACCTGGCAGGCGGGCCTTGTTTAAAGGATGGCCCCGGAACGTTTCGCTGGCCCAGAACTTCGTTAAGCGCCCGTGAAACTTATCCGGCGGCGAGTCCCGGGGGGGCATAATCCCTCTGTGGCGAGGGATTAGCGAGGCGTGCACCGCCCGCGAGCGAAGAAAGGTGGGAGACCATGGGTGGAGTCGTCAAGGGGATCGAGAGCGCCTTCAGCGACGTGATGAAGATTGCCCAGCCCCTGTTGGGTATCGCCTCGACGTTCTTCCCGGCCCTGGCCCCGATCACGGCGGCCGTTGGCGCGGCCTCGAAGGCCCTGGGGTTCTTCCAGAGCGCGACCGGTCAGAGCGACTCCAACAAGCAGAGTGCGAACGACTCTGCCAAGAAGGCTGGCGGGGTCGTCAATGCCGTCGGCAGTCTGGTCGGCACATTCGACAAGGGTGCGGGCAACGAGATCAGTTCGTTCGCCTCGAAAGTCGGCTCGCTGGCTTCAGCATTCGGCTTCTAGAAAGCTTCGGGAGGGTGGCCCCGCGATCATCGATCGCGGGGCCTTCGGGTTAGCTGGGTACAACATTGTGCAGCGATCGCCCGATGGTCGGCGGGCTCCAGAGCGGTTTGCCTGAAATGGATCGGTCCACGGGAGTCAATCGGCCCCGGTTCCGCGGCGAGGCGACCGTGCAGAGAGATCCGTTCGAACCGAGAAACGTATAGCGAAGGGAGAGGCCCACTTGCCCACAGAGAACTTCGATTTCGACCGCCTGAAACCCGAGCATCTGTCCCAGCTCTCAGAGGCCGAGCAGCAGCAGTTGCTGACCGACGTCAAGGCCGAGCTGGTGCGGGTCGAGGCCAAGGCCAAGGGGACGCAGCGCGAAGCCATCAAGAAGCTGCAGGCGCAGATCTCGCGCCACGAGGCTCAGGCCGCCTGGTACGAGGAGGAGCAGGCCAAGCTCGAGGCCCTGTTCGCCAAGCGTCCGCCGGAAGAGGATACCCCGGAGCAGCACAAGGCGCGCCAGGGCCTCGAGGTGGCCCGGACCTTCTTCAGCTCGGGGCGCAAGATGCTCACGCTCGAGCTCCACGGGATGAATGAGGATCTTGCCAAAGTAACCGGGGAACTGGCTGCCGTCGCGGCCGAGGTGGAGAACGGAGCAAAGCTGGCCGATCCCTTCGCGACCTACGACTGGCGGCTCGCGAGCGCCGAGTGCGACCTCGCCGCCGTCTCGTTGTCGATGTTCAGCTACGAGGTCGGACACCGGATCCTGGCGGGTGCACTGGGCGTGCCACGCTATGCCCAGCCCGAGGCCGATGGCGCCACGTCCAGGCAAGCCACGACCGCGGCCTTGAAGGCGTCGGGCGGGAGCCGGGGCCTCAGCCAGACCCCGGTCGCGAGCGGCCGGGTCGCGACCTCGACCCTTGGCCTGGATGAAAGCGTCCCACCACCCGTCGAGGCGTTGCCGGCAGATCCCCTCGAGGCGGAGCCAGCGGTCGCCGAGGACCCCACGGCCGATCTCACGGACGAGGAGCGGCCGATCGTCGATCTGGTGTCCAGGCGGATCGCGTCGGATTCCAGCTTCGAGGCCCGGGCCAGGACGATCGCCACGCAGCTGGCCGAGGTCAACTGGATGATTCGCCAGGGGCGGGATTACCTGGCGCGCGCCGCGAGGGTGTCCCCCAAGGAAGCGATGCCGATCCTGCAGCAGGCGTTCTGGACGCGGCTGAACGGCAGGATCTACTTCCTTCAGCGGCTGGGCGAGCAGTGTGCCGACGACCGTGGACTGTCGGCCCTGTTCCCCAAGATCGAGATCCCGATACTGCCATTCCAGAAGTCCGAAGACGAATAGCTCGGTTGGCGCCATGAGACCTGCAGCAAGCCTCGACTTTCTGCAGGTCGATCGGCAGGTCGAGCGGTTTCTCCAGCAGGCCAGGCTCGAGGCCGATCCGCGGGCCTGGCAGGCAGAGTTCTGGCACCGCTTCATGCATGGCCCCTTTCCGGCAGCCTATGTCGCCGAGGGGGCGACCGTGCTGATCGGGGGAACGCCGGGCCACCGCATCGTCGAGTTCCATGCTGGCGACGGGTGGGAGCGGGCGCTCGAGCTGCTGGCCGCCGATGACCGAGTCCAGGCGATATCCATTCCGTCCTGGCGTATTCCCGAACTGCCGGACAGCCCGCCGGCGCCGGGTTTTCGCCGGGTCACCCGCCTCGAGCACCGGTTCGATCTGAGGTTCGCTCCCCCTACGATCGGCCCGCCTCCGCCCGGTTACGAGGTCGAACCCTACGATCCGGCGCGTCGCCAGGAGGTCGCCGCGCTCCTTTCCGCCGTCAATCAGGGGCTCGATGGCCTGTTTTTGACGTATCCAGAGCTTCCGGCGCAGTCGACCCTGGCGGTGGTGCTCGAGCGCCTGGAAGCCGGCGCGATCGGCGAGTTCCTGCCCGGTGTCTCCTTTCTGGCCTCGCGGCGAGGCCAGCTTGTCGGCCTGACGCTCGGCGTGCGCCAGTCTCCTGCGGAGACCCTGCTCTTCGAGATCGCCGTGCGCCTGCGACACCGGGGAAGCGGGCTGGCCCCGTATCTGATCGCTCGTCTCGAGCACGAGCTGGCGCGTCAGGGCGCTTCGTGGATCCTGTTTGCCACGTCCGACACCCACCGGGGCGCAAACGCCCTTTTCGATCCGGCGCACGCCCGCACCGCCGTGGCTGGCTCGGTCTGGATATGGCTGCGCGGGTCGACTTGAGAGGGAGATCGCTGCTGCGTGCAAGCAGCGCCGCGAGGGCCGGGCTCGAGCCCGCGGGCCGCGAGACGAGATGAAACCGATGGCAGCCTGGGAAACTCGGTCGAGTGCGCCGACGCCGGACGGGCCCGAGAAGCTCGCCCGGATGGAAGCCGTGCTGGCGCGCCTCGGCGATCCCCACCGGGGGGTGCGGGCCATTCACGTGGCAGGGACCAACGGCAAGGGTTCCGTCTGCGCCCTCCTCTCCAGCATCCTGACGGAGGCCGGGCTGGCGATCGGCAGGTATACCTCTCCCCATCTCGCAAGCTGGACCGAGCGGATCTGGGCGAATGGCGCCAGTCCGGGCACGGACACCTTCGACAAGCTGCTGGCCGAGGTTCGTCGGGCCGAGAAGCAAGCGCTCGGCGACGCGACCCTCGGGGAGTTCGCCCGGGTGACAGCGGCGGCATTCCTGTATTTCAAGCATTCTGCCGTGGACCTCGCGATCCTCGAGGCCGGACGGGGCGGCCGGTTCGATGCCACGAACGTGGCCTTTGCGCCCCTGCTTTCCATCGTCACGAACGTCGCAGACGATCACCTCGACGTCCTCGGTCCGAGCCTGGCCGACGTCGCCTGGCACAAGGCGGGGATCGCCAGAGCCGGCCGCCCTCTGCTCACGCAGGCCACCGGGGAGCCCTATGAGGTCCTCGCCCGGGTAGCCGCGGAGCGCGGGGCCCAGCTGGTGTCCGTCGCACCGGCCATGGCTCTGGCTGCGGACGCGCACAGCCAGAGCATCGCCTGTGCCGGTCGCACCTGGAACGTGAATCTGCTGGGGACCTACCAGGTTCAAAACACGGCCATGGCCGTCGCCGCGGCTAGCTTCCTGCGCCAGGATGGGCTGTGCGTGCCGGATGCCGCGATCGAATGTGGCCTGGAGCGGGTCAGCTGGCCCGGGCGGATGGAGGTATTCGAATCCAGCTCGGGGCGCTGGCTGTTCGACGGCGCCCACAATCCCGCGGGGGTTGCGGAGCTCTTGAGCTCTCTGGAACGCCACCTGCCAGACGAGGAGATCGTACTGGTCTTCGGGGCGATGCGGGACAAGCCGGCGACCCGGATGGCCGGAAGGCTCGCCGAGAGGGCCAAGGTCGTCATCTTGACCGCGCCGCCGTCGCCGAACGCGTTCGACCCGGTCCAGCTCGCACGAGACCTTGGCCCCCGGGCTGTCCAGGTCATCCCCGATCCCACCGAGGCACTCGTGGCCGCCCGACAACTGGCCGCCGGGCGCCGGATCCTGGTGAGCGGCTCGCTGTACCTGATTGGCCTGGCCCGGCGCTGGCTCGAGCTGAGCTACCCGGCCGGAACGGCGGGGGACAAGCTGGTTTTAAACAAAGCTGGCTGACCATTTAGGTTTCCCTTTACCGGATCAAGAGGATCGCGACCGATAAGATGGCAGCTTCGCCCCGAATGTCGTGAGGTGCCCTGTGATCAGCGTTCGGCCATCTGCTTTATCTGTCGTCCGTCCGCGGGACGGCGCCTCGCCCACTCCGCCCACGCTGGCCGCGGCGCCGGTGGCGAGCTCCACCCAGGTGCAGCCGGCCCAACCGGCGCAACAGACGGTGCAGAGCGTCTTCTCCTCCATCTGGTCGGCGGTTTCCGGGTTCTTCTCTTCGGTCGTCAACTGGTTCAAGAGCCTGTTCGCCGGCTCGAGTTCGGGCACGGGCTCGAGCTTGAGCCCATCCGATCAGGCCCTGGCGAGCCAGTACGGTCTCCTGGCCACTTCCGCCAACGTGGCGGCCTTCAAGACGGAGGTCAGCCAGTACGCGACGAATGGCACGCTGGGTCCTGGCTCGACCAACGCCGGAGCCGTCAGCCAGTTGCAGGCGGCGCTGTCGCAGCTCGGCTACAGCGTTTCGGTGACCGGGCAGTTCGACCAGACCACCGCTGCCGCCGTCACCAATTTCAAGGCGAGCAACGGCTTGCACCAGTCCTACCAGGCGGCCGATGGCAGCTGGGCCATCAACGAGTACGCGACGCCGGACGTGGTCTCGGCGATGCTCTCCGCCCTCAGGCAAAAGCTCGGCGCCCACTGATCCGGCGAGGTCCAGCTCGGATCCAGGACCACCGCGGCCTCCAGGCTACCCTGCTTGGAGGCCCGAAGGGTGGGCGGGTTCGCCGCCGCGAGGGACCTGGACGGCGACCGGCGGCAACAGGAAGTATCATGGGCGCACGATGACCGACAAGATCGTTTCGCCCATGCCCAGGATCGGCGATCGCCTGGCCGAGGTGCTGGTCCGGGTCAGCCACCTCCGGCGCATCGAGCGCAAGGACGGCGACGGGGCGTTTCACATCTTCAAGATGACGAACGCCTCGGTCCAGATCGGCGCGGTGATCTGGCGCGAGGCGGTCGACTTCCAGAATGGCGACTACCTACGCATCTGGGGTGACGTGAGGTCCTACCGCGATGGCATCCAGGCCGTGGTCGGGCGCTGGGAGCTGGTGCCGCGCGAGGAGGTCAACGGGCAGGACCTGGTTCCGCGCTGTCCGCGCCCTTTGGATGCCTTGGAGGCCGATCTCGAGGCGGCAATCGCCGGCGTCGAGGAGCCATGGATCCGGCGCCTCCTCGAGCACATGCTCCTCAAGGATCCCTACAGCGCCCGGCTCTACCGGCTGGCTCCGGCTGCCAAGACCCACCACCACCCGTACCTGCACGGATTGCTCGAGCACAACCTCCAGGTGCTCGAGCGCGCCTTGGGCCTGGCGGGATCGCTGCCCGTGGACCGGTCGCTGATCGTGGCCGGGGCGTTGCTCCACGACATTGGCAAGATCGAGGAATACGCGTTCGAGGGGGATAGCATCGAGTTCACCGAGGTCGGCAACCTCACCGGCCACATCGCCCTCGGCTATTACCTCACGCGCCGGGCGATCGAGCGGATCGAGGGCTTCCCTTCGGATCTGGCGACCGGCCTGCTGCACATTCTCCTGGCGCACCAGGGCCGCCTCGAATGGGGTTCGCCCGTCGAGCCCAAGACCGCCGAGGCCTTCATTGTCCACGAGGCGGACTCGCTCGATGCCCACCTTTACCAGGTTACCCGCACCGGCTTCGAGTCCCCGGGCCAGCGGATGGGCTTCTCCCGGAGCCTCGGGCGCGTCGTGCTCGGTAATCCGCACCTGGCCAGCGCCTCGGTTTATGATTACGCCCGGCCAGGGGCTATCGAGCCACCGTCAGATCAACAAGCTCTCCTCTGAGCCATTTGTCCTGGAGAGGATCGGGCCGAAGGAGTCAAACGGGGCCCGGTTGCGCAGCGTAGCGACCGCGCAGAGGGACCCGCTCATACTGAGAAAGATACGGGGCCCGGTTGCGCAGCGTAGCGACCGCGCAGAGGGATCGCCGCGCCGGAGCTACAGGGCTCCGGAAAGCAGGTCGAAGAGCGGGAGCTGAGAGACCTCGGTCTCGTCTGTCGAAGCCTGGCGCAGTGCCAGCGACAGGCGGTTGCGCCGCTCGATCTCGGCCAGGATCTGCCGGGCCCGGCTCAAGATGGCCGGGGGCAGGCCGGCCAGTCGCGCGACCTCGATGCCATAGCTGCGATCCGCTCCGCCCGGAACCACGCGCCGGAGGAAGACGATGCCGTCCTCGTGCTCCTCGACCAGCACCTGGCAGGTGCGCACCCCTGGCTGTGACTTGGCGAGGTTGGTCAACTCGTGATAGTGCGTCGCGAACAGGGTCCGGGATTGCACCGTGCTGGCCAGGTGCTCTGCGACCGACCAGGCGATCGAGATGCCGTCGAAGGTGGACGTGCCCCGTCCGATCTCGTCGAGGAGCACCAGGGCGCGAGGTCCGGCCTGGTGGAGGATGGCGGCGGTCTCGTTCATCTCGACCATGAAGGTCGACTGGCCGGTGGCCAGGTCGTCCACCGCGCCGACGCGGGTGAAGATCCGGTCGACGACGCCGATCCGTGCCGCACGGGCGGGAACGAAGCAGCCGATCTGCGCCATCAGGACGATGAGGGCATTCTGCCGCATCCAGGTGCTTTTCCCGCTCATGTTGGGGCCGGTGATGATCAAGAGGCGGTTGCGATCGGTATCCAACCGGGTGTCGTTGGGGACATAGGTACCGGGCGGCAGCAGTCGTTCCACGACAGGGTGCCGTCCCGCGGTGATCTCGAGGGTGGTGGAGGCGTCGACGACGGGTCGGACGTAGTGGTGCTTGACCGCGCTCTCGGCGAACGCCAGCAGGACATCCAGATCGGCGATGTGGCCCGCCGTCTCGAGCAGTTGCGGTACATGGCCCTGAGCCTCTGCACGCAGCTCGACGAAGAGGTCGTACTCGAGATTGTGCATGCGTTCTCGGGCCGTCAGGAGCTCCCCTTCACGCTCCTTGAGATCGGGAGTCACGTAGCGTTCGGCGTTGACGAGCGTCTGCTTGCGCTGATAGTCGGCCGGGACGGCATCCCGGTTGGCGTGCGTGATCTCGATGAAGTAGCCGAAGGTCTTGCTGTAGCCGATCTTGAGGCTGCGGATTCCGGTCCGCTCGCGCTCGGTCTGCTCGAGGGCAGTCATCCAGCTCTCGGTCTGGCTGGTCATGGCTCGCAGGCGGTCGAGTTCGGGGTCCAGGCCATCCTGGATGAGGCCGCCTTCGGTGACGGTGGCGGGCGGCGCATCGACAAGGGTCCGGGATATCTGCGCGGCGAGCGCCGTGAAGTCCGGATGGACGGTCGCGACAGGGTCGAGCAGGGCGTTGGCTCCAGCCCCTGCGACGCCGGCAGCGATGGTGGGTAGAGCCGCCAGGGAATCGCGGAGCGCGAGCAGGTCGCGGGCATTGGCCGTGCCCGCTGCGATCCGCGTCGCCAGGCGCTCGAGGTCACGGACGCCGGCCAGCGCCTCGAAGAGGCGCTGCCGCACGACTCCGGATCCGACGAGGAGCTCGACAGCATCGAGCCGGAGACCGATGGCGTCGGGATCGAGCAGGGGGTGGAGCAGCCAGGTGCGCATACGGCGTCCGCCCATCGCTGTGCGCGTGGAGTCGAGCACGTTGAGCAGCGATCCCGATGCCGCCCCGGCCCGGGCCGTCTGGGTAAGCTCGAGGTTGCGCCGCGAGCCGGCGTCGAGGCCCATGAAATCGGACTGGCGGTAGGGAACGATGGCGTGGAAGGGAGGCATGTGCGAAAGCTGGGTCTCCTGGAGATAAGCCAGGACGGCTCCGCAAGCCGCGACCGCGAGAGGATGCTGCTCCAGTCCGAAGGGCTCCAGGCTCACCACGCCGAAGTGATCGAGGATCTGCTGCCTGCCTCGCTGGGGGCCAAACAGGTGATCCGGGCGCGGGGTGAGGGCGAGTTCCTCTCCCAGCGCCGCTTGCCACTCGGGGTCCAGGCGATCGGGAGTGAGCCGGATGGGGCCCCGGCCCCAGGCGATCTCCTGCCAGAGCGCAACGGGCACCGGCACCACGATCTCGGACGGAGCCAGACGCTGGAGCTCCGTCTGCACCTGCACTGCCGAACCGACCTCGGTGGCCTTGAACTCGCCGGTCGAGACGTCGCAATACGCGATCCCGAATCCCTTGCTCCCCTTGCAGACCGCCGCCAGGTAGTTGTTCTGCCGCTCGGAGAGGTACTGGCTCTCGAGCAACGTGCCGGGGGTCACCAGCCGCGTGACCTCGCGCTTCACGAGCCCCTTGGCGAAGCGTGGATCCTCGACCTGATCGCACATCGCGACGCGGTAGCCCTTGTCGATGAGACGCGCCAGGTACCCGTCGACCGCGTGGTGGGGCACGCCAGCCATCGGCACGCGTTCTCCGCCCGATTCCCGGCTCGTGAGCGTGATCTCGAGTTCTCTGGCCGCGATCTGAGCGTCCTCGAAGAACATCTCGAAGAAGTCGCCCATGCGGTACATGAGCAGGCAATCCGGATGCTGCTGCTTGACCTCGAGGTACTGCTGCATCATCGGCGTGTAGACCGCGGCAGGTTGCATTCCCGGCAGGCTCCTGGTCTGGACTGGAGAGGGTTCCCTGGAACGCGGGCGGCGGATCGCCCCGAGAAAGGATCCGCGAGGGCAAGGAACGTTTCAGCGCAGGGTGCGAGTGGCGCCCCGCGACGGCATCAAGGCGCCGATACCCGCCAGGATAGCACCCGCGGGGCGATCGTGGGCTCGTGGAGATTTCGCAGGGTGAACGAGTCCCTCGGCACGGTCGCTGCGCTGCACAAGCGGGCCCCGTTTGATGGCTTCGGCCCGAGCCCTTCCGGGCAGAACCGCTCTAGCGGCTTTGATCGAAGGCACTCTGTGCGATCGCGGGAACCTTGCCGCGTGGGAGGGCGATCGGCCGGCCCCCGAGCGTCAAGCTGTCCTTGCCGAGCAACCCGGTGCGGTTGGGCTGTGCCGGGCGCCGGGAGGTCGGGGCCTGCGAAAACGGGGACCGGATGGCCAGGCTGAGCTGGTCGCGGCCGACAGCGCCGCTCACCGGGGGATCCTCACTTCAACGCGCACGTCATGGGTTGTCGACCGCAGCGCCGGTCGCTGGCCCAAGGCCCGGTTAAAGTTGTGACAAGGTTGGAGGGTCGAGCTACCCTTGCATCCGCTTTTGCATCGCCATGGCCTCTTGCACCTGCGAGGGCCGGGCGTAGTTCATCTCGACGAGGATCTCCCCGAGCCACATGTAGCGACCCTTGCGGGCGAGTTCGGCCTGCCTGCGCAGGGCCGCCTCCAGCTGGACCTCGGTGATGATGCCCTTGGCGATCATGTACTCGCCGATGCGGAACTTGGTCTGCTTGAGGTGCTCGGTGGACGGATCGAAGGTCGAGAAGCGGAGATAGCCTTGCTGCTGGAGCTCCTCGATGACGTTCATGAGGCGATCGCCCAGGATGTTGACCGCCTCGCCGATCTGGTAGAGCGTCGAGGTCCCGTCCACCTTGCCAAGAATCCGCCAGGTGTCGGCCTCGACCTGCACTCCCCGCAAGGCATAGTTGGTCTGGATGCTGCGAAGGGCGATCCGCCCCTTGTCGGTGAGCTCGGGTACCCGAGAGGAGGGGCCGGCTCCGGCTCCGGGGGTCCGGGTTGCCGGTGCGCGCGGGATTCCGGCTGCCGGAACGGCGGGAATGCGGGCGCTGCTCGCGCGATCGGACGCGCTGGCGGGAGTTGGCGCCGAGGCCTTGCTGAGCTGGGGCACCGGCACCGGCACCGGCACCCGTACCGGTGCCGGCCGGTTCAGACCCGTCATGGCATGGAGGTGCCGGAAGATGGACTGGTTGTCGGGAAACTGGAGCAGATCCGGGTGGCGGTTGGGATCCTCGGACAGGCGGACCGAGAAGGTGCCCGTCTTGAGTCCTGCGATGCCGGACAGGGCGTTGACACCCTGATCCGTGGCGGTGTTGGCCCCGACGATCTTGCCCTGGACGAAATAGAGCTGGCCCTTGTCCGGGCCATCGAAGCTGACCTCCGCATTGATGCGGATCGACTCGAGGATGCGGACCAGCATCTCGACGCGGAAGTGGCCGAGGTCGCCCGAAAGAACGAGCTTGCTCATCGCCTCTCCTCACGGTCGGGCCTGCCGTGCTGCTCTGGCATTCTCTCCTCTTCAAGAAAAGCGATCAAAGCCGGACTCCCATTTTCCGGCAACACGCTGGCTCCGGGCGGAGGCCCGAAATGAGACCATGGTGAATGCGACGTAATGCAGGCGAGTGCATTATACACAGCACCCAGGGGATGGTAACCCATCACGGCCGGGGTCGAGCCGTGCTGCTAGAATTGGTCGGCACGGAAGGGAATCGTGTCGGTCCTCTGGCCATCACGGCGCTTCCCGGGTACATGATCCAGGCCTCGCAACCGGCTGGCCCCGCCAATCCACTTCCAGGCCCTGATCCTGGAGCGCGGCCGGACCCTCACGCAGGGCCGTCGAGCCAAGATGTCAACGCGCTACGAGAAGCAAATCGAGCGTCTGGTCGCCTACGTAAAGCGGCTCAACCAGACCGTCGAGGAGCGCAACCAGCAACTCCACTACTGGCAGGGCTATGCCCGCAAGCTCCGAGAGGAGCGCCAGCGCCTCGGCTCGTCGATGATCTCCCAGGTGCACCAGGTCCTCAAGGATGCCGCGAGCCGTTACCAGGAGGCCAGGCTCGAGATCGGCCGGCAGCGGGATTACATCGACCACTCTTCCCAGCTGGCGCAGCGCAAGGATGTGGTGTTGCAGAACCAGCTCCAGTACGCGCTCTCGCGGATCGACGACCTCTCGTTGGAGCGCAAGGCGATGCGACAGGAGATGGGCGAGTTCAAGCGCCGCGCCTGGCAGGCCGAAGCCCGGCTCAAGGACCTCGCGGCCGGCCAGGATGAACATGTGCTGGAGCTCGAGGCCGCCCTCGAGGCGGCCCTTACATCCAACCGCCAGCTGGCGGGCGACATGGCGGCCTTCCAGGAGCAACTCGGCATCCAGGAGGCCCAGTGGCAGGAGATGATGCGAACGAACCAGGCGCTCTCGAGTCGCCTGGAGCAGGCCGAGGCCGCCCTCGAGCAGGCGCAGTCCGCCCTTTCCGGCACACTCGCCAGTCGGACCCTCTCGACCGCCCGCGAGGTCGACGACCTCCGCAGCCTCGTCGTATCGCTCCAGCAGCAGACCGAGGCCTTGCGCGCCGAGATTGCCACGCACCAGGAGGTGGTGCAAAACCAGGAGCGTTTCGTCGCGCTGCTCAAGCAGGGCGATAAGCCCAGCATCCGTCCCCTGCGCCGCCCCGAGGCTCCGCCGGCGCCATCTCCCGAAGCGCCGGATACCGGCGCTCTGGGAAGCTAGCGAAGAAGCCATGCGCCTCCGGAGTGCAGCGGCCTTTGCCACCGCGGTCGCCGCGATTCGATGTCGCCGTGCCCCGCACCAGGGGGAATCCCGGGCCGCGGGCCGGGCCCTTGGAGCCAGTGCCCGAGCCGGCGCGAGCGAATTCATAGCGAGGAACCGATAATGGCTGGGATCGTCGATCTCATCGTCGCCAAGCGCGACGGCCGGCAGCACACCGAGGCAGAGATCGCCTGGATCGTGGACAACCTGGCCGCCATCCCGGATTACCAGCTCTCGGCCTGGCTCATGGCCGTCGTCTGCCGCGGCATGAGCGAGGACGAGACGACCTGGCTGACCGACCGGATGGCCCGATCGGGCGAGATGCTCGATCTCTCCGGCGTTCCCGGACCTCGGGTCGACAAGCACAGCACGGGTGGGGTGGGGGACAAGGTCTCGCTCGTCCTGGCCCCGATGGTCGCCGCTTGCGGAGCCACGATGGCCAAGCTCTCGGGTCGGGGCCTCGGGCATACCGGCGGCACGATCGACAAGCTCGAGAGCTTTGCCGGTTTTCACGCCGACCTGGCCCCCGAGCAGTTCCGGGATCAGCTTTCGGACATCCGGGTTGCGATCGCAAGCCAGAGTTCGCGCCTGGCTCCGGCCGATGGTCGTCTCTACGCGCTTCGTGACGTGACGGGGACCGTCGAGAGCGCCCCTCTCATCTGCGCTTCGATCCTGTCCAAGAAGATCGCCGCGGGGGCCGATGTGATCCTGCTCGACGTCAAGACGGGGGCCGGTGCCTTCATGCCGACCGAGGAAGCCGCCGCCGAGCTCGCCGGATTGATGCAACGGGTGGGTCGCCGCCTGGGACGAAACATCGTCTGCGTCGTGAGCGAGATGGGTCAGCCGCTGGGTCGCGCCGTGGGTAATGCCATCGAGGTCGAGGAGGCGCTCGAGACGCTCTCGGGACGGGGGCCCGCCGATCTGCGCGAACTCTGCTTGATCCTGGGCTCCCTCTTGCTCGAGGCCGGCGGCGTCGAGCAAGATCCCGAGCGCGCCCGTGAACGTCTCGAGCGCTCGCTTGCCGACGGGAGCGCGCTGGCCAAGTTAGGGGAGCTCATCGAGGCCCAGGGAGGCGACGCGGGCTGGCTCGACGACCCGACGCGGTTGCCCCATGCCCGTGCATCGGAGCTGCTCTTGGCCCGGCAAGGCGGGTTCGTGCAGGTCATCGATGCGCGCCTGGTGGGGGCAGCTGCCGCCGACCTGGGCGCCGGGCGTCAGCAGAAAGGCGATCCGCTCGATCTCTCGGCCGGCATCGTGCTGCTGGCCAAGATGGGCGATCGCGTGGAGGCTGGTCAGCCCCTCGCCCGGCTGCTCACCGGTGATCCGGATCGGCTGCCGGTGGCGCTGGGCCGGCTCGAGGCCGCCTTCCAGATCGGCCCCTCGCCCGTCGCCCCGCCCGCGCTGGTCAAACGCGTGTTCAAGGCGCAGGCTGCCCCGGAGACGGCCCCTACGAGGGACCACGGGGATCCCTGGACGGCTCTGCCTGGTCGCCAGGGCCTCGAACTCCCCGGCAACCGATGACGGTCACCAAGCGTCTGCGGCTCGGCGAGATCCTGACCCGGGCCGGCATCATCACCGAAGAGCAGTTGCTCCTTGCCCTCGACCAGCAAAAGCTGTCGCGCGAGCCGATCGGGGAGATCCTGGTCCAGCTCGGATTCGTATCGACCGGTCAGCTCACCAGTGCGCTGGAGCTCCAGTATGGCGTCCGATCGGTCTCCCTCGCCTCTGCCGCCAGTCTCGACCTCGTGCGCCTACTCCCGGCCAGCGAGATCCGGCGGCTCCGGGCCGTGCCGGTCGGGATCGGTCAGCTCACGGTGGCCATGGTGGACCCGGCCAACGTGACCGCACTCGAGGATCTGAAGGCGCGGTTCAAAGGGGTGGCGATCCAGCCGGTCGTGGTTCCTGACAGCGAGTTCGAGGAATTCATGGCGATCCTCGACAACTCCCCGGTACCGGCCGAGGACAAGGTCCCGGAGCACGGACCGGCCTCGCCGGGGCTGGACTTCCTCGAGACGGCGCTGGAACGCAGGGCCTCCGAGATCGTCCTCGCGGCCCACGAGACGCTGACCCGCGTCAAGCTGCGCATCGATGGTCGCTGGCAGGAGGCTCCGCCGCTGGCGAGCGCGGACCGGTTGCGTCTGGACGAGCGCTTGCGTTTTCTGACCGGGCTCCGGCCCGATGCCGTCGATGAGCCGCAATCCGGCAGCTTCCGGTTCTTTTACCGGGGACGGCCGGTGCGCGGCTCCTATCATGGTTTGCCTGGCCTGCACGGCCCGATCGCCACGGTGCGGCTCTACGATCCCGAGCGTTACGGCCAGGCCACGCTCGAGGGCTTGATCTCCGATCCCAAGATCGTCGAGACGCTGGCGCGTCTGCTGGATCTTTCCGGCGGCTTGGTCCTGTTCTCGGGTCCCGCCCATCCGGTCAAGACCGCGCTCCTGTATGCCTGTCTGCGCTACCTGGCGGGGCACGGTCGGACCGTGATTTCGCTGGAGTCGAACCTCGAGCTCGACGTCGCGGAGATCGGACAGATCCAGACCGGTCCGGCGCGGGGGGCGACGGCCCCCGAGCTGCTGTCGGCCGCTCTCGACCAGGCTGTCGACGCGATCGCCGTCTGGGATCTCGACGACGCGGCCACGGCTCAGCAGGCTCTTCGCGCCGCTCTTGGCGGCCGCCTGCTGCTCGGGCGCTGGAACACGGTCGAGCCGTCGCTGGCCGACGCCAGCGCCACGTGGAAGCTCCTGCCGGCCGCCCTCGCTCGTGGCCTCGCAGGCATCGTCAACGTGCGGACCGTGCGCGCCCTGTGTCCGCACTGTCGCGTGTCCCGCCCCATCCCGCCCGACGTCCACCCGCTGGTCTTGCAATACAGTGCAAACGCCCACCTGGCCGAGCCTTCCGGCTGTCCGGAGTGCGCCGGTACCGGCTATCGGGATCAGATCGGGGTGGTCGAGGTGGTGCCCGTCGACGCGGAGGCCCGGCAGCTCGTCGCTGCGGGGACGAGCCACGAGGCCCTGGTGCGCCGCGCCGAGAGCCAGGGTTTGATGACCTTGCCACACCATGCGGCTTTCCTGGTCGCCTCGGGACGAACGTCCTGGGCCGAGGTCGCCGCACTCGGGATCTTCGAGAGCTGATCGCCTAGGCCGGGTCTCGCCGCGAGGGCGGCCGGGCGCTCGGGCGCCATCGACCGAGCCCGCCGCCGATCCGGTACAATTGGCCAGGAGATCGAGATCGGGGCGGTTTCGCTTCGAGAGGATCGGGCCGCAGGAGTCAACCGGGGCCCGGTTGCGCAGCGAAGCGACCGTGCAGCGGGACCCGGTCAAACTGGAAAAGGTACAGAGATGCTCGGGCGGACCTTCATCATCGTGCTCGACGGCGTGGGAGTCGGCGAGCTTCCCGATGCTGCCAGGTTCGGCGACACGGGATCCAACACGCTCGGCAACACGGCGCGCAGCGTCGGTGGCCTCGCTCTCCCCACGCTGGGCCGGCTGGGGTTGGGGAACATCGTCGCCATCCCCGGGGTTGCGCCCGTCGGAAATTCGCTGGGGTTCTGGGGCAAGGCGGCCGAGCGCTCGCCCGGCAAGGACACCCAGACCGGCCACTGGGAGATGGCCGGGTTGCCGCTGGATTTCGCGTTCCGCACCTATCCAGATGGCTTCCCCGACGAGATCCTCGACGCCTTCGTCGCGGCCACCGGCCGGGGCGTCCTTTGCAACGCTCCCGCATCCGGCACCGAGGTGATCGAGCGCTTCGGCCCGGAGCACGAGCGTACCGGCAAGTGGATCGTCTACACGTCGGGCGATTCCGTGTTCCAGATCGCCGCTCACGAGAGCATCGTCGAGCTCGACGAACTCTACGCCGCCTGCCACAAGGCGCGGGATATCCTCACCGGGCCCCATACGGTGGGTCGGGTCATCGCCCGCCCGTTCTTCGGCACGGCCGGGGCGTATCGGCGCAATCAGGGCGCCCGCCATGATTACTCGGTCAAGCCGCCCGGCCTCACGGTCCTCGACCACGCCGGCAAGGCCGGCCGCAAGGTCATCGGCGTGGGCAAGATCCACGATATCTTCGCCGGTGTCGGCGTCCAGGAGTCCATCCATACCGCGCAGAACTCCGAGGGCATGGATGCCACGCTGCAGCTCGCCGGCTCGGCTCCGGATGGCGCGCTCATCTTCACCAACCTCGTCGATACCGACAGCATGTTCGGCCACCGGAACGACGCGCAGGGCATGGCCCGCGCCCTGGTGGAGTTCGACGGGCAGCTCGCCCGGTTCCTGCCGGTCTTGCGTGCCGACGACCTGCTCCTCATCACGGCCGATCACGGCAACGATCCGACCGACATCTCGACGGATCACACCCGCGAGTACATTCCCATCGTCGCCTACCGTCCCGGCATCCCGGGTCAGCCGCTGGGCACCCGGGAGGGCTTTGGCGACATCGCCGCCACGATCGCTGATGGCTGGAGCCTGAAGGGCGATCTGGTCGGCACCAGTTTCTGGTCCATCCTTGCGGCGGGCGATCCCGCCCGCACCCCGGCACGCTGAACCCCGTTCACCGAAAGGAACGCCCTCCCATGCCCGAGATCGAAGACCTCAAGCAGAGCGCCGACCGCCTGGCCTCCACGGCCAAGGACAGCGTCGAGAAGATTACGGCTGCCGCCAAGGAGACCGCCGAGATCGGTGTCCAGGTCATCCGCGAGCAGATCCACGGCCTGGTCAAGGACCCGACGGTCGTCGCCAAGATGAAGGAGGTCGAGGACGCCTTCGATCGCCAGGTCGCCGAGGCCACGCGTCAGATCGAGGACGGCGCCAAGCAGCTCATGAACTTCTGGGGCCACCTCGCCAGCCAGGCCCAGGCCGACAAGAGCTCGTCGCAGCCGATGCGCGTCGAGGTCGAGATCGAGCCCAAGAAGTCTGAGAAGGCGGACAAGGCCGAGAAGTAGGCGGTCGCTTCAGGCGGTCGTAGCGAGGGCGAGGCGGATCTTTCCAGCCTCGCCCCTAAGCGATCTCGAGGGCCACGGGGCAATGGTCGGAGCCCGGCACCGCGGGGTGGAGGGTTGCCGAACGGACGCGGCCGAGCAGGCCTTGCGACACCAGGAAGTAGTCGATCCGCCATCCGACGTTGCGCTGGCGGGCGCCGGCGCGCTGGCTCCACCAGGTGTAGTGGCCCGTCTCGTCGGGGTGGCTCTGGCGGAAGACGTCCACCAGTCCGAGCCCCAGGAAGGTGTCGATCCAGGCCCGCTCCTCGGCCAGGAATCCGGTGCATTTTTCGTTGGCCTTGGGGTTGGCGAGGTCGATCTCGCGATGCGCGGTGTTCCAGTCGCCGCACACCACCACGGACTCGCCGCAGGCGTGCTTGCGCTCGATGCAGTCGGCCAGTGCCTGGTAGAACTCGAGCTTGAACGGCACCCGGCTGAGATCTCGGGAGCCGTTGGGAACGTAGACGTTGACCAGGGTGAAGCCGCCGAGTTCGGTGAACAGCGCCCGGCCCTCGTCGTCGAAGCGCGGGTCGCCGATGCCGAGGGTCGTGACGGCGCGGCTCTTGGCCCAGGTGGCAACGCCACTGTAGCCCTTGCGCCTCGCGGGATGCCAGGTGGCCTCGTAGCCAGCGGGCTGCCGGATCGCATCCGCGAGCTGTTCGGGCTCGGCCCGGACCTCCTGCATGCACAGCACGTCGGGGGCATCGGCTGCGACCCAGTCGAGGAAGCCGGCCTTGGCGCAGGCGCGAAGCCCGTTGACGTTCCAGGTGACGATGCGCACGAAAACCTCCGGGGATCAGGCGTTCGAGCCGGCGGCTCTTTGCGCCGAGGCCGGAACCATCTGCGAGAGTCATTAAAGCAGTTTCGCCAAGAGAGGACCGGCCCGGGTTGCGCAGCGCAGCGAGCGCGCAGAGGGATCCGGTCCAAATAAAAACGCCCCCTGCTCGGCGGACGGGAGGCGCGCGGCTCGATCGCCGGGCAAGAGAGAAGGGCCGGGCGATCCGCCCGGCCCTTCTGGTGGTTTGGCCTGTCTAGAGTGCTCCCGGTTTGAATGGATCGAGCCCGATGAGTCAAACGGGGCCCGGTTGCGCAGCGTAGCGACCGCGCAGAGGGCCCCGTTCAAACTGCAAAAGGCCTAGAGTGCTCCCGGTTTGACTGGATCGAGCCCGATGAGTCAAACGGGGCCCGGTTGCGCAGCGCAGCGACCGCGCAGAGGGCCCCGTTCAAACTACAAAAGGTCTAGATCTTGAACGGCACGTACTTGGTCGAGCCGAACATGTTGGCCATGGTCATGTCGGCCGGGGCCCCGTTCGCGAAGAACTTGATCTCGTAGTAGTAACTGCCCGGGATCAGGGTGCTCAGGTCCACGGTGATGGGCGACGTCGACGCCGTGGCGACCGGGACGGAGGAGACTGCGCTCTTGCTGGAGTTGAAG
>JAJXWQ010000113.1 GCA_021781555.1 bacterium
TGTCCGATCTCACGGCGGTGCCGGCCGACCGAGTCGTCGAAAGCATCCCATCGGCCCTCCAGGATCCGCCGGATTCGACTCCGGCGGTCGGTCGCTACGACATCGACACCGATCTCATCGCAGCCCTTCCGGGCCGCCCGCTCTTTTTCGGTGCGCCGGCCCTGGCGGATCTGATCGGCGCCCGGCCGGCCATCGTTACCTGCCTCGATCCCTGGCTCCTGGCGCCAGAACCGGCTGGCCACGACCTGCCCGAAGGACCCGCGCTCGAGGCCCCGGTGCGCACGATCGTCCGTCATGGCACCGCAGTCCGGTGGGTCCGTCTCGAAGACGTCGCCGAGATCCGCCACGGGCTATCGACCGGAGCCAATGCGCGCTATGTACGCATCCGCGAGCCCGGCCGGCGGACGAGCGGACCCGGCAGCCTCCCGGCCCCGAGCCGGAGCTATCCGTCCCTGGATCCCGCCAACCTGGTCGCCGCCGCTCGCCTGGCCTGCATCACCGATGCGGAGCGCGAGCACGGGCTCCCCGACGACGAGCCCCACTTCGTGCCCTTCGACAAGGGCTCCTCGTCCGCCGCGGCGGACGCCTGGCTGCCCAATTATCTCGTGCCCTCGCCCTACGTCCTGGACTGGTCGCGATCGGCGCTGGCGGACATGCGGCGCAACCCGGGTTTCTCCTGGAAGAACTGGCGCTACTTCTTCCGGCCAGGTCTGACCTTCTCGGTGTCGGGGGTCTATGCCCCCACCTTCCGGCTCAACTCCGCCGGCGTGTTCGAGGCCAAGGGCTCGTGCCTGTTCTCGCGGCTCGATCCCCTCGTCCTGCTCGGCATCCTCTGTTCTCGTGCAGCCCGCTACCTCTTCAAGGTCTTCATCAAGCACACGATCGATACCAGCGGCCACGACGTGGCCACCTTTCCCCTGGTCCTGCCAAGCCGGGAGCAGGCCGACGAGATGCGCGAGCTCGTCAGCTCGATCATGCGCGCCCAGCGCCAGGATCCCCGCTACGATTACGCCCGCTTCGAGCAGGTGCGGCTGGACGCCCTGGTCGCCGAGGCCTACGGCCTGTCGCAGGAGGAACGCCAGGAGCTAGACGCCTGGTTTGCCCGCCGCTACCCGCGCCTCGACGCCGCCATCCGCCATCGGCGCCAAGGATCCGAGAAATCGGGCCCTATCGCGTGAGGTTGGCCTCGGCAGCGAGGATGATGGCCTCCGCGATGTCCTTGATGGGCTTGCGGCGGTCCATCGAAAGCTTCTGGATCTTGCGGAACGCGCCGGCCTCGGAGAGCCCCGTCTGGTCCATCAAGATGCCCTTGGCGCGCTCCACGAGCTTGCGCGTGGCCAGCGTCTCCTTGATGTCGCCCAGCTCGGCTTCGAGCGTCGAAAGCTCCTCGGCGCGCGCCATGGCCACCTCGAGGGTCGGCAAGAGGTCGGCCTCCTTGATCGGCTTGACCAGGTAAGCGAAGACGCCCCTGCTGACGGCCTGCTCGACCAGCTCCGGCTGGGAGTAGGCCGACAGCATGATGGCGGGCACGCGCTTGGTGGCGCTGATCTGGCCGAGGGCCTCGAGGCCGTCCATCTTGGGCATCTTGATGTCCATCACGATCAGGTCGGGGGCCAGCTCGCGCGCCAGGGCGACCGCGGTCTCGCCATCGGATGCCTCGCCCACCACCTCGTGGCCCAGGTCCTCGAGCATCTCCTTGAGATCCAGCCGGATGATGGACTCATCATCGGCCAACAGGATGCGCAGCTTCTTCTTCTGGCTCATGGTCCTCACGTCTGAAACTGGTTGGGGAGCCTCACGGAGACGGATGTACCCGCGCTCGTGCTTTCGACCTCGAGGTGGCCGCCCAGGTCGTCCTGCACCAGCGTGCGCACGATCTGCCAGCCCAGGTTGCCACGGCTCTCGGCGTCGAATCCCTCGGGAAGTCCGATGCCATCGTCCTTGACCGTGATCCGGAGCTCGAGTTCGAGCGGCTGCAGCACGACGTCCACGGCACCGCGCTCTCGACCCTTGAACGCATGCTTGCAGGCATTCTGCAGGAGCTCGTTGACCACCAGGGCCACCGAGGTGGCCTGGGCGCTGGGAAGGGTCAGGCGCTCCTTGGGGGCGGCGATCCGCGCCGAGATGGAAGTCTCAGGCGATGCCATGCCCTGCATGGCGGCGGAAAGCAGGTTGTAGCACAGGTCCTTGAGATCGACCGCTCCGACATCGTCCTGGGCCAGATACTCGTGGACCAGCGCGATGCTCGAGATGCGCTCGATGCTGTCCTTGAGGATCTCCTTGACCTCGGGGAGCGGAGAGCGACGCATCTGCAGGCGCAAGAGGCCGGCGATCGTCTGCAGGTTGTTCTTCACGCGATGGTGGACCTCGCGGATGATCGTCTCTTTGATCGCCAGCTCGCGGTCCTTCTCGCGCAGCGCCGTGATGTCGCGGACGAGCACGATGGCCGCCACCTGGTCGTCGGCGGGTTCCAGGCGCAGGAACCGGATGGAGAACGCCTCCCTGCGGCTGACGAGCTCGAAGTCCTCGTACAATCCGTTGGTCTCGACCTGCCGGTACTCGCCCTGCGCCGGGAACGTCTGCTCCCAGGCCAGCCCGTCGAGCGAATCCGAGAGCCCCAGCCGGCGCGCGAGCACCCCGGCCTGGAAGCTCGTGTGGCGGATGACGTCGCCCTGGCCCAGGATCAGCGTCGCGTCGCCGGCGCCTACCGGAGGCAAGGGGAAGTCCAAAGCGCGGCTCTTCTCGACGAGCGTCGTGACGACGCGCGCCACGGCCGTGCGGTAGAGGGCACGCTTCTGCTCGGTATGCTGGAGCTCCTCGTGGAGGTTGCGCTCCACGACCACGACGCCACAGACCTGCTTGCCGCGGCGCATCGGATAGGCCGTCTGGTGCATCGGCTGGCCATTGACGACCTTGCCGGCCGGGCCTTCCGTGATCTCGCCCGACGCCAGCGCCTGGTAGATCGCCCTGGCCTCGACGGGCAGGGTGTTGCCCTGGATGCTGCGGCGATAGAAGGACTCCCGAACCGTCGGCTTGGCCTCTCCGACCGCGACCAGGGTGCCCTCTGGACGGGGGCAGAAGATGAACAGGTCGGCGGGTATGAGGTCGGCCAGGAAGGGCAGGTGCCCGGCCAGGTGCGAGATCCAGCGCCGATCGCCCTCGCTCGGCACCGCATCGAGGCCGGGCAAGAGCCAGGAACGCTCGACCGCCATCACCCCGGCACGATCCGCACGATCGACTTGCCAAGGCGGATGACCACGCCCTCGGCGGGAATCTCGATCTCCGCGCGCGGATCCGTGACGCGAACCGTCTGGTCGCCGGACAGGATCTTGACCGCGCCCTCGGCTATCTTCTGGCGGGCGACACTCGTACTCTTGACCTGGCCCGCCGTCACCAGGGCCTGGCAGATGTTGACCCGCCGCTCTGCGATCGCGACCGTGGGCACGTCGTCGGGGATCGCCTTGCGCTGGAACTGCTTTACGAAGCCCTCCTCGGCCCGGAGCGCCGTCGGTTGCCCGTGGTAAAGCTCGACGATCCGCCGCGCCAGGGCCATCTTGGCGTCCCGCGGGTGGAGCTGGCCCGAGGCCAGGTTCTCGAGGCGGCTGGCGGTCTCCGGCGCCGACCATCCCGTGGTCAGCCGGTACCACGCGGGCAGGAGCGCATCCGGGATCGACATCGTGCGGCCATACATCTCGCCGGGCTCCATCGTGAGTCCGACATAGTTGTCCAGCGACTTGGACATCTTCTCCTTGCCATCCGTGCCCTCGAGAATGGGGTAGGTGATGCAGACCTGGGGCTCCTGGCCGTAGGCTGCCAGGAGATCCCGCCCCACCAGCAGGTTGAAGCGCTGGTCCAGGCCGCCGAGCTCCACGTCGGCACGGATGGCGACCGAATCATAGCCCTGCAGGAGCGGATACAAGAACTCGTGCAGGCCGATGGCGTCGCCGCGCTCGTAGCGCCGGGCGAAGTTCTCGCGCGCGAGCATCTGCGCCACCGTCGCCTTGGCGGCCAGCTTGAGCGTCGCCGAGAGGTCGAGCTTGCCCAGCCACTCGCTGTTGCGGCGAACCTCGACCCGCTCGAGGTCGACGACGACACCGAACTGATCCAGGTAGCTCTGGGCGTTGGCCTCCACATCCTCGGACGACAGGGGCGGGCGGGCCTTGTCCTTGCCGGTGGGGTCGCCCAGCTGCGCGGTGAAATCCCCGATGATCAAGACGATGTGGTGGCCGGCCTCCTGGAACCGCCGCAAGCCACGAAGCACGACCGCATGGCCGAGGTGCAGGTCGGGACGCGTCGGATCGAAGCCCAGCTTGATGCGAAGCGGACGGCCCTGGCCCAGCTTGCGCTCGAGTTCACCCGCCGGAAAAGCCTCCTGGGCCCCTGCCAGGAGTTCCGTTGCAGCGTCCCCGACTCGGGGAGAAACCGTCCCGTGAGACATGCGCCTACCTGGGGGTTGTTGCGGGCCCGGAGAATGCCGGGAGAAAACCCCGTGACGTACCGGAGCCCCTTCAAGCCGTCATGGACAAGATAGGGCATTATAGTGGCCGACCGCTCGCCTGTAAAGCGCCCAGGAAGGCTGTGTGGCGCCCATAGACGGGTTCCTGCGCCCCCCTCTCGGCGGCGCTTGGGTGCGGGCGCTCGCGGATGCTAGAGTGCTCCCGGTTTGAATGGATCGAGCCCGATGAGTCAAACGGGGCCCGGTTGCGCAGCGAAGCGACCGCGCAGAGGGACCCGTTCAAACTGAAAAAGGTCTAGAATGCCATCCAGGACGCTTAACAATCTGCAACCTTTCGGCAGGCCGGGCCGTCCGATGCCGGTCCGGGGCCTTTGGCCTCTCGATCGCGAGGTACCACGAAGATGGCCGCGGAGCGCGTGATCCACAAGGGACTCGATGGCGTGGTCGTCACCGAAAACGCCCTGACCTTCATCGATGGCCTGGCGGGCAAGCTGATGTACCGGGGCTACTTGATCCACGACCTTGCCGAGCATTCCTCGTACGAGGAGGTCGTCTGGTTGCTCCTCAACCGGGAGCTACCCACCCCCGCCGAACTCGCGGCCTTCAAAGTCGAACTTGCCGCCCAGCGCGCCATCCCCGAGGGGGTCGTCAAGCTCCTGCGGTCCTTGCCCGGGCAGGCCAACCCGATGGCAGCCCTGCGGACGGCGGTCAGCCTGCTGTCGCTCTCGGATGCCGAGGCGGACGACAATTCGGACGAAGCCAACCGCCGCAAGGCGATGCGCTTGATCGCCAGGATCGCGACGATCGTCGCGGCCTTCGATCGCCTCCGGGACGGCAAGGAGCCGGTCGAGCCCGATCCGGAGCTCTCGCACGCGGCCAACTTCCTGTACATGCTCACGGGCCGGGAGCCCGACGCCCGGGCGGCCCGGGTTTTCGACGTTTGCCTGGTGCTGCATGCGGACCACGAGATGAATGCCTCGACATTCTCGGCCCGCGTCACCGCCTCGACACTGTCCGATATCTACTCGGCCATCACATCGGCCATCGGAACGCTCAAGGGATCGCTCCATGGGGGGGCCAACAGCGAGGTCATGAAGATGATCCTCGAGATCGGATCCGCCGACCGTGCCGAGCGCTGGATCCAGGACGCGCTGGCCAGCAAGCGCCGCGTCATGGGATTCGGCCACCGCGTATACAAGACCGAGGACCCGCGTGCCACGGTGCTGCGACGCATGGCGCGCGAGCTCGCCGAAAAGCAGGGCGACACCGACTGGTTCGAGATTTCCCGCACCATCGAAAGCGAGGTTCGAGAGCAAAAAGGGCTCTTCCCCAACGTGGACTTCTACTCGGCCTCCACGTACTACATGCTCGGGATCAAGATCGATCTCTTCACCCCGATCTTTGCCCTCTCCCGGATCGCGGGCTGGACAGCCAACCTCCTTGAGCAGTACGCTGACAACCGGCTCATCCGGCCGGATTCCGAGTACATCGGTCCGCAGGAGCGGCCATACGTGCCCCTGGCCGCTCGTTGAGGCGGTTCGGCCTGGCCGAGTGAGCCCGGCAGCCCACCTGTTCTGAGGAGTGAATCGATGGACGACGTGCTCGCCCGCGGCCTGGAGGTGGCCAGGGAGTTGCTCGTACAGGCACCCTGGCCGGCCCCCGAGTTTGGTCCGGACGTTCCGCCCTCGCCCAGGAAGGCCCGGACCGGGCAGCTCAGCCGCGCGGACACGATCGCCAGCCCGCCGATCTGGCTCGGTTACTACGACAACGCCCCGTGGGTACAGACCGCCGAATACCGCGGCCACATCGAGAGCGAGAAGGTCTGGCCGCTGTACGACCTGATCCTCACCACTCCCGACATGGAGCGCACGGACGCAGTCGCCACCGCCCTGGTCGAGACGCTCGGCGTCGATGGAGACGCCGCCCAGAAGTTCGCCGTGGCCTCGGTGACCCAGGGCCTGCCGATCCTGATCGGGGTGCCGCGCGAAGCCATGGAGAATGCCCGCCGCAAGCTCTCCGGCCTCGCTCGCACGGACGTCATCCGGAGCGTGTGGGACCGACTCTAGGCGGCGACCGCCTCTGAAGGCCCCCGCGTTCAGACACCGGATTTTTTCCGGACCTCCTCGCGCATGATCGTGATGAGGAGCCGGGTTCCCTTCTCCTCCAGGCGCCGGGTCTCGATTTCGAGTTCCTTGCCGATATCGTCCAGAGCCAGACGGCCGCAGGCTTTCTCGGCGAGCGGGAACACAACTTGCTCCTCTGCGTCGACGTGGTGGAAGACCAGGTCCTTGAGCACCTTGATCCGGGGCCGGCACGTCTCGACCTCGGGCACGAGCCCCTCGATCTCGTCGATCTCCACCTTCACCACGTGATGCTCTTGCAGGGACTCGAGGACCAGCTCGCGCAGCTCGTCGTTGGCCACCTTGAGACGCGGATAGAGGTGCTTCTCCTCGATCTCGGTGTGAATGACCAGAAGCTTGATCAGAAGCTGAAGAATGCGGCCCTGCTCGCGAGGATCCCGCTCATCCTCGAGCTTCTTGAAGAACTCCCGGAAGGTCCGGTGCTGGCCCTTGAGAAATTCGAGCGCCCCCATGATCGTCCCTCCTCGGCTGTGCGACGACTCGCGGGCACTGTATCTCCAGCGTCGAGTCACGTCGACGCCGCGAGCTTGCCTGGCCCGGCTAGCGGGAGGCGCCGGGCGCGCCTTTCTCGGTGGCCACCAGGTTGACCTCGTGCAGGCGCCCGAGCGCATAGTCCGAGCAGAAGACGCGCACCGAAGTCTGCGTCCCGGCCCGCGAGAAGCCCTCCTTGAGATTGGCGACCACTTCCCTGACGACCTCCGGGAAGAAGGCCACGATGGCGTTGGGCAAGACCAGCCAGTATTCCTTGCACGACGAGATCCAGCCAAGCTTGGACAGGACCTTGCGCTGCAATGCGGCGAAGGGATCCTGGTCGCCCTCGGCGAGATCGCGCATGGTTTCGATGTCCACCCAGACCTCGCCCTCGACCAGAAGATCCGCGATGCGGAAATCATCGAACTGATCCTGCCGCTCGGCGTCCGCAGGCGGATTGGAGCTGCCGAACGCCTCCTCGAGCTCGAGGTTGTCCTGGGCGGAATTGCCGGTGAAGGAAGGATCATCCGGAAAGAGCCGCCGCTCGATGAGGATGTCCTTGTCGGCGAAGAGCTGGTGCAAGGAGTGATAGGCCAGCAGCTTGGCCGAAAGGTGCTCCTGGCTCTCCTGCCCGGCACGGAAGCCCGGCGGCGGCAACTGGCGGGCTACCTGAGTCTGGAGGCCGAAGGCCTGGCGTTCGATCTCCTTGAACGAGTAGCGCAGGGCATCGAGGGCGATCATCTCGAAGCGCAACGACGGCACTCCGAGCGCGAGCTTGATGTGGCTCACGAAGCCCGCCACGTCCTCCCCGGCAACCTTGACGAAGCTCGGGTAGCGCGGCCGACATCTGAAGACGAATGGATAGAGGTTCTGGAACTTCTCGTACTGCCGCATGAACGGCTCGTAGTCCCGGGTGTCGGGGATCATGGGAAAGACGTTCAGGAGCGCGACCTCCGGGAGCTTGCCGGAAGACTCGCGCTCGACCTCGATGCTCTGCTCGCCGTGGATCTCGAAGGCGGGCGTGGTGTCCTCGGGGTAGAGAGACAACCGCCATTCGAGGACGGGAAGCAGGTACTTGATCAAGAGCTCGTGCCAGGGCTCCTCTTCCTCGATGAAGAGGTAAAGGATGGGATCCCGCAAGCCACAGGCGGACTTGAAGAGATCGAGAAGATGCTCCCCGCCGAAATCGAAGAACCGCGTCAAGACGTCCATGGCCACCAGCGTAACAGTTGGGGCAGGGTTGCGGATCCGGAACCGATGGCCCGGTCGGGCCCCCAGCGCGGCCGCTTCGTCGGGAAGTCCGCCGGTTCGAGGGTCCTGCCGTCCAGCGGCCAGCCAAGGATCCGACCCTCGCTCCGCAACCTCTCGGGATTGCCCCTGACCCCGTAGCGTGCTAGAAGGGATCGCCACTCAAGAGCTAGTGAGGAAAGGCCAATATGCGCAAGAAGATCACCGTCGTCGGGGCTGGGATGGTTGGAGGCTCGACTGCCCAGCGGCTGGCAGAAAAGAACTACGCCGACGTCGTGCTCGTCGACATCGTCGAGGGAATGCCGCAGGGAAAGGCCCTCGACATCCAGGAGGCGGGCCCGGTCGTGGGTTACGACTCGCAGCTGACCGGCGCCAATACCTACGAGGAGACGGCGAACTCGGACATCGTAATCATCACCTCGGGCGTCGCCCGCAAGCCAGGCATGTCGCGTGACGACCTGCTGTTCACCAACATGGACATCGTCCGCGGGGTCACGCAGGAGATCGCCAGGCGCAGCCCGAACGCCATCTTGATCATCGTTTCCAACCCGCTCGACGCCATGACCCAGCTGGCCTACGACATCTCCAAGTTCCCCAAGCATCGCGTGATCGGTATGGCCGGCGCCCTGGACTCGGCCCGCTTCCGCAGCTTCATCGCCATGGAACTCGGGGTTTCGGTCGAGGACGTCAACGGCTTCGTGCTCGGCGGCCACGGCGACACCATGGTCCCGCTGTCCCGCTACTCGACCGTTGCAGGGATTCCCATCACCGAGCTCATGCCCGCCGATCGCGTCGCGGCCCTCGAAAAGCGCGCCCGTGACGGCGGCGCCGAGATCGTGAGCCTCCTCAAGACCGGCAGCGCCTACTATGCGCCTTCGGCGGCCGTCGTTTCGATGGTCGACGCCATCGTGATGGACAAGAAGAAGATCATCGCGTGCGCCGTCCTCCTCGAAGGCGAGTACGGCATCGACGGCCTCTTCGTCGGCGTTCCCGTCAAGCTCGGCGCCAAGGGCGTGGAGGAGATCATCAAGCTCAACCTCACCGCGGACGAGCAGGCGCAGCTACGGCGCAGCTCCGAGTCCGTGCGCGAACTCGTCGACAAGATGGCCTCGCGGGCCATCTAGAGTGCTCCCGGTTTGAATGGATCGAGCCCGATGAGTCAAACGGGGCCCTGTTGCGCAGCGAAGCGACC
>JAJXWQ010000026.1:0-7776 GCA_021781555.1 bacterium
CTGTCGGCCTCCGAGTAGCTGCGCGGCCACGCGCCCTTCCTTGGTCTTGGCATCCGAGTTCTCCTCGGGGCCCAGCATGGCCGAATCGGGGCGCGGAATCACTGCGGGCCGGGGCGAGTTTGTACGAGCGCAGCGAGGGCGGCCTTGTCGCGGTCGGCATCCTTCAGTGCGAAAAGCTCTCCACCGCGAGGGCCGGGCGGCGCAGCAGCTTGCCCGCAGCCGGAGAGAGTTCGAGGGAACGGGCGGGTTCCCTCGAGTCACTGCCCGAGCGCAGTGAGGGAGGATCCCACCCTCCCCCTATTGCCGCCAAGCGAGCCAGCGCTCGTAGTCAGCGAGCCCCCTGGCTTCGATGCTGGGCGGGGGCCCACCCACGGCCAAGAAGGCGGCAAAGAGGGACTGGCGCACGAACTCCGCCAGCTCCGCAGGAGGCTCTTCCTTGCCACGGTAACCGATCCCGTTGAGGTTGACCCGAGTCGCGCACGTGCAAGCTTGCGTACAGTCGCCCCCATCGAGGAGGTCCAGGAGGGCGAAGCAATGCTCGTATGCCAGCCGTGTGGCGTAGATCGAGCACCGGGAGGATGCCGTGTCCAGGAACTTGCAGTGGTACTTGGTAGCGTAGTTCACTCCGAGGTCGGGAAGGAAGATCCCGATGCGGCAGCAGTTCACCTTGCACCGGATCGGGTCGCACGCGTCGGGATCGAGCAACGGCACGAGCGCCGCCCACTCGACGTGATCGTTCAGGCGATCGCTCACCGCCAACGCGTGCGCTGACCTACCTGGCCTGAAGTTGCTTGAAGAAGTCGTTCCCCTTGTCATCCACCAAGATGAACGCCGGGAAGTCCACGACCTCTATCTTCCAGACCGCTTCCATGCCGAGTTCGGGGAAATCGATGCATTCCACCTTCTTGATGTTTTCCTCGGCCAGGAGGGCGGCCGGGCCTCCGATCGAGCCGAGATAAAACCCGCCCCACTTCTCGCAGGCGTCCGTGACCTGCTGACTCCGGTTGCCCTTGGCGATCATGACCAGCGAGGCTCCCAGCGATTGCAGGAGATCCACGTAAGAGTCCATCCGGCCCGCCGTCGTGGGGCCAAAGGATCCCGATGGCTTGCCGGCCGGAGTCTTGGCCGGGCCGGCGTAGTAGATCGGGTGCTTGAGCAGGTACTCGGGGAGCGGCTTGCCCGCGTCGACGATCTCCTTGAATTTGGCGTGGGCGATGTCGCGGGCCACGACGATCGTGCCGTCAAGGAGCAACGGCGTGGAGACCGGGTGCTTGGTCAGTTCGGCCCGCACAGCCTCCATCCCGAGGTCGAGGTTGATGCGGATGCCGTGCTCGTGCTTGCCCCGGAAGCGACCCGGAATCAACCGGCCAGGGTCGCGATCCATCTCCTCGATCCAGATGCCGTCCGCGTTGATCTTGGCCTTGATGTTGCGGTCCCCGGAGCACGAGACGCCCATGCCCACCGGGCAGGATGCGCCATGCCGCGGCAGGCGAATGACACGGACATCATGAGCGAAATACTTGCCTCCGAACTGCGCTCCGAAGCCGAGCTTGTAGGCAGCCTCGAGCAGCCTCTGCTCCAGCTCGAGGTCCCGGAACGCCTGGCCGTACTCGTTTCCCTCGGTCGGGAGGGCGTCATAGTACTTGGCGCTGGCGAGCTTGACCGTCTTGAGACAGGCTTCCGCACTCGTCCCACCGACGACGAAGGCGATGTGGTACGGCGGGCAGGCCGCGGTGCCGAGGGACTTCATCTTGTCCACGAGGAAGTTGAAAAGCTTGTCGGGCGCGAGCAGGGCCTTGGTCTCCTGGTAAAGGTAAGTCTTGTTGGCCGAGCCGCCGCCCTTGGCGACGAAGAGGAACTTGTACTCCAGGCCGGGCGTCGCGTAGAGGTCGATCTGCGCCGGGAGATTGGTGCCGGTGTTGAGCTCCCGGTACATGTCGAGCGCGACGGTCTGCGAGTAGCGAAGGTTCTCTTGGGTGTAGGTCTTGTAGACCCCTCGAGAGAGGTACTCCTCGTCGTTGTCCCCGGTCCAGACCTGTTGCCCCTTCTTGCCCACGATCGTGGCGGTGCCGGTGTCCTGACAGACGGGAAGCTCAAAGTTTGCGGCAACTTCCGCGTTGCGCAGCATGGCGAGCGCCACGCCCCGATCGTTGGTCGAGGCCTCCGGATCCGCGAGGATCCTGGCGACCGACTCGTTGTGGCTGGAACGCAGCAGGAAACTCACGTCGCGCATCGCCTGGCTGGCCAGGAGCGTCAGGACGGATGGCTCGACCTTGAGGACCGGTTGCCCCTCGAACTCGACGACGCGGACCCCCTCCCGTGAAAGAAGGCGATAGGACGTCGTGTCCGGACCGAGGGGGAACGGATCCTGGTAGTGAAACTCTTTTACGGGCGCCGGCTGTTTGACGGGCATGGGCTGTACCTCTCGAGTGCATTGCTGGCCAGGAAAAATCGGACGCTACGCAGCCATCCCCCTCTTCCAGGCCCGCGGTTCCATTGTATATGGCCCGAATGCAGTGCGATCGCCTGAAAAGGTCTTCCATCCGACAATGCGTAGAGACTACCGGGCCCGGTTCGCGTGCTCGCCTCGGTCGCTGGCGCGGTACACCCTGGCAGGAGTTCACCCCTCCCGATGGCTCGGGAGGGGTGGGATTGGAGGAGGAGGGTTCGGGGAAAGTACCAGCTTCGCGGCCCGCGCTCGGTTCCGATGAGAGTCTATCGGGAGCGCAGCCTGGAATCCGGTAAACAGACCGCCAAACCTAGGCAAAGGTCGGTTTAAGAAAACCGATCCTGCGGGACCGAGCAGGACCTTCGCCTTACGCGGTGAGATTCAGCGTCCCTGACGCAGAGCTACCGAGGGCCGTCTGCGCCAGGGAGAGAGTCTGGCCCTGCATGCTCGACAGCAGCGGGGCGACTTCGCTGGCCTGATACAAACTCGTCACGCCGAAACTGGGCAGCGTCGGATCGGTCAGGCCAGAGATCACCCCAGCATCCATGGTCGTCTCGGGGCTGCTTTCCGCAGCCTGCAATGTTGCCGAACCCGAAAGCTGCGAGAGGGTCGACTGGTCCGCGACGGACTGGGCGAGATTGGTGGGCGTGGAGGACAGCGCCAGGCCGGCGGCGCTGATGGTGACGGAATCCCCCGCCTGTGGCAGCCCCCCGAGAAGGCCGGACACCGTGCTGGCCTCTATCGCCGAGTCGGCATAGCTGACCTCATCGGTCGTGCTTCCGGCGTAGGGATCCTGCAGCGTCAGTGGCAAACCGCTGATGGCCGACGTCATGGCGAAAACCCTCCCTGGTCTCATACCTGTACGCGCCGAGGGCTCTTCGTGAACCCGAGGGTTTTATACCCACGCCAGCGGGTTTGGATGAATGCAGTCAGGTGTTTTTCCGGGTTCGTGCACTGAAGATGGCCCCCCTCGTGCCGAAACAATAACCAGGCTTCCGACCACAGTGTTCGAAGGAAAGGGTCATCGATGCAAGGGGCAAGAGCCAGGAGCAGGCTGGGAAATCTGCCTGCCGCCCTCGAGGCTTACGGTGCCGCCGATCGGTTTGGGGCGTACCTACTGCCGCCGATCGCGACCTTGCATGCACGGATCGCGGACTACCTCGCCGAAGCGATGGTGGCCCATCAGGCGGGGGACAGCGGCGCGACGAGGCGGGCTGTCGGGCGGAGCAGTGTTCTCCTGGGCGCATTGAAGCGGTCGGTCGTCCCCGGTAGTCAGCTGGCCGAGGAACTCACCTTGACCTACGACTACCTGCTGCGGGGCTTGCGGGAGGCCAGTAGCCACCAGACGAGCGATCGGATCGCGATCGCCTACCTCACGATGCGCACGTTATCGAAGGCCTGGAATGCTCGCCTGAAGCGAGAATGCGCCTAGCAGACTCCCGCCCCCGAAAGAGGTGATTTCGCATGATCAACAGCGTCCAGTCCGGACTGGATCCCTACTTCCTGTCGAACTTTCAGAGCCCAGATCAGGCTTTGCTGGGGCAGACGTCCGCCGCCAGCACTCTGGCCACGCCGGAGCAGCAGGGCTCGGCGAGCACCCAGGGTTCCGCCAGCGCCCCGGCGCCCGTGACATCCGACAATGCCCTCGCCGAGTTGCAGGCTTCCCTGCTGGCATCCATCCAGAGCGAAAGCGGGAATCTCCCTTTCGAAAACCAGATCGGTGCGCTGGCATCCTCCCTGGAGTCGTCTTCGGGCACACCGAGTGGACCGGCCGTGGCCGCGGCCCTGGGTTCGCTCCTGTCCAGCGAGGCGATCAACGCATTCCAGGGCGCCGCGTCGGGTAGCGACTCGTCGGACCTGTCCTTCGAGAACAGCTCCGGGCTCGAGGTTACACCGCCCTCGTCCCTGTAAGGCGAGCCAGGCGCCCGGCGCGCATCAGGAAGCGAGCCAGGCGCCGATCGCGAAGAAAGAGCCTCCGGGCAGAGCTACCGGGAGACTCCGGCGGCCTTGCGGGCCTTCTTCAAGAGCGCGAGCTGCTGCCTGACGGCAAGCTCGTCGCGCTCTATCTCTTCGGCGGTCTTGCTCTCGAGGAGCTCGGCGATCCGGATGCGATCCGCGTGCCTCGCCTCGAGTTCGGCGATGCGCTGGTCGAGCTTTGCGATGCGCGCTCCGTAGGATTCCGCGATCTGGTCGCGCTCGGCCCGCAGGGCCTGAACCAGATCGTAGGGGCTGCGACGGGTGCGAGAAGGGGTCTTCGAGCTCCGCTTTGGTGCGGGCGAAGCCTTCACGGTAGCCCTCGTTGCCTTGGTCGGGGTCTTGCTGTTCTCGGGCCTGGCTTTACGCGGCATGTTCGTCGTTCCTTTCCAGATAGACGCCATCCTACCTCAAACTTGGGCGCGACACTCCCGGCCTCCTGCATCCGGGCGCTTCACAAAAATCAAGTCGGACTTCGAGAACGATCGCCTCTGGCCGAGAACCATTTGAAACGATGGAGTGTCATCGTTCCAGTAGACATGATAGATCGCGCCGCCCATGGAGCCCCGTTTCCCGACCCCCCGTGGCACTCGCTCGCGGTCCTTGCCGTCGACGACGAGGTCCTGATCCGTAACCTCGTGGAGCTGACCCTGCGAGCCCAGGGCGCGGGTGTCATGACGGCGGCTTGCGCCGAGGAGGCCCTCGCGGTGATGGCGGATGCCGACAAGCTACCTGACCTCATCATCACCGATCTCGAGATGCCCGGCATCGGCGGAATCGGGCTCATCCGGGCCGTTCGCTCGCATCCTGTGCTGGGCCAGATTCCGATCCTCGTGGTCTCGGGATCCCAGGACGGAAACGTTCCCCTCGCGGAGGGAGCCAACGGGTTCTTGCGCAAACCCTACCGCCGCCACGAGCTGCTGTTGGCCGCCTCGCGTTCGCTCGCTGGCGCGTAGTTCCACCGCAGCCGATGCCCCTTAGCCTTTTGCAGTTTGAACGGGGCCCTCTGCGCGGTCGCTTCGCTGCGCAACCGGTCCCCGTTTGACTTCTCGGGCTCGATCCATTCAAACCGGGAGCACTCTATTTGACCGCGAAGCCGGGCGTCCGCGGGCGCTCGTGGAGCAGGTCCAGGTGGTCGAGAGGGCCGCGGCAGGGTAGGATGGGCTCGCTCCCAGAGGAGGGCGATCATGCCTCGCGCGACGGCTGCCCCGGTTCCCGCTTCGCCGGCCACGGTCGGCAACGCCGCGATAACGCCGGAAATCCTGGCCTCATGCCGGGCCGAGTTTGCTTCCAATCCGGCCCACCGCCTGGCAATGAATGCCTGCTCGCAGGGCAACATCGAGGAGATCGCCCTCAACCGCCGGCTGCTTGCCGGCATCGACTGGCAGTTCTCTCACGAAGTCACCGGAGGATCGATCACCAACCAGAAGCGTGCTGGCTTCTGCTGGATGTTCGCCAGCCTCAACTGGCTCCGGATCCACGTGATCGAGAAGCTCAAGGTCGAGAACTTCGAGTTTTCGCAGAACTACCTGGTCTTCTGGGATCGATTCGAGAAGGCCAACCGGTTTCTGGCGGGGATCGTCGCGTTGCGCGATCGATCCACGGAGGACCGCGAGGTCGACTTCCTGCTGCGCGAACCCAGTCCGGACGGCGGCGAGTGGCACATGGTTGCCAGTCTGATCCGCAAATACGGGCTGGTGCCAAAATCGGCCATGGCCGATACCTTCAACCTCGGCGACTCGGCCTTCCTCAACAAGATCATGGACTACAAGCTGCGGGAAGCCGCGGCCGTCGTGTTCGAGTTGCATCGTTCCGGCGCTTCGAGCGCCGAAATCGATCGGGCCAGGCGCAAGGCTCTCACCGATATCTACCGTATCCTCTGCATCCTGCTCGGCGAGCCCCCGGAACGCTTCGACTTCACCTACCGCGACAAGAAGAAGAAGTTCCACGCCCAGCGCGACCTGACGCCGCACGACTTCTACCAGCAGATCGTGGGCCTCGATCTCGACGAGTATGTCTGGGTGATGAGTTCGCCACTCGAGAGCACCCCTTATCACCGGACGTTCTACATCGAGCAGTTCCTGAATGTGGTCGAGGGCGATCCCGGAATCTTCTTGAACCTGCCGATGCTGGCGCTCAAGGACCTTGCGATCCGCACCCTCAAGGACAAGCAGGCGATCCTTTTCGGCTGTGATGTCACGCAGATGTCGAGCCGCAAGCTCGGGATCCTGGACCCCGGCGTTCTTGAATACGATCTCCTCTTCAACAGCGCGTTTTCGATGGACAGGGCGAGGCGCATGCAGTTCTTGCAGGCCCGATTGACCCATAACATGGTGCTAGTTGGGGTCGATCTGGTGGAAGATCGTCCCACGAAGTGGAAGATCGAGAATAGCTGGGGTGATGACTACGGTAACAAGGGCTTTTTCATGATGACGGACGCCTGGTTCGACGAATATGTCTACGCGCTTGTCGTTCATCGCCGGTACCTTGATGGCGATCAGGCGGCCCTGCTCGAGCAAGAGGCCTCGAGGCTCCCGCCGTGGCATCCTCTGGCCTGAGCTCGCATCCTGTCGTTGCGCCCTCCCACGGGGGCCCGACCAAAGTGTGCAAGATCCTGGCACGTTCGTCCTGGTGAAACCCGGAAGAACCGGTCCCCGTTTGATCTTTGCAGAGGGAACAGGTCCCTCTGCGCGGCCGCTGCGCTGCGCAACCGGTCCCCGTTTGATCTTTGCAGCGGGAACGGGTCCCTCTGCGCGGCCGCTGCGCTGCGCAACCGGTCCCCGTTTGACTTCTCGGGCCCGATCCTCTCGAACCGGGGAGACCCTGGGTTCGCGAGCGATCGGGGGGCAGCGCGCTGGCGCCTCTTTTTGCTCCTTTGTATACTGGACTCCCGGCAACGTTCCAGGACTGAACTCGATCTGCGGGGGCAAATGGTTTCCGGGCCTCGCGGATGTGGCCCGAACCGTTCGGAATCGGCAGTCGACCGAACCAGGAGTGCTGCGATCGCCGGGCCGGGTTCCCCATTGTTGCAGCGAACCAGGGAGAAAATACGACGAACATGGCGACGCACAAGATCATCTGGACGGAAGTCGACGAAGCTCCGGCTCTGGCAACCCATTCCCTCCTCCCGATCGTCCAGGCTTTTACGCAGGGGACCGGAGTCGAGGTCGTTACGCGAAACATCTCGCTGGCCAGTCGGATCCTCGTGACCTTCCCGGATGAGCTGTCCGAAGAGCAGCGCATCCCGGATGATCTGGCCTACCTCGGCGAGCTCACGCAGGACCCCGAGGCAAATATCATCAAGCTCCCCAACGTCAGTGCCTCGCTGCCGCAGTTGAAGGAAGCCATCAGGG